>JBARMS010000157.1:0-29317 GCA_049802575.1 Acidobacteriaceae bacterium | reverse complement strand
CGGCCGCCTCGGGCCGGCCCGTATCCCCGCCGGTTTGCAGCGCAGCGAGCCGCGCCACCAGGCGCGTATCCCCGTCGCCGCTTTCTCCCTCGGCGCCGGTGACCTCAATCGAGCGGAGAATGCCGCGCAGAACATCCATCAGCGCCAGCAGCGCGCTGATGATCTCGGAGCCGGCTTCGAGCTTGCCGTCGCGCAGCAGGCCGAGCAGGTTTTCTCCCGCGTGGGACAGCTTTTCCAGCCGTCCAAATCCCAAAAATCCGGTGGTGCCTTTGATGGTGTGTACAGCGCGGAAGATCTCTGCGAGCAGTTCGCGGTCGCCGGGGCGGGTCTCCAGATCGGTGAGGCACCGCTCCATCCGGTCCAGCCCTTCCTGGCTTTCGAGCAGGAATTCGCGTGTCAGGTCGTCCACAACGGATTTATCGGTAAGACGGGAAGCGAACTTGAGGAGCGGTTTGCCTCCGCACCCGCGAACCAGTAGCCTCATTGGGGTGATGACGAAAATGGACGACGCGATGCTGGAGCGGCTGCGGGCGGCGGCGCAGCAGGCCGCAGCCAACGCGTATGCCCCTTATTCCAAATTCTTTGTCGGCGCTGCGTTGCTCTTCGAGGATGGGTGGATCGTGACCGGCTGCAATGTCGAAAATGTCTCTTACGGCCTGACCAGCTGCGCCGAACGCAACGCGTTGTTTCGCGCCATCAGCGAGCGCGGCGCGAACCACAAAATTGTCGCCGTTGCCGTTACGAATCGCGACGGCGCTCCCTGTCCGCCGTGCGGCGCCTGCCGTCAGGTGATGGCCGAGTTCGTCACGGCCGGCGCGGTTGTCACGTTCCCGGGCGAGAGTGGGCCGGAGACGATGCCTTTTGGAAAGCTCTTTCCCTGCAGCTTCCGCTTTGAGCCGTCAGCATCATGATCGCGGCGCTCCACGCAGTCGACATCATCCGGAAGAAGCGAGACGGCGAAGAGCTGAGCGCCGATGAAATCCGCTTCCTTGTGGAGGGAGCCGCTCGGGAAACAATTCCCGAAGAGCAACTCGCGGCGTGGCTGA
Organism: Acidobacteriaceae bacterium; assembly: GCA_049802575.1. Classification (GTDB taxonomy): domain Bacteria; phylum Acidobacteriota; class Terriglobia; order Terriglobales; family Acidobacteriaceae; genus Palsa-343. Next base: position 28,271 of record JBARMS010000157.1, on the reverse strand, counting down.
TGGCTGTCTTCCTGCGCGGCCTTTCGCTTCCCGAGCTCGACACGCTGACGACGGCCATGCGGTATTCCGGCGAGGTGCTGCGCCACGGTGGCCTCGGCCGCCGCACCGTCGACAAGCACTCCACCGGCGGAGTCGGCGACAAGACCTCCTTTTTGGTGGCACCGATTACGGCAGCGGTCGGCCTGGCTGACCCCATGATCAGCGGGCGCGCCCTGGGCCACACCGGCGGCACGCTCGACAAGCTCGAATCGATCCCCGGGTACCGCACGGCGTTGTCGCTCGACGAGATGCGCGGCGTGCTCGAGCGCTGCGGCTGCTCGATCGTGGGCCAGACGAAGAATCTGGTTCCCGCTGACCGGAAACTGTACAGCCTGCGCGATCGCACGGCGACGGTCGAGAATCCTTATCTCATCTGCGCCTCGATCATGAGCAAGAAACTGGCCGCGGGGCTCGATGCGCTGGCGATCGACGTGAAGGCGGGTTCGGGCGCGTTCCTTCGCGACGAGCAGATGTCGGCGTATCTGGCCGCCCTCATGGTCGAAACCGGGGAACGCGCCGGCACGCGGACGGTCGCCATCCAGACGGACATGTCGCAACCGCTGGGCCGCTTTGCCGGGAACTGGGTCGAGATTCAGGAGGCGCTGGCGCTGCTGCGCAACGAGCGCGATCCGCTGATGGAGGATTGCCGCGAGATTTCGCTCGTGCTGGCCGGATGGATGATTCATCTGGGGGGCGAGGCTGCGACCGCTGAGGAAGGGAAGCACAGGGCGGGGGAAAAGCTTGCCGACGGGGCGGCGCTGCGCATTTTCCGCGAGATGGTCGCGGCGCAGGGCGGCGATCTCGCCGCGCTGGACGCGGGTGCCGCTTTCCACAAGCCCAGGTTTCGCCGCGATTTCTGCGCGGACCGGAGCGGCTATTTCGCGGCGTGCGACTGCACGCGGGTGGGATGGGCGGTGCAGCGTCTGGGCGCAGGGCGCGAGCGCGCCGGAGAGCCGGTCGAGCCGCACGCCGGCCTCGAGATGTACGTGAAGCTGGGAGCGAGAGTCGAAGCCGGCCAGCCGCTGGCGACGATGTTTACCCAGGACGAAGCACGCTTTGCCGAGCCGGAGCAGCTGCTGCGCGCCGCGCTCATCATCGGCGACACGCCGGTCGATCCGCCACCGCTGATCCGGCAGATCATCTCGGCGGAGAACAAAAATAAATTCCTGCAATTGCCCCGCCGAACATAGCATTAGAAAAACCCTTCTGGGCATTAGAAAAACCCTTCTGGGCATTAGAAAAACTCACAGGGAGATCGATTTGGCTCGATTCACGGGTGTGCTGGGACTGCTGACCATGGTTGGGCTGGCGTGGGTTTTCTCCACCAATCGCCGGGCGATTCGCTGGCGCACGGTGGCCTGGGGTCTTGGCCTGCAAATCCTTTTCGCCTTTCTGGTGCTCAAGTGGACGGTGGGCCAGCGCATTCTGCACAGCGCCGGCGCCGCGGTCAACAAGCTGCTCGCTTACGCGTTTGCGGGATCGACCTTCGTCTTCGGCGATCTCGCGGCGCAGCCCTCGAAGATCGGCAGCGCGTTCGGCACCAGCTTCTTTGCGTTTCAGGTGTTGCCCACCATCATCTTCATCTCTGCGTTCTTCGCGGTGCTTTACTACCTCGGCGTCATGCAGCTCATCATTCGCGCCTTTGCCCGGCTCATGCAGTGGACGATGAAAGTCTCGGGCGCGGAGTCGCTCAACGTGGCCGCCAGCATCTTCATGGGCCAGACGGAGGCGCCGCTGACCATCCGGCCGTTTCTACCGGGCGCCACGCAGTCCGAGCTGATGACCATCATGACCAGCGGCATGGCCCACGTCTCCGGCGGCATCATGGCGGCGTATATCGCCTACGGCATCTCGCCCAGCTTTCTGCTGGCTGCGGTCATCATGACGGCGCCGGGGACCATCCTCCTCTCCAAAATGCTGGTGCCCGAGGTCGAGAAGCCGGCGACGGAGGGCGTGGTGCACATCCCCGAAGACGCCGAGCATCAGGACGAGAACTTCATCGGATCCATCGCGCGCGGCACCATCGACGGCGGGCGCCTTGCCTTCAACGTGGGCATCATGCTCATCTCATTTCTGGCGCTCATCGCGCTGGTCAACGGCATCCTCGGAGGGACGCACAACTGGCTTGGCGCGCACCACATCCCGTTTCCGCACTCGCTCGACGCGATCCTGGGATTCTGCTTCGCGCCCGTCGCCTGGATCATCGGCATCCCCTGGCACGATGCGCCAACGGTCGGCAATCTGCTGGGCACTCGGATGGTGCTCAATGAGCTGGTGGCCTACACCTACCTCGGCGGCCTGGCGAAAACGGGAGCCATGGCGGCCCGCTCGGTGACCATCGCCACTTTCGCGCTTTGCGGATTCGCCAATCTCAGTTCCATCGGCATTCAGATTGGCGGCATCGGCGCGCTCGCTCCCAATCGCAGGAACGATCTGGCGAAGCTGGGCTTTCGCGCCATGCTGGCCGGAACGATGGCCAACCTGATGTCGGCGAGCATTGTCGGGATTCTGATTCGGTAACTATGACGGATACATTATTCGACCGCGCCAACGCAGCTGCCGATTTTGTTCTCGTGCGCACGCCTCTGCGTCCGCGCATCGGGATCGTGCTTGGCTCGGGACTGGGCGCGTTTGCAGCGGAACTGGCCGACGCGGCCGCCATACCCTTCGCTGAGATTCCGCACTTCCCGCAATCCACCGTGCCGGGACATTCGGGCCGCCTCGTTGTCGGCACCGTTTCCGGCGTGCCCGTCACGGTGATGCAGGGACGCGTGCACGCCTACGAGGGCTACAGTTCCGAGGAAGTGACGTTCCCGATTCGCGTGCTGGGACGCATGGGCGTGACGCAGGTCATTCTGACGAACGCCGCCGGCGGCATCAATCCCGCGTTTCGCCAGGGCCAGCTGGTCTTGCTTGCCGACCACATCAACCTCAGCGGCCGGAATCCCATCGCCGGCGCGAACGATGACCGCTTCGGCCCGCGCTTCTTCGATATGTCGGAGGCCTACGCGGCGCGGCTGCGGCAGCTCGCCCACGAGGCCGCGCGCAGCATGGAGTTCCGTCTCGATGAAGGCGTCTACTGCAGCGTGCTCGGACCCAGCTTCGAGACGCCGGCGGAGATTCGGGCTTTTGCGTCGCTGGGCGCCGACCTTATTGGCATGTCGGCGGTGCAGGAAACGATCGCGGCGCGTCAGATGGGGATCGAGGTGCTGGGCATTAGCTGCGTGACGAATCTGGCCTCCGGTATTCAGAAAGAGCCGCTCAGTCACGAAGAAGTAATCGCGACGGGCCGCGCGGTCGAGGAGCAATTGGCGGGGTTGCTGCGGCGGGTGGTGCCGCTAATGGCGAGCGGCCCCGCATCAATATAGCCGAAAGTTCACGTCGATATTCACTTCCACGGGCACCGGTTTCCCCTTCATCATCGCTGGCGTGAATCGGTATTGGCTCACGGCCTGCACAGCCTTCGCATCGAGACCCATACCCAGCGGCCGTACGACGTGAACATTCCTCGGATCTCCATTCTCATCAACGATCAGGTTCACCACGTCGACGCCCTGATACCTGGCCTTCTTTGCTTCAGGTGTGAATTGGGGATTCGGCGCATAGCGGAGAATCGGCGGTGAAACCCCGCCTCCGCTCCGATAAATCTTGCCGGTAAACGGCGCTGTTGCCGCAGCCACTGACGCGTCTAATTCCTGTCCAGTCGCACCGCTCTCCGATTTCCGGATCGTCACGGCCGGCGCGGGCGCGCTTCCAGCTTCCGCATGCCACTCGGGCACCGGCTCGGCACTCTTCACCCACGCGGCGACATATAAATCCCGCAGCATCGACGCCCCCGCGGCCAGGCGCTCCGCGACAAACTGCTTGCCCTCGGGCGTTCCCGTGCCATCGAACGCTTGCTGCTTGTCGAGCTGATACACCTGCTCCACGAGCGAATTGGTGTGGCGCAAATACGCCAGGTAGTCGTCCCACTCGTCGCCGACCGTCTTCACCGCTGCGACGAGCGGTTGCACATCGCTCGCGTTCACCGCGGCATCGACAAACTCGCTCTCGAATTTCCAGTGAATGTCATGACTGGTTGTGTAGCCATTTGGATTCGGCCCCACCCAGCCGTTGTACTGGATGGTGGTGTGGAGCGGCTGCGAGCCGTCGGCCACGTAGTGGCCAAGCCATCCGGCATAAAAGAGAATCGCGGCATCGACCGGCTTCGTGTCCTCATGCGCGGCGCTCAGCGTGCGGTAATCGCGCATCGCGCTCTTCAGCCGTTGCCACACTTCCTCGGTGATGTACGGCTGGAAGCCGACCTTTTCCGGGCGCATGTAGGCGGCCTCGGCCGGATGCGCCGCGATGTACGCGTACAGGTCGGCAATGTATTCGTAGCGCCCGCGCGGCAGGGGTCCGATCTTGTTAGCCAATTCGAGGTCGATGAAGTGGTCCGGCGCCTGTTCCGCGGTCAGCTCCGGCTCCGCGCGGGAACGCCACCGGTCCGGTTCGGGGCCCAGATACTCGATCTCGTTGATCGCTTCGGGCGTTTTCAGAAATGCCGGCATATCCGCCGGCAGACTTTCAGCGGCGAGCCGGTTGATCATCTTGTGGCCCTTGCTGCCCCAGCCAAACGACGACGGCGCCCCCACCAGGCACAGACACAGAGCAACCAGCATCACGCGAGCCGTACAGAGAGATTTCACAATGAGGCGAGTATAAAGGCGATGTCTAAAAATCGAGAGAATTGTCTGAAACAGCGCGGGTGAAGCAAAGATCGGTGCTGAGCCCTGAGCCCCGCTCCTATACTCCCACCGGAAACGGCTTCGGCGATGCTTCGTCCAGATTGGCGCCGGTGCGCCAGCGCTCAAAGCGTCCCTGCAGCAGCGAGAGCAACCCGGTGTACCAGTAGCCCACCACAAACAGCAGCAGGAACGGCACGGTGAAATAGTTCTCGTTGGCCATGGCATACCAGATGCAGAGAGCGAAGTAGCAGCCCACCAGCAATTCGAGGAAGGGAATCAGTCCCAGGCGCTTGCGGTATTTCGATGCCTGCGAGCGCTCGCCCTTCTTCTGCACGCGATATTTGGGTGTTCGCTTGAACGCGCTCTGGATGCCGAAGATCGCCTCCATCACGGCGATGGTGTTGGTGATCGTCAGGCCGATGCCGAGCGACATGAGAAAAGGCAGATAGAGGAACGTGCGGTACCAGCGCTTCGGGAAAAGGACCTTCTGCGAAACCAGGTAGAACGACGAGATCGAGAAGCTCGACGCCATGAAGAGCGGAAAATCGATGTAGAGCATCTCCCACCAGCCCTGGTAAAAGCGGATGATCATAGCCGGCATCAGCAGCACGCTGAGCACCACCATGAGCGGGTAGCTGATGTTTGCCGTCAGGTGGTACCACGCCTCGATCTTCACTTTCAGCGGCACATCGCTGCGGAAGACGCGCGGCAATATCTTCTTTGAGGTTTGAATGAGCCCCTTGGCCCAGCGCTGCTGCTGCGTCTTGAAGGCCGTCATCTCGATGGGCACTTCGGCCGGGCACTCCACGTCGAGCAGGTATTTGAATTTCCAGCCGAGGATCTGCGCGCGGTAGCTGAGGTCGGTGTCTTCGGTGAGCGTGTCGTGCTGCCAGCCGCCGGCTTCATCGATTACGCAGCGCCGCCACATGCCGGCGGTTCCGTTGAAGTTGAAGAACAGACCCCCGCGGGCGCGCGCGCCGTGCTCCAGAACGAAGTGGCCGTCGAGCAGAATAGCCTCCACCTGGGTGAGGAAGCTGTAGTCGCGATTCAGGTGCGTCCAGCGCGTCTGCACCATGCCCACCTGCGGCTCGGCAAAGTGGTGGACGACGCGCATGAGCCACTCGGGAGGCGGCACAAAATCCGCGTCGAAGATGGCGATCAGCTCACCGGAAGCGGTTTTCAGGCCCTCCTGCAGGGCGCCGGCTTTGAAGCCGCTGCGGTTGGTGCGATGGAGGTAGACGATCGGCTGCCCCAGCGCGCGGTAGCGTTCGACGATCGCCTCCGCGACCACGGTCGTCTCATCGGTCGAGTCGTCGAGCACCTGGATTTCGAGCAGCTCGCGCGGGTATTCCAGCCGGCAGACGGCCTCAAGCAACCGATCGATGACGAATTGCTCATTGAAGATCGGCAGCTGGACCGTGATACGCGGCAGTTGCGCGAAGTGTTGGGGCGGCTCGCCGGTCGCATTCTTTTTGTAGCGATAGAACTGCCACACGAGCTTGTAGCGGTGCAGGCCGTAGAAAGAGAGCACGATCATCACCAGGAAGTACGGCGTCAGCAGCAGCGTATCGAAGGAGAAAAGCTGCCAGTGGTAGAGATGCTGGAAGGTGTGATCGCCGTAATGGGTGCGCAGATAATGGCGGAGGTCGTTTTTGACGAAGAAAAGGCTCAGGGCCTGCGCACTGGCGATGAACAGACGTGCGCCCGTGTCCGTGAATGGGAGAAGGCTGTGCATGCTGGCGGTCGCCGGTCAAAGCGCGGAAGGTTCACGCACATTGTAAGGGACGCGGGCGCTTTGCTCCTGTGTCCCCGGCTCTTCGAGCGGCGGCGCGATCATTTCCTGCCGAAGCGGTAGACCACGCCGAGTTCGCCGCCTTTGTTGAACTGCATGGTGCTGCCGTACTCGGTGAAGAGGGCGTTGGGAGTCAGCCGGATGGCCAGGGCGGGCCCCAGGTTGTAGTCAACCGACGCGCCCACGTTCACCGCGAGCACGGTCGAGTCGGTATACATGCCAATCAGCTGCGGGGGCAGACCGTTGGTTCCGGTGCCGAAGTTCCCGTGCTCGACGCCGGCTTCCACCTGGCCGGTCCAGCCCCAGTGCAGCCCGCGGAAGAAGCGGTAGCGCGGTCCAGCCAGGAACGCGTACTGGCTAATGCTGGGCAGGTAGGTGGTGTACTGATTTTGCGGCGTGAAGGCGGTTCCGTAGTAGCCGCGGAAATCGGCAGTGACGCCCAAATTGCCCCGCAGATAGTCGGTGATGTCGACGTCCCACGCCGATTCGCTGTTGTGCTGCAGGTGGTTGCCGGGACGAAAGCGCAGATAGCCGCCGCCGAAGTCGAACTCGTATTTGTGGCTGTACGTGTCTTCAATGACTTGATGGATGCGCACCTTGCGCCGCGCATTGACGCGTTGTTGCGCCTCCCGCAGCACCTGGGCACGTTGTTCCGGCGTGCTTTGCTGCGGCGCGTTGGCTTCCGGCTGGGGAACAGTGGATTGCTGGTTTGCATCCTGCGCATAGATCGCGAAAGAAGCGAAAAGGAAAACTGCCATCAGCGGGTACAGAACGTACCCGGGACACTTGCGAAAACGCATCAGCCTGAATGCCTCCACTGCCCGTTCAGAAAAGATGAACTCTTCTCTGTATTAAACCATTTGCGAGGGCTGGTCCGCCTGCGGCGCCCGCCGCCAACGGAACCATGCGTTGATCTCCGGCTGGAACAGCAGCCAGGCGAAGAGGGCAAAGATCGCGCTGTGCACCAGGCCGGCACGCACTGAGTTGACGAAACTGATGCCCACATGGAAGCCGATCCATGCCAGCGCAAGCCAGCGCGCCCAGTTGCTGCCGCGCAGCAGGAAGACGCCGGAGACCAGGATGACCAGCTCGAAAAGAGGCAGACCCAAATCCCCGATGTGAATCGGCCGGCGGATCGGCGCGGCGTGGATGACGCATTCGATGGCCCCGACGGCGATCAGCATCCAGCCCAGCAGCGTGATGAGCAGAGGCCGTTTGACCGGATTGGAGGTCGTTGGGGTCGAACTCATCGCGGCATTTTGCAGATGGGATGCGCGCCTCGCCATGCGCTTTCGTTCAGGCGCGGGTGAAAGCTGCGGCCATTCTAGCCGCATCAGGGTCCTGCGCGGAGCCGAGCCTGGTCTGCGCGAATACGACGAGTTGCCGCAGCGTTGCGCTTTCTTCCACGGCATGCAACGATGCCGAGAAGCGGCTGATTATTTTTTGGTGCGAGGCGTACACCCCATGGGGAAATTTCTGCTCGGCCTGATCCTTGGCTTCCTGATCATTCCCATCGCGGTCGCGGTGTGGCTGCACTTCGGCAAACCGCCGGTCGCGGTGGCGGACCCGGCTTTCCCGTATGAGAAACAGATCGTGCGCATGCCTCTCAACGCGCGCATCGACAAAGAAATGCCGAAGAGCGCTCCCATGGATCCAAGCCCCTCCAACCTGGCGACCGGCGCACAGGTCTATCGCCAGCAATGCGCTGCCTGCCACGGACTCTACGGCCATAATTCCGACTTTGCCGCCCACATGTATCCGCACGCGCCGCAGCTCTGGGCACCGCACGGTCATGGCGTGGTGGGTGTGAGCGACGACCCGGTGGGGGAGACGTACTGGAAGGTTGCCAACGGCATCCGTCTCACCGGCATGCCGGCCTTCGACAAGGTGCTGAACCAGACGCAGATGTGGCAGGTGGCTCTGCTGCTGAAGCAGGCGGACCAGCCGCTGCCTCCGGACGTGATGAACCTGATCAAGACGCCGCTGCCGACCTCGACGCCGTCGCAGTGAGCGGCGGGTCGCATTCGGCACGAAAGAGCACCCTTGCTGCGGTCATCGTCCGCCCCTCCTCAACCGATAAGACCAGCAGAGAAGCCGGGCGAGCGGCGGGGAAACACCTGTTTCCGCTCCAGGCACCCAGGGGGAATTGAACTCCGCGGTGTGACCTAAATCACAGAAAACCACCCCGTCGCGCCCGTATGCTTCCCAATATAGGAGCGAAATGGTCGCAATTGCGCTATTATCGATCTTTGGGGCCGAGACAGACGAGGAACCCGTTCTGTCCGGAGCGTGGAAGTTGAGTCTTCTGAGCGAATTGCCCATTGGGACGACGGGAGTGGTCGAGTCTCTGGACCTCCCGGGCGAAATCCAGCATCACCTCATGCATATGGGATTCGTGCCGGAGGCCAGGATCACGGTGGTGCGCCGCGCCCCGGCCGGCGACCCCACGGTGTACTCGATTGACGGCTTCGAAGTGGCGCTGCGCCGCGACACGGCCAAAGCCATCCGGGTTCGGGAATACGAGGGGACGAACACGCGATAGTCATGAGCAGCTGCTGCAGCACCGAGACCATCGAGCTCCCCAGCGAACCGCGGCTTCCCGGGCGCATCCGGCACGTGGCCCTCGTCGGGCCGCCGAATTCTGGCAAATCCACCCTTTTCAACCGTCTCACCGGCCTCCGCCAAAAGGTCGCCAACTACCCCGGCGTAACCGTCGAACAGCGTGTTGGCCGCCTGAACGGTATCGGCCTTCCCGATCTGACGCTCATCGACCTGCCCGGCATCTACGGCCTCGATTCGTACTCGGAAGACGCCCGCGTTGCCGTCAACGTCCTGCATGGGGAAATGCCCGGGACGCCCACGCCGGACGCCATTCTCCTGGTGCTCGACTCGCTGCACCTGCGCCGCCAGCTGATGCTGGCTGCGCCTGTGCTTGCGCTGGGCCTGCCGACGCTGGTCCTGCTGAACATGAGCGACCTGATGGAAGCCCGCGGCGGCCACATCGACACGCTGGCACTGGCGAAAGAGCTGGGTGTTCCGGTGGCGAAGATCAGCGCCACGCGCGGCGCCGGGCTCGACTCCATCACGCACTTCCTCAACCGCAAAGCCGAACCGGCCGCGTCGCCCTCCCTCACCAAAATTGAGCTGCCCGTAGTCGGCAACGCCCGCAGCTACCGCCAGTGGGCCCACGGCATCAGCACGCGGACGAAATATAAAGCGCCGGTTTCAAACCAGGCCACGAAACGGATCGACGGCATCCTGCTGCATCCCATCTGGGGACCGCTCGTCTTCCTCGCTGTCGTCTTTGCTGTGTTCCAGGTGGTCTTCGCCATCGGCCAGCCGCTCTCTGACGGTTTCGGCAACCTGCTCAACGGCGCCGGGGACCGCGTGGCCCCGCTGCTCGGACATGGATGGCTCGAGTCTCTCGCCATCGACGGAGTGTGGCGCGGCGTGGCTTCGGTTCTGGTTTTTCTCCCCCAGATTCTCCTGCTCTTCCTGTTCATCGGGGTCCTCGAGGACTCCGGCTATCTGGCCCGCGCCGCACTGATCGCCGACCGGGTGATGCGCTCCATCGGGCTCAACGGCAAGGCGTTCATCCCGCTGCTTTCCGCCTATGCCTGCGCTGTGCCCGCCATCATGGCGACGCGCACCATCGAGAACAAACGCGACCGCTTCGCCACCATCCTGGTCGCGCCTTTCATGACCTGCTCGGCGCGCCTGCCGATTTACATGCTGATGATCGCGGCCTTTATCCCGAACAAGCCACTGCTGGGCGACTTCTTCGGTCTGCGCGCTGCCATCATGCTCTCGCTGTACGTCCTTGGTTTCGTCGCAGCCCTCGCCACTGCGTGGCTGCTGAAGTCGTCGATCCTGAAAGCCTCGTCCGCGCCGTTCATCCTGGAGCTGCCCCAGTACCGGCTGCCCACTGTACGCTCGCTGAGCCTGCGCCTGGTCGATCGCGGCCGTGTCTTTCTGCGCCAGGCCGGCACGGTGATCCTGGCCGTGACCCTGGTGCTCTGGATCCTGAGCCATGTGCCGTTCCACGCGGCGCTGGGCGAGAGCGTCATCGGCCGCCTTGGGCATTTCATCGAGCCGGCGATTCGGCCGCTTGGCTTCAACTGGAAGATCGGCATTGGCCTGCTCACCTCCGTGATGGCCCGCGAGGTCATCGTCGGCACGCTGGGCACGCTCTACGGAGCCGACCCCGCGACGCAATCCCTGGGGCTGCAGGCCGCGCTGCGCCACGACCTCACCCTCGGCGGAGCGATGGCGCTGGTGGTGTTCTTCGCGTTCGCGATGCAGTGCACTTCGACCATTGCCATCGTCCGCCGCGAAACGAACTCCTGGCGCTGGCCGGCTCTGCAATTTGCCTATATGAGCGTGCTGGCCTACCTGGCTGCCCTGGCGACCAACCAGATCGTCCTCGCCTTCCTGCACTGATCCGCGCGAAATTTGGGCGTCTGGCTGCGATTTTCCTGCAGCCATCCGTGGGCTCTTTGCGTTATGCTTCCCATGCATTGCTCCCCCGCGATCGCCAAAGCTGAGGCAGGATTGTGTCCTGCGGGCGAGGACTGCTGCGCCCGGGCGGCCGTGACAAAACGACACAAATCTTCAGACGCCCCATGACTCACCAATCTCAACAGGGACACGACCTCGGCGCAGAAGCCGAGCGCGTCATTCGCTGCTTCGACCCGCATGCCCATCTGGTCGAGGGCCCGGTCGAGCATCTTGTGATCTCGCCGCGCTGGGCGCGGCTGCGCAGACAGCATCCTTTGCTCGCATCCATCCCGCATGCTCATGGAACCAGCATCGCGTGGCAGACGGCGCGCGAAAATCTGCTCGGCTGCCGCGACCGCTCCATCCAGCTCGCGCTCGCGACCTATGAGCACCGCGTGCGCATTACGGCGCGCGTCTCGATCGAAGTCCTGATGAATCCGCAATTCGATCTGCATCGGCATTGCCATGGCATGCTCGACCGGCTCGGCGCGGAAAAAGAGGCCATCATCCTGCGCCGCGAGTCATTCTGGATTCGCAGCCTGACGCCGGACCCCGAAGGCTATGTGCAGTTTGAGTTCGGCAACACGTATCTGGTGCCGATCTCCGATGCCGCCATCGCGGCTGAGTCGAAGACGCTTTGGGGCGGCGAAAACCGCGTGTGGGCGCGGCCCAAACTCTTCGGGTAAGGTTGCGGCCTCCTGCGAAGGGGAAGAGAACTCGTCGCAGGCTGGAGTGGTTCTCGGCGATCCTGTCCGTGCCGATGGATGCAACTGCTTTGAAAGGTCCGCCACGACCTCCTGGGCGCGCAAAAACTGAAAGAGCCCCTGCGTACGGGTTAGAACGCAGGGGCTCCGGGGTGCAGCCCGTCACGATCTGCCAGTTCACAGATACGAAGGACCGCTGAGAGTGCGGTAAATCTGGGCCGCTTTGTCGACACGCTTCAGAGCATCGGCGGCAGCCGCTTTGCTGCCGATGCACAAGTGGCGCCCCAGCTGAATGGCGGAGGCCAGTTCGCGCTTGAAAGCGTCGGAGAGACAACTGATGGCATTGGGAAGCTGCTCGGTTGCAATCAGCAGGCCAGTGACGAGCTTCTTCCAATCCTGCGCCGAGATGGCGCCGGGAATGGGCGCCGACGCCGACGTTGCGGCGCCCGCGCTGCTGCCCGCGGCTGCTGCGGGGCCGGAAGGCCCGGATTTGGCGGTGCTGGTTGAGGTGGTGGTCGAAGTGAGCAGGGTGCGGATCTCGTGGCGCACTTCTTCCATTTTGAAGGCGCGGCCTTCAAGGATGGTTTTGGCAGCGATATAGAGGTTGCCGGCCAGCTTGCCGGCGGCGCCCCGGTCGGGGCTCATGCAGAGGGTGGAAGGGGGCGCGGCTAAGGGGGCTGCGGCTGCGGAGGCGGGCATAGTGGTTCTCCTTCTGTCGTCGAAATTGCGAGAGCTGCGGAGCGGTTCACTCCTGTCAGCGACAAACCGGGGTGGCGACCCTCATCGCGAGGCAATTTTTTTTGCCAGGATGAGCCGCGAGGATCGTCTGCGAGCCCACGCCGTTTCGCTGCCGGCTCCCGCATTCCATCCGTTCCGGAGGTATGCTGTATCGACAATGGGAGGCACGGAATGAATCTGCCCAACGCTCCGGTTGCTCACGAAGGTTTCTTCGCAGCTCACTTCTTCACCGTGAGTGACCAGGAAAAATCGATGGACTTCTATGTTCGCATTCTTGGCGGGAAATTGATTAAGCCAAAAGATCCGTGCTACGTCAAACTGGCGAATACGTGGATCATTCTCAATGCGGGCGGCGGCCCGACTCCCGACAAGCCGCAGGTCACTCTTGAAACTCCCACGGACCTGAACCGAGTCAACAGCTTCCTGAATTTGCGTGTTGCGGACATCTGGACCTGCTACAAGGACTGGGGCGCCAGGGGAGCAACCTTTCTTACCGAGCCATGGGCGAATGATGACGGCTGGGAATGGCGCTGCTACATGCGCGATCCCGACGGCTACATCATCGAGGTCGGTCAATACACGCAGCTCGCTATCGACTGGTTCAACGAGCACAATTAATTGGGGTTGGCGCTGGGAACGACGGCGGTATCGTCAAGCAGCCGCCTCCAGGACTGCGCCCCGATGCAGATCTCCGGATTCGGCGCCGGCAATCATCTCCGCTGTCACCTTCAAGTCCGCCGATTTCTGAGGGAATTCCGCGCCCAATGTCGCTTACCCCTGCGGATGGCCTCGCGCGCCGCCGCTGACAAATTCGCGCGCCGTTGCATCGAAAGAAATTCGAATCGGAATCTCACCAGCAGGAGGAAGTCGTGAAGCTTTTGGCAAAGTTCAATCTGGTGCTCATCCTGGTGCTTGGACTGGGAATGGCGGTCATCTCCTATAGCGCTCACAATTTCCTGATGAACACCGCGCGGCAACAGGTGCTGCAGCAGGCCGAGCTCATGTCGGCGAGCGCCAGCGCCACACAGGCTTATACGGATCAGCAGGTCACTCCGCTGCTCGAAAAGACGCCGCGCCACGAAGCGACTTTTCTCCCGCAGACGATCCCTTTTTACGCGGCCAATACGACGTTCCGCTTTCTGCGCTCGTCTCATCCGGACTACTCGCTGCGAGAGGCCGCTCTCAACCCGACCAATCCGGACGATCGCGCGGAATCGTGGGAGGCCGACCTCATCGACTATTTCCGCAACAACCCGGGGCAGCCCGAGCACGTGGGGCAGCGCAGTACCCCGCTGGGGCCCATTCTGTATGTCGCCAACCCAATCGTCGCGGGGCAGGGCTGCATGCCTTGCCACAGCGCGCCCTCGCTCGCGCCGAAGGCCATGGTGGCTCATTATGGCCAGGACAACGGATTTGGCTGGAAGCTGAACAATGTGGTGGGAGCTCAGATTGTTTCGGTGCCGATGTCGGTGCCCATCACCATGGCGAATCAGGGATTTCGCAATCTCCTCATCGGTCTCGGGTCGATCTTTCTTCTCACCGTCGTGCTCATCGATCTGGCCCTGTACCTGATTGTGATCCGTCCCCTGAACCGGGTTTCGAAAAACGCCGACATCATCAGCAAAGGGGACCTGGCCATGCCTCCGCTCGAAGTGCGGGGAAGGGATGAGATTGCAGCCGTGACCGCCTCGTTCAACCGGATGCACACCAGCCTGGTGAAAGCCTTCGAGCTGCTCAACAACTGACGGCTATTTGTGGCGGGAGCGCAGGAAGGCGGCGCGGTCGGCGTCGGAGCTGATCTGTTTGGCTGCTTCGCGATAGAGAGTATCGGGGTCCTGGAACTTCTCCCCGAGCCTTTTGATGATGATTTTAGCGACCGGACCGATGTAAACGGCAAGTTTTCGGCTGATCTCATCGAGAGGGAGGCTCTGCAATCCGCTGCCTGAAGGGGGATTCGCCTGCAGCCACTCGCTGGAGCGGCTGGGGCGCGCCGGCGCCGGCAAGTTCAAACTGGCCGAAACGGCCTGCGCGTCAGGAAGGAGACCGACGACTGCTTCGATGGCCTCGAGAAATTCCCCCGCCGTGGAGAATCGGTCGGCGGGATCTTTGGCGAGAGCGCGCATGATCGCCGCCGAAAGAGGAACTGGAATGGCTGGAGAGATCTGATGCGGAGCAGTGGGAACCTTTTCCATATGACCCCTCATCACCTCGTAATCGGATTGACCGGTGATGGGAAGTTGTCCGGTGAGGAACTCATAGAGCGTCACGCCGAGCGAGTAAAGGTCCGAGCGAGCGGTCGCTCGCGCCCCGCTGACCTGCTCCGGCGACATGTAGCTCAGAGACCCGAGCACGTAACCAGCGCGTGTCAGCTCGCCCGGACCTCCGCCAATGGCGATACCGAAGTCCAGAAGCTTGACTTCCCCCGCCTGGGTGATCATGATGTTCGACGGCTTGATGTCGCGGTGCACCACGCCCAGGCCATGCGCATACACAAGAGCGCGCAGCACCTTCGCGGCAATATCCAGCGCCTGCTTCAGGCCGACGGCGGTTCTCATCCGCAGATCACGCAGCGTTTCGCCCTGGATCAGTTCCATCACCATGATCAGCTGGTTGTCGTGGTAGAAGGCATTGTGAAGCGCAGCGATATTGGGATGATTCAGAGTCGCCAGAGTCTGCACTTCCCGGCGGAATCGTTCCGCCATCTCCGCCGTTCCCGCCTGGTCGGGCAGCAGGACCTTCATGGCTTCGCGGCGCTGTGAGATCTTGTGGCGCACTTCATAAACGGCGCCCAGACCGCCGGCGCCGAGACGCGCCACAATTTCGTAGTCGCCGACGGTTTGTCCTGCTTCGAAAGCCATGGGAGTGGGCGACGCGCGTCACCAGCACCTGAAGATCATAACGTCTGAATACCGCGAATGCCTATTCGCCCCTTTGCCGTCACGGCTCCTGTTCTCAGACTGCTCAATCCAGTCCTGCGCCCAGCAATCGGCATGAGCAGAAAGAGAAGAATCGTAAAGCGGCGTGCGCTATAATCTGGCTGCCACGGCTCGGACGTACTCGTTTTGGCGCGGCAGACGGATCGGCTGCGAATCCTTCCTCGGGAATTCGCTCTGTCTCGATTGCTGCGGAACACGAAAACGGAAAGCTTCAGCATTGGAGCGCCAGCATGGAGATATCCAGCGATCGCGCCTCGGTCACTCAGCTCCTGCGGCAATGGAGCAGCGGGGATAAAGCCGCGCTCGATGCGTTGATGCCCGTGGTCTACGATCAGCTCCATCGCCTGGCGTCGCGCTCGCTGCGTTCGGAGAAGCCCAATCACACGCTCGCCGCCACCGCGCTCGTCAACGAGGCCTATCTGCGCCTCATCAACGCCGACGTCGACTGGCAGGATCGCGCTCATTTCTTCGCCGTTTCGGCGCGCCTGCTGCGCCGCATTCTCGTCGATCACGCCAAGGCCAGTCATCGCCAGAAGCGCGGCGCCGGCGTCGAGATGGTCACCTTCGACGAAGCGCTGGTCGTGGGCCCCGATTCGCTGGCCGGACTTCTGGAACTCGACCGCGCACTCCAGAGTCTCGCGGCGCAGGACCAGCGCAAGAGCGAGGTCGTCGAGTTGCTCTGCTTCGGCGGACTGACCTATGACGAAACTGCGGCGGCGCTTCACATTTCCCCGGCCACCGTGCATCGCGAACTCAAGCTGGCGCGGGCGTGGCTGCATCGCGAGCTTGCGCAGCCGCCCTCGTAACCGGCTCGATCATGCTCCACTCCTCAGAGCGCTGGAAAACCATCGAGTCCCTCTTCCACGAGTGTCTCGACTTGCCGGCGGAAGCTCGCCCCGCATTCCTCGAAGAGCGTTGCGGCACCGATCTGGAGCTGCGCCGCGAGCTCGAAGCTCTCCTTAAGTCCGCCGATGAACCGCTGGAAGCCCTGGAACAGCCGGTGCGGCGAGTGGCCCGTGAGCTCGCCGAAGGCACTCTTCCGCATGTCGCGCCCGGTCAGATGCTTCGCCATTACGAAGTGCTGTCGATGCTCGGAGCCGGCGGGATGGGCGAAGTTTTTCTGGCGCGGGACACCCTGCTCGAGCGCAAGGTCGCTCTAAAAATCCTGCCGCCCGCCCTCGATCGCGATCCCCGCGGCCTGCGGCGGTTCGAGCAGGAGGCCCGCGCGGCCTCCGCTCTCAATCATCCGAATATCCTCACCATCCACGAGTTCGGCCGCGCCGAAGACGTTCACTTCATCGCCTCGGAATATGTAGAAGGGGACACCCTGCGGCAGCGGCTGGCTAACGGCGCTCTGCCCGTCCCCGGCGCAGTGTCCATTGCGATTCAGATCGCGCAGGCTCTGGAAGCGGCCCACGCTTCGAATATTGTTCATCGCGACATCAAGCCGGAAAACGTGATGATCCGTCCCGACGGTCTCGTGAAGGTGCTCGATTTTGGCATTGCCAAGCTGAACCCGGGCATTTCTCTCACCCTGCCTCAGCCCGTTGCCCCCGCCCAGTCCATCTCGCTCAGCCTGGCTGGGCTGGTCATCGGCTCGGCGCGCTACATGTCGCCGGAGCAGGCGCGCGGGCTGCCTGTCGACGCGCGCAGCGACCTCTTCAGCCTGGGCGTAGTCCTCTACGAAATGATCGCCGGCGCCGCCCCTTTCGACGGCGACACGATCAGCGATGTGATTGCCGAGATCCTGAAGGGAAGTCCCGCCTGCCTGAAGGACCTTGTCCCCGAAGTCCCGCCCGCACTCGACGCAATCGTGAACCGCGCTCTCTGCCGCGACCGCGACGGGCGCTATCAAACCGCGGCCGGCATGCTCGAGGACCTGCAGGCATTCGCCAGCCACGCCGCTCCGGTGCGATCCTCCGGTGCCTTCGCAACGTCCGCGCGCTTCGGATCCAGCCCCGGTCTGCCATCCGCCCAACTCCAGAACCACCCGCGCAGATCCCGAATCACGTGGGCTGCAGCCGCCATCCTTCTTCTTGCTGTCGCCGTCGCTGGCATCTGGTTCGCCGCCCGTATGCGGAGAGCCGCCGTCGCCAACCAGCCGCCCCGGACCCTCGCCGTCCTGCCCTTCCTGAATCTCCGCCAGGACCCGTCGCTCGATTACCTGGGCTTCTCGCTTTCCGATGCCATCACCACCGAGTTGAGCAGCGTCAGCGCGCTCATCCTCCGGCCTTCCTCGTCTGTAGAGAAGTACCGCAACCAAATCGTCGATGTGCGCAGGTCCGCCGCCGATCTGAAAGTCGACGCGCTGCTGACCGGCAGCTATCTGAAAGATGGCGACCACCTCCGCATCAATGCGCAGTTGATCGACGTGCGCTCCAATCGGATCCTGTGGCAGGACTCGATGGATCTCGAGTTCGCTCGACTGCTCGAGGTTCAGGATCGCGTCTCCAATGAAATCGTGAAGGGGCTGGAACTGCATCTTTCCCCGGCTGAGACGCAGGGCCTGAATCCGCAGCGGCCCGAGAACGCGCTCGCCTACCAGTACTATCTGCGCGGGATCGACTTCTATGCGCTGGGTGATTATCCGTCGGCCATCGCCATGCTGGAGAAATCCGCGAATCTCGATCCCGGTTACGCGCCCACGTTCGCCAATCTCGGCAAGGCTTACACCACCAGCGCGACGCTCCGCCTTGGCGGACGCGATCAGTACGATCGCGCCCAGGCTGCTTTTGAGCGAGCCATGGCTCTTAATCCCGAACTGGTCGAGCCGCGCATCTACATGGCCAATATGCTCACTGACACGGGGCGCGTGGAGGAGGCAGTTCCCTTGCTGCGGACCGCGCTCGCCGCCAACCCCAACAACGCCGAACTCCACTGGGAGCTCGGCTACGCCTACCGCTTCGCCGGCATGCTCACCCAGTCGCTCGATGAAGGACAACGCGCGCGGCAAATCGATCCTCAGGTCAAGATCTCCAGCTCCGCTCTCAACAGCTATCTCTACCTCGGGCAATACGATCAATTCCTGCGCAGCCTGCCCGACCAGGAAACTCCTTATGTCCTCTTCTATCGCGGTCTCGCCGAGTTCTACGAGGGCCGCACCTCCCCGGCTGCTTTCGATTTCGATCGCGCGTACATGGTGCAGCCCGCACTGCTGCCGGCGCACGTCGGCAAAGCCCTCAGCGACGGCATCGCCGGCCATCGTTCCGATGCTCTGCACCTGCTGAATCAGACCGAAGATGAAATGGAGCAGCGCGGCGTCACCGATCCCGAGAGCATGTACAAATTCGCCCAGGCCTTCGCCGTCCTCGGCGATCGGGCCGCCGCTCTCCACGCGCTCAGCCATACCATCGACGGCGGCTTCTTCTGCGTCGCCTGCTTCACCGGCGATCCGCTTCTCAAAAGCCTGCGCGGCCAGGCGGAATACGCGCATCTTCTCTCCATCGCGCGCCAGCGCCACGACGCCTTTCAGGCACGCTTCTTTCCCGCCGGCCAGAATTAGCTGTCACAATGGCGTGTTTTACCGCTGCGGATCGTCTCGCATTCCGCCCTCCCGAGGGGCGACGGGAGCGGCGAGAGAGGCGATAGAAAAGATCGAATTCGAGCGCGCCGACAAAGAACTGAAAACAAATCAATAGAAAACAAAATGCAGCGATGGGGAGCCGGATTTGCCGAGCGGAACCGTGAGCGGTTACGGGGATGCCACGCACCCGGCATGGTGCGACCGTTCCGCCGATGGCTACCTCCCCCCTTGACATCGCGGGAGAGGGGGACTAAAAGGCGTAAATACGAAACAAGAAGAAATAAGTTCTTGTTTCGGATGCAATTCTTTGGAGGCTTCGATGCGCAAATGCGGTTTTCTCGCGTGTGCGGCTTTGCTGGCAATTCTGCTTCCCGCGTGGCCGGCTCGAGCGCAGTCGACCAATGAGGCTGTTCTGGCTGGAACCATCAGCGATGTGAGTGGCGCAGTGATTCCGGGCGCGACGGTCACGCTGACCGATGTGGGAACGAACATTAAGCGGACCACCCAGACCAACGGTGAAGGAGATTTCTTCTTCCGCGCGCTGCCTCCAGCGACATTCAAGATGGTGATTCATGCGAAAGGTTTTGGCACCGTCGAGCAGGACAACATTGTTCTCACGGTGAACCAAAAGGCCACACTGAATACAACGCTGAAGCCGGCGGCGGAGTCGACCAGCATCACCGTCCATGCGATCCCGGTGCTGCTGGATTCGGAGGATGCCACGCTGGGCACGGACGTGAACAGCCGCTATCTCACGCAGATTCCTCTCCTCAGCCGCGACTCCTTTGGGCTGACATTCCTGGCGGGCGGAGTGACGGAGACGACCGGATCGGGCACGCAGGATTCGTATCCCAGCGGCACCAACTTCGTCTCGAACGGGCAGCGCAACGCGACCGCCGACATTCGCCTGGACGGCGATCTGCTCAGCGCGCCGGAACAGGGCGAGGGCGGCACAACCAACGTCTATTACCAGCCCTCGGTGGAAGCGCTGCAGGAGTTCAAGGTCGAGAACAACAGCTTCTCCGCCGAATACGGGAACAACGGCGGCACCGTGGTCAACACTGTGATGAAATCGGGCACGAACCAGCTGCACGGGACTGCGTGGTGGTACGGGCAGCGCGCGAATTTCGACGCACGCGACTTCTTCAATACCGGGCCCGTGCCGGGGCACCAGCAGGATCAGGAAGGCTTCACGATCGGCGGCCCGATCCATAAGGACAAGACCTTCTTCTTCGGCGATGTATCCATCGTGCGCGATCTGGAACCTGTGAACATCGTCGCCACCGTGCCCACCGATCTGGAACGCAAGGGCGACTTCTCGAAGACCAGGGCGTACGACGCGAACGGCAACCTGGTGCTCAACAAGATTTTCGATCCGTTTACCACGGATGCAAACGGCAACCGCCAGGCATACAAGGGAAACATGGTTCCGCAGACGGAGTGGGATTCGGTCGGGGAAGCGGTTCTCAAACTGTATCCCGAGCCGAACACGGCGGGTGATCCGGGCATCGGGACCAACAATTTTCGCGACGAAATCCTTTCAACATCGAAGAGCCAGCAGTTCGACATCAAGATCGACCAGAACTTCAGCGCGCGGTCGCGGCTGAGCGCTCGCTACAGCTACCAGCACAACGACGGCGTTACCCCCGGCGTCTTTACCGACGACATCTTCAACGATGGAACCGCCTATCGCGGCGCCTTTTACAACGACGGTCTGGAATATACCTTCTCACCGACCGCCAATACGCTGTGGGTGAGCCGATTTGGCATTGACCGCGTCTGGCAGCCTTCGTTTTCTAATACTCCGGATCCCGCCAGCATCGGATTCCCGTCTTACCTCGACGCGGCGAACGGCATCGCCCGCATGCCGTCGATCCTGCCCAACGACTACGGAGACTATTCGCGGTTTACGCCGCTCTACAGCCAGTGCTGCGTCGATACACGATTCGCGCACACGCTGCTGAACTATTCGTCGAACTTTTCATGGACGAAAGGGCAGCACAACATGAAGTTCGGCGGCGAGCAGCGCATCTTCTACAACAATTTCGCTCAGCCGAATTATCCGACTGGCTACTTCAGCTTCGATCAGACCGTGAGTTCGGCCACGCCCTACGACACGGCCAACGGCACGCAGGGCAATTCGTTCGCAAACGTTCTCATCGGCTACGGCGATACCGGCGGCATCAACGTGCAGCCGGCGGTCGCCGAAATGTCGCGCGAGACCGCCTTTTATGCGGAGGACAGCTGGCATGCGACACCGAAGCTTACGCTCAATGCCGGCGTGCGCTACGAGTGGAGCACTCCCTATTCGGAGCGGCACAACTACGAACAGTTCAGCGACTTTACGGTGAGCAGCGGCCAGCCGGTGCCGGGGCTGAGTGCGTATCAGCCCAGCGATACGCCGCCTGGGGCGACCATCTTCGCCGGCAACGGCATGCGCACCATTCCTGTGGACCGCAACAATGTCGCGCCACGGCTGAGCTTCGCGTGGCAAGTCAGTCCGAACCTGGTAGTCCGCGGCGGAGCGGGCATTTACTACGGGCTGAATGTTGCCACCAACTATCAGTATCCTGGGCCGGCCTTTGCGGCCAGCCCCTCGGTCTTCTTCACCAAAGACAATTACCAGACACGCTTTGCGACGCTGGAGAATCCGTTTCCGGGCGGAATCCAGCAGCCGCAGGGGACGAAGTACGGCAAACTGTCCGACTGGGGTTTGGCAGACAGCAACAACCTCGATCCGGAGCCCGCGCGCAACGCGGAGATCTATCAGTGGAACCTGGGCATTCAGCAGGCACTTCCCTGGAAGGTCGTCATCGGCATCGACTACTCTGCGAACCGCTCCACGCATTTGCCGTGGGGCGGCTACAGCAGCACGAGCAATCGCAACTTCATCCCGTCGAGCGTGCGCGAGCAGTACACCAGCGATCAGCTGAGCGCGCTGGTGGACAATCCCTTCCAGCCGCTCTTCAGCGGGCCATCCGCCATTTTCAACGAGCCGGAGTCGCGCTACGGGGATCCTCAGCTGCCGCTGCTGAACCTGTTGCGACCATATCCGCAGTACGACGGGGTTTTCTCCGGACTGCCGAAGCTGGCTGCAGATTCCTGGTACAACTCGATGCAGGTGCGATTCCAGAAGCGTGAGAGTCAGTACCTGTCATTCGAAGGCAACTACACCTGGGCGAAAGCGGAAGACGACTCGTCGGTCGGCTTCAACGCGTTTGTCGGCTATCTCGACACCGGCAATCCGCAGGAACTGGACAATCTGAAAGCGGAGTGGTCAATCAGCGCCAATGATGCCACCAACCGGCTGGCAGCTGCGGTGGTCGCGAACTCGCCCATCGGACGCGGCCGGCTGATCGCTCCCAACATGAACCGCTTCGTCGACTACGTGGTGGGGGGCTGGCAGGGGTCGACGCTGATTACCTATCAGACCGGCACGCCCATGCCGATCACCATGGGCAATCCGCGCCTTGCGGATGGCAACCAGCGGCCGGATGTGACCTGCGCCCAGGTAATCACCGGCATCAGCATCCATCGGGCCGCCTATTTGCAGCAGCCGTACCTGAACACATCGTGCTTCGCGGATCCCGGCGATCAGCAGGCCGGCAATGCGCCACGATACTTCTCCAATATTCGCGGCGACAGCATCCGGGACTTCGACGTGTCGTTCATGAAGAGTGAAACGCTGCCGCGGGAGAGCCAGCTGGAATTGCACGTCGACTTCTTTAACTTCACCAACACGCCGCGCTTTGCGTTCCCGGACTTCGGATATGAGGACTCGACCTTCGGCATCGTCAGTTCCACGGCGGCCGGCTACGTTCCTCGACACCTGCAGTTCGGTGTGCGTTACCAGTTCTGAATCGGCGCGGGGCGCGGGTGGCCCCGCCTTATTTGCAATCTCGGGTTGAGGAGCTTTCCGTGACTGGTTCGTTTGTGCGTCGCACAGCTTCGATCGTGGCTTTGGTTCTCGCGTGCAGCGGGGCGCTCCTGGCGCAGCAGGATGCGGGGGCTGCGCGGGCGTGGATGCGCAAAGTTCGCATCGCCGCGTATCCGCTGACGCCCACGAATGCGCAGCAGATCGTCCAGCAGGCCGAAGCGAGCGGTGTCTACGGCATCGAGGTCGACAACGATATTCCCGGCCGCTATGAGAGTTTCCAGAACCCGACGGTGAAGCTGGAAGCGATCCACCGCGTTGCGCAGGCCGCGCACCAGGCGGGGAACAAGGCCTTCGTCTACATTGCGGGGACGGAATGCATCTCGCTGAACGCCGCCGGTCCGCATACGCTGGCTAAGGACCATCCGGACTGGCTGCAGCGCAAGATCACCGGAGAGCCCGCGATTTTCGATGCGAAATCCGCATTTTGGATCCGCCCCGGTGAAGAAGACGTGTGGGTCAGTCCCTATGCAGAGCCCTGGCGGACCATCTACATGCAGCGCGTGCGCCAGATTGCCGCCACCGGCATCGACGGAATCTACGTCGACATTCCGTAGTGGATGACGCACTTCACCGGCTGGGAGGACACCTGGGCCAGCTTCGACGATGCCACCGTGGCCGCCTTCAAAAAGTCCACCGGTCTCGACGCGCGCAAGGACATCAAACTCGGCGACCCCGACGATCCAGGCTTTCGCAAGTGGATCGATTTCCGCATCGAAACGATCGATGGCTTCCTCGCTGAGATTCGTCGCAACGCAGTGGCCGTGAATCCGAACATCGCGCTGATCCCGGAGATCTATCCGGGCATCGAGGAAGCCGTGCCGCGCGTGGGCGCGGATGTCTACCAGCTCTATCCGATTGTGGATGCCGTTGCGCATGAATATGAATTTGGCGACAGCGAGGACCACACCGCCGCGTCGCGCTCGCCGTTCGACTGGTTCATGTATCAGATCGGAATGCGCAGCTTCCGCGCCTTTGCCGGCGAGTCGAAGCCCACATGGATCCTGAACTATTCTTGGGACGGTGCGAAGAACGTGGCCCCACGCGAGGCCATGCTTTCGCTGGCCAATTCGGAGCTGACAGCCGGCGCGAACTTCTGGGATGCGCGCGGTCACGTGATGTCCGGATCGAACGACATGCCGGCGCGCGAGCAGATCTTTCACTGGATTGCCGCCCACGAAGACATCTTCGGCGCGGAACGCCAACCGATGGGGGAAACGGGCGTCTACTTCTCCGATACGACGCGCAACTACTATCCCGCCCCGTTCGTCGATGCCTATCGCGGCGTTCTGCTGATGCTGCTGCAGAATCACGTGCAGTTCCGCATCGTGACGGCGCGCACCCTGCGCGATTTTCACGGCCAGGTCCTGGTGCTTCCCGATGTTCGCGTGGTGAGCCAGGACGAGGCGAGCGACGTGCGCGCGTTTGCTGCGCAGGGAGGCCGCGCGGTGTTGACGGGCAGGATCGACGATAGGCTCAGAGATCTGACGGCCGCAGTACGTTTCCCCGATCAGCCGGAGCTGCGTTATCTGCACGCGGCGGAAAAGGATTTCTATGGGGCGAATCCGGGAAGCGAGCCCAGCATGCTCCGGGCCATCGAGACGAAAAGTGAAGTGCAGGTAGAAGCAGCTCCCAGCGTGGTGATGCACGAGGCGCGAGTTGCCGGACGAACCTGTCTGTTTCTCGCGAATTTTTCCGGACTGGTCGCGGGGCAGAACGAAACACCGGCGGCGCAAACCGGCATTCGTGTGACGGCACAACCTTCTTTGGGTAGAAAACTGCACTGGCTGCCGTATCTGGGAACCGAGACGACAGTGGAAGGCCGGGCCTCCCCGAATGGGATCACCTTTACGCTGCCGGAACTGGACCGGGGCGCAGTTGCCTGGTTCGACGTCCGGCCTGATGGCGGATCCCGAAAGGAGCCGCTATGATGCGTCATGAAAACGCGGTGAACAGTCCCATGATGGCGCGAAGACCACCAGCGACGCAGGCGGAGCCACACGAAAACAGCCAGATGCTGATCGACGAGCGGCGTCGCCATATTCTTTCCCTGGTGCTGAACCAGGGCCGGGTAGTCGTGGGCGAGTTGTCCCGCACCCTGGGAATTTCGCAGATCACCATCCGCAAGGATCTGGAGCATCTGCAGTCGCGTGGACTGGTGCAGCGCACGCACGGCGGCGCCCTTCGGCTGCAGTCCGGCGCGCTCTTCGATCCCTCGCTCTCAGAGAAGCAAAAGCAGCATTCCCGGGAGAAGCTCCGCATTGCCGAAGAAGCCGCGCGCATGGTGCAGGAGGGACAATGCGTGATGCTCGACTCAGGCACGACGACGACAGCGGTGGGGCACGCCCTGAAGCGCTTCTCTCAGCTCACCCTGATCACGAACGCAGTGAACATCGCCGCCGAACTCACCAGCACGAACTTCGAGGTGATTCTGATCGGCGGCACGTTGCGCAAGAATTCTTTCTCCGTCGTAGGGCCGCTCGCCGAAGATGTGCTGGAA
Organism: Acidobacteriaceae bacterium; assembly: GCA_049802575.1. GTDB lineage: Bacteria > Acidobacteriota > Terriglobia > Terriglobales > Acidobacteriaceae > Palsa-343. The sequence continues at coordinate 2,881 of JBARMS010000157.1, read as the reverse complement.
GAGATGCACGCCGACATCCTCTTCCTCGGCGTCGACGGCTTCGACGTGGAGACCGGCATCACCACCCCGAACTTCCTTGAGTCGCGGGTGAATCGCGCCATGGTGAAAGCCTCACGACGCGTGGTGGTCGTCTGCGATTCGACGAAATTCGAGAGGCGCAGCCTCTCGCGTATTGCTCCCACATCGGCAATTCATTGCGTGATCACGGACTCGAATCTGCCTCAGGAGACGGCGGAAGCGCTTCGCAAGCAGAAAATCGAAGTGATTTTGGTCTAGCGGGCGTGGACGCAGAGAAAGAAGGAGACAGATTCCATGCGGCGGCGGGATTTTTTGAAGGGCAGCGCGGTCGCCGCGACCGCAGGCCTTGGCGCTCATCGAGCGAACGCGTTCGTTCCGGCGCACAACTGGGGAAGATACGATTTTGGATCCGGTCCCCGCGTGCAGGACCGGCTCAACCAGGGTCCATTTCCCCAATATCCGCCCGACGCGGTGATTCCCGGCGACGACGTGGTCATGACCACCACCCCGTCGGAGGACGCGGTACCGAACTACGGCAAAGGCCTCATCACCTACATCACCGCCGATAAGGGAACCGAGGAAATTCAGTCCCCCAACGTCCCCAAAGCCATCGAGGAACTCGTGCAGTTCCCGCTGGGCCAACTGTTGTATCTGCGGCCCACGTGGAGAGAGGTGCAGCCGCGTCCCGGCCGCCTCGAGCTCCCGGACTATTTCAAGCTCACCCTCGATCTGGGCCGGCAGCACAACAAGCGGCTTGGCTTTCGCATCCAGATGTGCGCTCCCGACTACACGCACGCACCCGCGCTTCCCGATTTCGTCCTCGACCGCGTGCCCAGGGTCGATCTCGTGCTGACCAGCACGGCGGATCAGGCCGCTGCCCAGCGCTACCTCAGCAATCCGCACGCGCGCTACCAGCCCCGCTTCGACGATCCGTATTTTCAGGATTGCTTTCGCGAACTCGTCGGTCTGCTCGCCGCTGAATTCAACGGCAGCGAGAGCATCGAGTTCATGGACACATTCATGTACGGATTCTGGGGCGAAGGCCACACCTGGCCCTTCAGCAACAATCCATTTCCTGACTACCCAACCGCCGAACGCACCTGGGTGCGCATGCTCGAGGTCCAGCTGGAGCACTTCACGAAAACGCCCCTGCTCACGAATACGCAGCCCGACTTCAGCCGCGTCGGGAATTCCGAAGTGCTCGACCGCAGCGTGCGCAGCAACAACTGGATTCGCAGCGACACCATCTTCATCGAAAACGAGCAGATCGAGGCTCTCAGCAACCGGCCGCCGTGGATCGGAGCGCTGCTGGAACAGGGGCTGCCCGGCAAACCTCCCGATCCGGCGCAGCACGAGGAAGGAATCTCTCCGGCCGAGAACATGATCTCGCATGTAATCGATGTCGGCGCGAACTACTGGTCGCTCTGGAATTTCCACCGGATCAATCCCGCCACGCTGCAGGCGTATTACCAGGCGTATCCGCGAGCCTTCGACCGCATCAGCCGGCGCATCGGCTACCGCGTGCGGCCGTCGTGGATCTGGAGCTACGACGACGGCAGTGATGTGGGCATCATCTGCGGGTTCACCAACGATGGCATTGCCGGCGTTCCCGGCGCACTGCGGGTAAGCGTGACCGACGAGAATGGCGCGGTGCTGAGAAGCGGATGTCTCGACCCTGGCTATCCTCTGCCTGGTAAGGTGCGGCAAGCGCAGTTCGTGCTGCCGAGAGGGACGCAATGGCAAGGCCTGCGGCTGCGCGCCGAGATCGAGGTGAAGGGCATGCGGTACCCAGTACGCTGGGCCTGCCACCAAACGCTGCATCAGGACGGTTCGCTCACCCTGCGACGGAATCTTCACGAGCAGGTTTAGGAGCAACTGCCAGCTGCATGATTCACAGTTCAGCGCTCTGTGAAGCACGACACCGAATCGGCTGAAACCAAAGTGACGCGCAAAATCAATGATGCGGGGAGATGGCCGTTCGCGGCTCTTGCCCCTGGCAGGGGAGAGAGCGACTTGCCGTGGAAGAATAGGAGAATGGCAGCCAATACACACCCGACTGTGGAAACGCCCGAGATCCCCAGTACACCGAATTTTCTTCGCGACAGGATCGCGGAGGATGTGCGCATGAAGAAGTACGGCGATGCAGTGGTGCAGACGCGGTTTCCACCCGAGCCAAACGGTTACCTGCATATCGGTCATGCCAAAGCCATCTGCCTGGACTTCGGGCTGGCGGATGAGTTCGAGGGCAGGACGAACCTGCGCTTCGACGACACCAATCCCGAGAAGGAAGAGCAGGAGTACGTCGATTCGATCCAGAAGGACATCCGCTGGCTCGGATTTGACTGGGAGCGGCTGTGCTATGCGTCGGATTACTTCGGCCAGCTGTATGAGTGGGCGATTCAGCTGATCCGGGCGGCCAAGGCGTATGTGGACGACTTGTCGGCAGACGAGATTCGGCAGCATCGCGGGACGCTGACGGAACCGGGCAGGGACAGCCCCTGGCGCAACCGCACGGTCGAGGAGAACCTGGACCTGTTCACGCGCATGAAGGCCGGCGAGTTTCCGGACGGGAGCCGCGTCCTGCGGGCGAAGATCGATATGGCGTCGCCGAATATCAATCTGCGCGACCCGATCATGTACCGCATCCTGCATGCGGAGCATCACCGAACGGGCGATGCGTGGTGCATCTACCCGATGTACGACTACGCACACGGACAGTCGGACTCGATTGAGAACGTGACGCACTCGATGTGCACGCTGGAGTTTGCGGATCATCAGCCGCTGTACCGGTGGTTCATCGAGCAACTTGGGATTTTTCCTTCGCAGCAGATCGAGTTCGACCGGCTGAATTTGACGTATACGC
>JBARMS010000156.1:0-48676 GCA_049802575.1 Acidobacteriaceae bacterium | reverse complement strand
GATCGAGCCGAAGATGAACCCGACATAGCCGTGCAGCAGAAACGCCGAAGGAACGCCGATCAGCGTCACCAGCCAGCCCACCCGCTCGTCGATCTCCAGCGCGCGTGGGCTCACGTTATCCGACCCGAGGGTCATGGCCCTGTACATCCAGCGTCGCCATCCCCGCGTCGACTGCGACAGCGCCACGATGTCCGCTCGGAAGTCCAGCCAGATTTCCACCACCAGCACCGCCATCAGGTACCAGAGGTAAACAAACCCAAACATGGCCATCGCCGAAGACCGGTGCGGCGTCATGTACATTTCCAGCGAGCGCTCGGGATGGCCCAGATGCAGCTGGAGCGGCAGCGGCGCGACGATGAGAAACGCCAACGCGGTCAGCAGCGCCAGTCGATAGGTCGGCTTCACCGCCTCGACGCGGAAAATGCGGGCCAGCGACGCCAGGATAAATGCGCCCGCCACCAGCCCCGTTATATATGGATACAGAACGATGAGCACGCTCCAGTAGAGCGACGCCTCATTCGGATACATGAACCCTTCCACGCCGGGCATCATCTTTTCCGTCTCCCTCCCGCCTTATCGCACCGAGCCGTCCAGCGCGTTGTAGAAAACCTTGGCGCCGGTCGCCATCTGCGGCTTCAGCACCTGCACGCTGTGTGTTTTCAGGAACGCGTGTATCGGATCGTTCGGGTTTTTCAGATCTGCCAGCTGCCGCGCCCCTGTCGGACAAGCCTCGCAGCAGGCTGTAGTCAACCCTTTGGTAATCCGGTGGTAGCAGAGCGTGCACTTATCCGCGACTTTCTTCTCCGGATGGATATACCGGCAGCCATACGGGCACGCCTGCACGCAATAGGCGCAGCCCAGGCAATACTTCTGGTCCACCAGCACGACCCCGTCCGGCGAGACGAACGTCGCCCCCACCGGACACACCTGCGTACACGGCGAATCCGCGCAGTGGTTGCAGAGCTTGGGCACAAAGAAATACTTGCCTTCGTCCTCTTTCGCAACCGGAAAACCCTCTTTGCCGCCGTCCGGCGAAATGACCTCGGGATTGGCGAGATGCCAGTCGTCGACGTGATAGCGCTCCACCCACGTGCGGAAGAAACCGTCGGGCACATCGTTCTCCGCCTGGCAGGCGCGGACGCAGTTCCCACAGCCGATGCACTTGGGGATGTCGATCAGCATGCCCCACCAGTGCTCGGTCATTTTGTAGTTGGGCGAAGCTTCCGGCGTCCCGGCCAGCAACGATTCCCACGCCATCGCGGCGGCAGGCAGCAGGATCAGCAGTTGACGTCGTGTGATGGTCATTTCGTTCCTCCTGCGCCGATCGCCGGACTGTGCGGCTGGTGACAGGTCTGGCACGGTACCCCACCGGCATGCTGCTCCGCATCCACCTGCGGAAAATCCTTTGGCCGTGCCGCGCTCGCCGCGTGGCACCGTACACACAGCACCGCCGTGTCGGGTTTGCCCGGATCGATCGTTGGATCGTCGGCATGTTTCGCCAGGGGACCGTGGCACGCTTCGCAGTGCACCTGCGCATGCTTGCCGGCGCTTTTAGTCTGGGCCACGTCGCTGTGGCAGGTCTCGCAGGTTCCCTGCCCCGCAAACCGGATCGGATGGGCCGCGATCTCGGCAACCGCCGCACCCCTGTAATGCCCGTATTCCCCAAAGCTATGGGGAACGACGAAGCCGCGGATCACGAAAAACAGCAGCGTTCCTGTGGCGAATAAACCCGCGAGGCGGAAGAGATGCCCCGCATCTTTCAATCTGCGCATTGGCGCCTTCCCTCTGAGCCCGGCCGCAGGACTCCGGACCGAAGCGTGCAGCTTTGATGGACTGCTGACTATTCAGGAGAAAGAGCCCAACACCTGTATGTGCGCGTGATCACACCCGTGGGTGATCGGCCGAAAGATGGAGGCCGGAACGGAAGCCCGCGTCATCATGATCCGGCAGCATCCGTGCCGGGAAGTATTCTCGGTTGGCGCAATGGAAGGCCGAGACCAGGCTGAGCGATCGTCGCGCTTGATCCGGGCACACGCGATCTCTCCACCGTCGCGCGCTTCCCCGCAAAAGCGCCCTGTGAGCACCGGGCTTACGACTTCTTCGCAGGTTTCGGGTTCGGCTGCGCAACCGGCTCTTTCACCGCTTTCGATGAAAACTTCCCGGTTTGCGGCGGCTTCGGCTTTCCGAGGATTCTTAGCTTTCTGGTTGCCATCGATTTCCTCGCGCAGAGTGATTTTACGCCCAAATTTCGAGGGTAGTTCCGGATGAGCAATGCCGATTCAGGCAAATCCATGCGGTCATCAGCAGAAATCGGCAGTAACCCGACATCCCTTACTCGAAAATGGCAGCGCGCTTTGGAGAAATCGAGATGGAGGCGCATCTGCGATGGGCCGTTCGCAGAAAGGCGAAGCTCCCGGTTCTCAGGACGGCGAATTTTCGGTGGTACTCGCACTGGTTGCCACTGTCGAGGAGAATTTCGACGACAGCGGGTGGAAGCTCCGGAGCGTGGTCGCCGATGGGCCGTTCGCAGGAATCGAGGTTCATCTTGTTCCTTTGCCGGTCAGATGAGCGCTGCAATCTCTCGTTCCGAATGGCTGAGGCGCTCCAGTGCCGACTGTACGGCGGGAGCGCCTTCCTCTTTGGTCTTCCGTGCCCGACCGAGCGCCTTGTCCGCTATGCGGCTGATTTCGTGCAGCAGCTTGCGAATTTCGACCTCCAGCCGCCCCCGGCTCTCCTGAATGCGATTGAGGACATCATTTTGAACGCGCGAACTATTCACCTCCAGCAGATGGTGCAGAAATTCCCTGGCCTCCCTTGTGATCAGCCCGCGGCCACCGACAAGAGGCAGGAACAAATCGGCAAGCCAGCGCCTGAACGGTTGACATGGCGAGAACCTCCAGTGCCGGAAATGGCTGAGCCTGCCCAATGGCGAGCAGTCAATCCGCTCGAGCCGCCCAGCGCAATGAAGAAGTATTGCTGCAAAATCCTCCCTCCTGAATGAATTAGGCCCGTTTGATGGCCGCACCGGATTTTTTCTCCGGGTTCCACTCTCTGAGCAGCCGCAATTCTTCCTCCAGCCTCCCTATATCCTTGTCTCCCTCTCCGAATCCCTGCATGCGGTGAATTTGCGCTCGGTACGCATCGGCATAAGAATTCACGAAAGCGACAGCCCTGCGGATCGTCTGCGCCCTCCATTGCCGGAGGGCATGACCGTACAGGTGGAGCTCACTGCGGAGCGCGGGTCCAACGCTGCGCCGGAGGCTGTTTGCCATGGCAGACCTGAGGACACGATCTCCCATCCATTTCCAGCGCCCTGGGCGCATTTCTCCAGGGAGGGCTGCCAGTTCAAAACGCGGCACGTCACGCAGCAGGTTTTCGAAATCCTCTGAGGAGGGTGTTTCGCTGCTATGCAAATCGGCCGCGGTTTGCTGCAGCGTACTCACGGCGCTCTCCATGGCTGCGCGCAGGTTGCCCAGCTGCTGGTTGAGGAAAGCCTGCACCGTATCGTGAATCCATTCTGAGAGCTGGAGTGCGGCCATGGTCTGGCCTGGATGAGAATGAATCCAGGTCATGGCTTGGCCGGCGACCACGTCCACCACGGCATCCGGCGACTCTCCATAGGCGAGAAACGCGTGATCGAGAGCTATACCCAGCTCGCCGATCTCTCCGGTGATCAGGCGCAGCCGTTTTTCCACGTCGGGAGGCACAGTGTGGGAGTTGGCGCGGCCCTCCTGATCAATGATTGTTTCCAGGGCGGCAATGACCGAGCCCCGCAGAGCACCAATTTTTCTGGCAACCGAGGCCTCGCGCAGAATCTGGGCCTCTTCGAATCGTGGCAGCAACTCGCGCTCGAAAAAGTGGTCCAGTAAGGTGGAAGACGCAGGCACCGAGCTGACCGCATGAACATGGATCGTAATCGCGAGTTCGCGCAGCAGCTGCTCCTCGATGTAACAGATGGCGCTGTGCAGGTCGCCTTCCGCCAGCAAATCGGATTTGCTCAGCAGGACGAGCGATGGAATCCCCGCCTCGTAGAGCAAACGCAGGGTTCCAATGTCCTCCTCGTTCAGCGTTGACCCCGCATCGATCTGCAGCAGGGCAAGATCGCAAACCGGCAGATAGGCCAGCGTCTCCGCCGCGCCTTTTCTGGCAAGCGAACCGAGCCCCGGTGTATCGACCAGGACGATGCCCTGTTTCAGGCGCGGTGATGGAACCTCGGCCATCGCCCTGACCACGTTGCGCAGATTGCCCGGGTTTCCCTGTTCGGTGACCAGCGCAGCCAGCTGGTCGACGGGGATGATTTCGCTGCGGCCATCGCCGTAAGTCACTGCCGCTCGCAGGACCGGCCCATAGCGCAGTTTGGTCGGTACGGCGGTGATCGGATTGACGCCGACCGGCAGAACATCCGTTCCAAGCAGAGCATTCAGGAGCGACGATTTTCCGCTGCTCACGCGGCCAAAGAGCGCGACTTCGAGATTGTCGTCTTCCATCCGGGCGGCAAGGGAGGTGATCCGTGGCCGGAACTCCACCAGCCCCTGCCTCGTGATGATCTGCTCGATGATTCGGAGCAGTGCAACGTCATAGCCTGTCTCTCCCAGCTTCTGCAGGCGCGTTTCCAGGTTCGCCGTGAGCTCCTGACGCAGATAACGCTCCATGCCCTCGACCAGGAAGCGCAGTTCGTGGACAACTCCGTTCAGTTCATCCACCGCATCTCGAGGGACCTCGCTGGAACCTCGCATATAGCCGGGACGAAGCTCTTCGACAGCGATGTCGATGAAGGCGAGGTTCGTGAGGACGGCCCGCGTGGCAGGTATCTCGGGCGAATTCGCCTTCAGATGCTGCCACTCCAGAGCGCGCAGAAGCTGCCCGCGCAAGCGGCGAATGTAATCCTCAATCACCCGAACCTGGGCGGGGGCGACGTCGATGACATAGCGCGGGAAGGCCGACTGCGACGTCGCCTGGTGCAGAATGTGCTCGACATCGCAGAGGAGCTTGTCAATGTACTGGCAAGTGATGCGGAGACGATTCTGCTGGGAGCCATTCAGCTCCCCGGGCAGGCGATGGCTCGCGCGCAAGCCAGGCGGCGATGGCGGCGGCGGATTGTCTGCATCGCGTTGGGGCATCAATCTTCCAGACATTTCAGCTTGCGGGACTAGCGGGTTTCATCGATAGCAGACAACCAAAGAAGAGCAACGGGCCAAGCCCGGGTGTGGACAAATCCGCGCCGCGGGCGAAGCCGAAGAAGAGAACGAACCGAAGCCATGGGCATCATGAACCAGGTTCCAGATTGTCTTTGGGATTCCCGGCCACAGACACGGCTCCGTAACAGGGGATCCCCTGCCAGGAGTCATCATCTGTCCGGCTCGAAGGAGGAGGACAGCGGTTAAAGGTGAACTCCGTCACCTGCTGGTCATCAACTTCTTTCTAAGCCGGTTTACCGTGAGGTGTCAACCGTACTCTGACATCGCAGACCCTGGAACGGATGCGGAAAGATTCACCGCTTATTCCCAGGGATCCGCTTACCAGTTGCATGATGCGACGCGTCACCGCCGGCCGTTTGCTCCTGGAACGCATTTTCACTCCCGATCCGGGAGAAGAACCCAGCCGCGGCACGGATCCTCTGTCGCCTGCCGGGCACCGGCGGCGGCTGGTTCCCTGCACCGCTCAGCGATTCCAACCTCCGTCAACCTCAGCCATCGAACTGTTGGTCGGCTCCCGCATGCCTGATCCCAACCATCTGCAACATAACGCGCACCCGTCTCCGTTCATGCGTTTTTCGCTAAAAGATCGTACTGCGATATAATAAAAACTGCAGATCTCGCGGGGAGAGAGGGACGGGTTATTGTCGGCCTTACCCACGTCCCCGCGCGACTGAATCCTCAGAAACGATCGACGGGCAAATCTCTCATAGATCGCAGTGTGATGTAAATACATCGTATTGCGATAAATTGATCCCATGAAGAAACAGTCAGGCAGAACTGGCGATCGCGACAGAAGGTCGAGTGCGGCAGAGATCGATCGGCTGATCGCCGACTTGGCCTCCTTTCGTTATTCGCTCCGCAAATTTCTCCGCTTCAGCGAAAACGCAGCGCGGTCCTACGGCATTACGCCGCAGCAGCATCAGCTGATGCTGGGAGTGGCCGGATTCACCGGACGCGGATCGGCGACGATTTCAGAACTGGCGGAATTTCTTCAGGGGCGGCTCCATTCCGTGGTGGGCCTCGTCGAGCGCGCGGAACAGAGCGGGCTGGTCGTCGCGAAGAAGAGCCCGGCGGACCGCAGGGTCGTGGTAGTCTCCCTCACGCCGCGCGGATCGCTGATCCTCGGGCGGCTGTCGCAAATCCACCACGAGCAGGCGCGCAACCTGCAGCTCTTTATGGACAGGAACAGGCCAGACGGCATCGATGCGGCCCGGGGCTCCCGCGGAGGCGGAAAGGAACCCGCGCATCCCCGCCGCATCGTCAACACTTCCGAAAGGACTCGATCCGCGTGACGCCGAACCTGGGCAAACGAGCAAAGAGAAGAGACTGGCTGCTTCACCATCCTCTGCTGCGCAAATATCTGCCGCTGGTCCACGAAGATCTGACGGCGGTGTACACCCGCGACCTGCAGAAGTGGCTCATCGTGGCGCCGATTATTGGCGTGGTGACCGGCCTGACGGTCACCGCGATCGCCATCATCATCCTGAAAAAGCTTTGGCCGGCTGTGCTGGCTTCCTACCTCCATCATCGGTGGGAGATCGTGCCCGTCATGGTCGCCGCCTTCGCGGGCACTGGGCTCATCATGCAGATGCTGACCCCCGATCCGGACGAACATTCAACCGAAGAGGTGATCCGCTCGTACCATGAGCACCAGGGCGACATCAACATGCGCCCCTTCCTGCCCAAGCTGCTGGCGGCGATCACGACGGTCGGCTTTGGCGGCAGCGCCGCGCTGGAGGGGCCCAGCATTTACAGTGGCGGCGCCATCGGCTCCTGGCTGTGGGCGAAGCTGCGCGGCTTTCAGCTCGACGATCGGGACCGGCGCATCATGCTCATCTGCGGGGCAGCGGCGGGCATGTCCGCCGTCTTTCGCGCGCCGCTCACCGGCATCGTATTCGCGCTGGAAATGCCGTATCGCGATGATCTCGCGCACGAAGCGCTGGTTCCCTCGCTCATTGCTTCGGTGGTTGCGTTTATCACGCTGAGTTCCTTTCTCGGCGCCACCCCGCTCTTCGATTTTCTGGGAGCGCGATCGTTCGGTCGACACGATCTTTACTGGAGCGCGCTGCTGGGCCTCATGATCGGCCTCATCGCGATGGTCTTCGTTGTCACCTTTCGCCGGGTGCGCGCCTTCTTTGTGCGGTGGTCGGCGCCGCACTGGTTCAAAATGGCAGTCGGCGGCCTGGGAACCGCGCTGTGCGGGCTGCTGTTTCTCGCCATCTACCCGGGCAATCTGGTTCCGCTCGGCCCCAACTATGAAGCGGTAGGGATGGTCCTGCAGGGGCATCACGGGACTCCGCAGCTGCTCGCGTTCAGCGGCCTCAAGCTGGGAGCGACGATCTGTTCGCTGGGCGCCGGCGGCGTGAGCGCAATGTTCGTGCCCCTTTTCCTTACCGGCGGCGCGCTGGGCACGGCGTTCGCGCAGTCGCTGGTGCACACTCCCAACGTCGGGCTTTACGCCGCCGTGGGTATGGCCGCATTCATCTCTGCCGGCTATAAGACTCCTCTGGCTGCGGCGGTCTTTGTCGCGGAGGCGACGGGCGCCCACGCGTTCATTATTCCCGCGCTCATCGGAGCGGCCGTGGCCTATGCGGTTTCGGGCGATGCGTCGGCCTCGGGCGATCAGCGGCTGCATGAGGGCGTGAAGTTACAGGAGCTGACCCTCACGCCGGTGCACGCGGTGATGCAGACGCAGATGATCGCGGCGCAGGGATCGATGACGGTGGCGGAATTTGTCCACACGTTATCGCCGCACACGCATCACGACGCCTTCCCTGTCTTCGACGGGCACAGATTACTGGGCGCCGTCACGTTATGGACGGTCCTGCACGTTCCGCCGGAAAAATGGAAGACGACCAGGATTCAGGACCTGATGGATGCGCGCGTAGCTCGCGTGCAGCCTGACTGCGACGTGACGGAAGCGCTGCGCCTGCTGCTCGGGGAACACCGGCACCCGATGCTGCTGGTCGTATCCGGTGATGGCCAGATGCAGGGGATCGTAACGAAGACGGACATCCTGCACGCGCTGAAGACGCGGCGCGACACGACCGCGGACATGCAGGTGGAGAAGCCCGTGGTTGCATGAAGCCGCCGGTGGCGGACTACGCGCTGGATGAGCACGGAGGTTCACGATGGCTGAGTTTCCGATTCCCGAAGCTGCGACTCTGCCGGAAGGGCAATCCCACAAGAAGGGGCAGTTTGGCGTAGCGCTCGAGCCGGAGGTGATCCGGATCTGCGGCTATGCGCTGCTGGTCGGGCTGGTGGGCGGCCTGGTCGCGCAGGGGCTGCTGGAACTGATCTATCTCTTCACGAACATCTTTTTCTGCGGGCGATTCTCCTTCGCGATCACCAACCCCGCCAACAACCACCTGGGACTTTGGGTGATTCTGATTCCGCCGCTCGGCGGCCTGCTGGTCGGCATCATGATCTACCTGTGGGAGCCGACGCTGAAGGGTCATGGCATTCCCGAGGCCATGGAGTCGGTGCTGTTCGGTCACAGCCGGATGCGGCTGCGGGTGGCGATTCTGAAGCCCCTGGCGACGGCCTTTGCCATCGGCACCGGCGGTCCGTTCGGGGCGGAAGGGCCGATTATCCAGACCGGCGCGGCGATTGGATCGCTGTTCGGGCAGGCGATTGGCCTGACGCCGTACTACCGGCGCGTGCTGCTGGCGGCGGGGGCGGCGGCTGGCATGGCGGCGACCTTCACCGCTCCGCTCGCGGGCGTTTTGGTTGCAGTAGAACTGCTGCTGTTCGAACTACGCGCGCGGTCGTTTATTCCCGTGGCGCTGGCTTCCGCGGTCGCGACCGGGGTGCGCATCCATTTTGCCGGCTGGAAGCCGCTGTTTCCAACGCCCGCTTTCAAGCTGACCGGCATGCAGGAGCTGTGGCTTTTCGCGATCCTGGGAGTGCTGATGGGCATTGTCGGCGTGATCATGATTCGCGTGCTGGGATGGCTCGAGGGCTTCTTCGACGATTGGAAGTGGAAATACGCGGCCATCGGTTCGCCGGTGATCGGGGCTCTGATCCTTGGCATCCTGGGCTACTTCTATCCGCAGGTGCTGGGAACCAGCTACGACACCATTCGCGACATGCTCAACGACCGGCTCACAACGGGGCATCTGGTCGGGATTTCCGTGGCGAAGTTCTGGGCGCTGGTCATCTCGCTGGGCTCGGGTACGACGGGCGGCGTGTTTGCGCCGTCGCTGGTGGTGGGCGGGGGGCTCGGCGCGGCGTTTGCGATCGGCATGCAGCATTTGCTGCCGCACATGGTGAGCGATCCCGCGTTCTACGCGCTGGTCGCGATGGCTGCGGTGTTTGGCGGCATCGCGCGCGCACCGTTCACCAGCATCGTCTTCCTCTTCGAGCTAAGCCACAACCCCAACGCGCTGCTGCCGCTGATCGTATGCGTCATGGTGTCGGACGGCTTTGTGCGCCTGTTCAGCCGCGATTCGATTATGACCATCAAGCTGGTCAAACGCGGCCTCATCGTGCTGCAGGATTACTCAGTCCCGGTGCTGATGCGTGCGCGCATCGATCAGGTCATGCGCAAGCAGTTCAATGTCTTTCAGGCAAACGACGAAGTGCGCACCGTGCTCGAGACGTTCGTGCCCGGAGACGGATCGCTCTTTCCTGTGGTCGATGCCGCCGGCGCATTGATCGGCATTGTGGAACCGCACGATCTGCTGAGGACCGAGACGCCCGATCACCACTTCAGGATGCGTGAGCTGGCGCGGCGCGACTATGTCCTCGCCTATCTCGGGGAATCTGTGGACCAGGTGCACCGCGACATGATGCTCAAGAACACCGAGAATGTGGTGGTGGTCGAGCCGGGGGGGCCCCGCAAGCCCGTGGGCATCGCCCGCGCGAACGAAATTCTCCAGCTGCGGCGCTGGCTTCTTGAAGAAGAAACGCGCGAATCGCAACTCGCGGCGAAAAAGAGCTGACAATTTGCGGGCTGGTGCGTTATGCAGCGACCGCTGGATGGATTCAGCGGCCGCCGCATGGCGCTCGTGGGTCATTGCGTGGTAAAGGTCGAGATCACTCCCGTGCTGGTGTAGGCGTTGCCGTTGTAATCGGTCATATACCAGTTGGGACTGGAGGTGACCAGGTCGTAGATGGTGGCAGCCGTCAGGGATGCGGTCGGCGTGAGGGTGATGGTCTTGTAGTCGGACGAGATGGTGAACGTGGTGGGCACCGTCGTCGACGTATTGTGGGTGCGCAGATAGATGTGGCTGCTATCGATCAGCACGGGATCCAAGGGTTCGCTGAAGGTCACCGAGATGGTAGCTCCGCTGTCGACCACGCCGGTTGCGCCGTTCGCCGGCAGGGCGGAGGTCACCGTGGGCTGCGTCCAGTTGACCGTGTTGCCGGTGGTGAAGGTTGAGGTCACCGGCGTGATCGCGTTGCCATTGAGATCGGTAAGGCCGGTGACGTTGTAGGTGTAGGTGACGCCCGGCTGCAGCGCCTCGCCCAGCTGGACCACGACGATGGAGTTGCCATCCTCGAGGAAGGCGTTGATCGGCACCGTCCCCGCGGTAGTGCTGAGAGTGAGATTTCCAAGCGAGTTGGGCGCAATGGCTTCGTTGAAGAGCAGGCCGAGGCTGGTGCTCCCCCACGGACCGGTGCTGGTATTCAGCGCCAGGCCGCTCGTATTGTTGGGCGGGTTAGCCTGCAGCAGCGTTGGGCCGCCTGACACCGGACCGCTGCCGGTGTAGAAGACGTCAGTGCCGCCATTGGTCTGCGCGTTGCCGGTCAGATCGATGGCGCTGTTGCAGGTGTAGTTGAATTCCGAGTTCGCGGCCAGAGCCGATGTCGGTGTCATGGTGACCGACATCATGTCCGGAGAGAAGGTGTAGGTGAAGGGTATCTGCGCGTTGGCTGAGTAACTGTAGACGAAGGTGCCCGACGGCGTGATGCTGCTCGGATCCATCGGCTCCGTATACCGGCAGGTGAAGGTGGCGTTGGTGGAGATGCCCGTTTGCCCGTAGCTGAAGTCGTAGTTCACGCTGGCATTCGAGATATCCGGCGTTGGTCCGGTTGTGAACGCTTTGCTGATGGAGGCGAAGGTGTCCCCAACATAATCCTTCAGTCCGCTCACGGCCACGGTAATGGCTTTGGACGGAGGCAGAGGATTCGTCGGGAAGAAGTTCGCGCCCACAATCGCGCTGTTGGTGTAGTTGTAGGTCCAGGTTCCCGGAATGGCAGTGCTGCCGGTCTTGATGTTGATGGTCGCCGACGGGAAGGACGTCGGATCCACCGGTTTCGAGAACAGGAACCGAATGTAGGCGTTGGTGCCCACATTCAAGGAGCTGTTTGGCGGCCCGACGGTGATCGTGCCGGAGGTGGAATCGGTTGCCGTGCCGGTGGTGAAGTAGGTGGCGTAGCAATCGCTCAGCGCCGCCACGCTGTTCGTGCCCATCACGCTGCTGTTGGCGCAAACCGCGTAGGTGGTGGAGGCCGCGAGCGCCGATGTCGGCGTGAGGCGCACGATGTTCGGCGCCGGCTGACTGATCGTCACCGCCAGGCTGTTGGTGAAGTAGACGTTCCCGGCGATCGACGAAGCTGCGACGGGCACGTTGTACTCCAGATCGACATAGGCGTTCAAAGGCACATTGCCGGCGTTGTAGGCCGGGCTCACCGCGATGATCTGCGGCTGCTCGGTCGAGGTGTTCACCGTGGGCGCGATGTAGAACGTGCCGCTGGTGCCGTTGAAGACATCTCCGTAGACGTCGTACACGTTGGAGAAGAACCATTGCACCACCGCACCCGCCGGGAAGGCCGTGGTGGGCGTGAACTGGATTTCGTAACCGCCGGCAGCGGCTGCCGCGTTTCCGGCCCATACCGCTCCATTGACGGTCACAGTGAGGTTGCCGGGCACGGTCGTTGCGTCGGCCTGGCGGTTGAGGTAGAGCGTCACCAGGGAGTTGGTGGGGACGCCGCTGGCATTATTGCCGGGGCTGGTGCTGATCACGCTGCCGTTGCCGGTTGCCGGATTCACATCGGTGGTGAAGGTGCTGGTGAAGGTGTTGGCCAGCGCATTCCCCGACATATCCTTCAGCCCGCCTGCGGGCAGAACAATGGTGTAGGTGGTGCCGTTATAGAGGGCGCCCACGTTGAAGGTCATCGTGGTGTGGTCGGTGGACCAGTTCACGCTGCCGATGTCCTGCGGATCCTGGCCGGCGAACAACTCGGTGTTGTTGCCGCCGCCGGATCCCGGGTTCATCGACTTGCTGAAGGTAACCGACACGGAGATGTCGTGGGGCACATTCGTTGCGCCGGCAGTCGGGCTCACTGAAACCACCGTGGGCGCCGTAGTATCCGGCGATCCGGTGCTCACGGTGAAGTCCATCAGTTCCTGCTGCCAGCAGGCGCCGACGTAGAACAGCTCGCCCAGCGCATCCTCTGGGCCGCCGCACTCGCCGACCGTGATGTTGGCCCCGGCCGGGAACGGGGTGAGCGGAACAAAGGTCACCTGGTCGCCATTCACCGTGTAGGTTCCGGCGATTCCTTCATTGCTGTTCCAGGTATTCATCACCTCCAGCGTGCTGGAGTTCACCGTGGCCGGATCGAGGATCTGGCTAAACGTGAGCACCAGGGACGTGGTGGGTGAAACGTTGGTTGCGTTGTAAGGAATGTTCGTGCTCACCAGCGACAGCCCCGGCGCGGATGCCGCGGTTCCGGTGGTAAAGCTGCTGGTGAAGGGCGTCATCACATATCCGCTGTCGTCCTTCAGGCCGGAAACACTGACCGTGTAGGCAGTGCTCGGCGCCAGGTTCGCAGGGGTAGCCTCCGCCTGAGCCGTATAGACATCATTGGCATAGTTGCCGCCGCAGGTCTCTCCGGAGTTGCCGGTGCATGTATTGGTGCAGGCGCTGCTGGTTCCGTAAGTGCTGTAATTCCCGCTGCCGCAGAAGCACTGGCTTCCGCTCTGCACGCCTGCGTAGCGATAGCCTCCCGAACCGCAGGCGGCGACGCACCCTTCGACGGTGTTGAAGTTGTTGTTGTACGCGTTGAATCCCAGGACGCGGTTGCCGTTATCGGCAAAGCATCCGAGGAATGTTCCGGCCGGTGACGAAGTTCCCGCCGTCGGCACAAAGGTGAACATCTGGCTGCTGTTCTGGGTCAGGAATCCAGGCACCGGCGTGCTGCCGTTGAGCAGCTGCACCGAGTTCTGATTCCAGCTGGTAACGTCGATGGGCTCGCTGGTCGAAACCAGAACATCCGCGTTGAGCGGAATGCCGGTTGCGCCATTGACCGGGCTCACCGCGGCCACCGTCGGTCCGGCGGAGACAGCTCCGCTGCTGGTGTAGAAGTACAGGTCGGCCCCGTTCCCGTTATTCCCGTCCATGTCCTGATATCCGCAGCAGGCCTGGTAGTGGTATTCGGTGCCCGGCAGCAGCGGGACCTGCGGCGTCAGCGTCACTTCCAGCCCGTTAGCGGACGGGGTGACGGTGAGCGGAATCCACTGGCCGGTGTCGTTGAGGTACATGCGGAAGGTGCTGTTCGACACCGTGAGGGGGTTCAGCGGTTTGTTGAAGATCAGCTTCGGAATGACGTTGGTGCCGACCGATCCGTAGTTCGGCGGATCGTAACTGACCACGGATGGCCCGTTGCTGTCGTAAGTGCCGCCCGTGGTGAAGCTGTTGCTAATCGTCGCGACGACGTTTCCGGCAGGATCCTTCACCCCAGCAACGGTCATCGTGTAAGGGGTTCCCGGAGCCAGCGGCGTAGCCGGCACCAGTTGCAGCACCGTGTTGCCGGAGCCCAGCACCGGCGTGGTGGGTACCGTCGATCCGCCGTTCTTGAGCGTGACGCCGGAAACGGTGTTGGGATCGATGGGCGCGGAGAACTCGGCTTCAACGATGGTGTTGGTGCCGAGACCGCTCGTACCGTCGATGGGATTGAAGGCGACGACCGTGGGAGCGGCGGTCGCACTGGTGAACTCAGCGTAGAGGTAGAAGCCGATGCCGCTGACCGCGTTACCGGCGAGATCGGTCCCGCCATTCACAGCGAAGTAGTACTGGCGTCCCGCAGCCAGCGGAGACGACGGCACAAGGTAGCCCACGGACTGGTCGGAACTCCAGCTGAGGGTTGCCGGAATGATGGTGTTCAGCGTCGCGTCGCGCAGATAGAAGTTACTGGTGGCGCTGAAGGTGGTTACATCCATCGATTCGCTGAACTGAACCGTGACGGAGCCGTTGATGGGAATGGTGCCGTTCGAAGCCACGCTGGTCCACAAGATGGTGGGAGCCGTGAAGTCGGGACCCGTTCCCGTGGTGAAGCTGGAGTTGTAGGTCACGGAGTGCCCGACCAGGTCGAGGACGCCGTTGATCTTCATGGTCAGCGGCGTGCCCGCCGGCAGCGGCGCGTAGGGGACAAACTCCACGCGTGTGTCGGTGCTGTTGAACCAGAAGTAGCCGGTGAGCGCCGTGGACCCGTTCAGCACCTGGAACGTGGTGCTGTTGACGGAGACCGGATCGATGGGCTTGCTGAAGATCACACCCGGCGTGTCGTTCACGGCCACGTTGGTCGCGCCGTTGTACGGAACAGCGCTGGTCACCGTGGGCGTGGTGGTGTCGGACGTGGTGCCGGTGTACTCGTACCAGCTATAGGCCGCGGCCGGCTCGCTGGTCGTGCTCTGCAGGCCGGAGTTGATTTTGACGTAGATATAGTCATTCGGGCTGAGGCTGGCGCTGGGCACCATACGCACCTCGTTGGGCTGCGGCATGGTGTAAGTGGCCGCCAGAGTCAGTCCGCTGCTGTTGTCGTAGAGATAGATGGTGGAGCTGCTCACCGTGCTCGGATTCAGCGGGGTATTGAACTGAACGTCGAAGATGGTGTTCTCCGCCACACCGCTGTTGTCGGCTGGCGGCGAAGTTACCTGCACCGTGGGCGTGAGCGAGGCTGTCGAGCCGGCAACGTAGAAATAGCCCGACGCTCCGTTGATGGGATTGTTGTAGGTGGCGTCGAAGAGCGTGCCGGTAGTCCACCACTGGATGAGCGCGCCCGGCGTGAAGCTGGAGCTGGGCGTGAAGACCATGGTGTAACCCCCGTCGACCACCTGGACGGTTCCCGTGATCAGGGTGTTGTTCTCAGCCACCTGCAGGCCGCTGTTGGCCGTCGAGGAGTTAATGGGCAGGTTGGAGAAGAGGACCAGCGGCTGGTTGGGCGAAACACCGCTGCTGGCGTTGCCCGGCCGGGACGTGATGATCGATCCATCGCTGGGCGAGTCGTACGTATTGGTCGTGAACTGGCTGCTGAAGTTGGTCAGCGGATCGCCGGCCCAGTCCTTCAGATTGCTGTTCAGTTCAGCCGTCATGGTCGAGCTGTTGGGCAGCGTGCCGCAGTTGAACGACAAGCTGGTGTTGTCCTGCGAACGGCTGTAGCTGGTGCACCACGGGCTCTGGTTGTCACCCTGGAACAGCGCAAAGTCGCTGCCGGCGCTGCTCGGATTGATTGTTCCCGGACTATAGGACCGATTGAAGGTCGCCATGACCGCCGAGTTCAGGCCGACGCCACTGGCGTTGTTGGCGGGCGTGAATGCCATCACCTGGAACGGCGTTCCGGCAGGCGTGGACGTGATGCCGGTGGTGAAGTTGGTGAGCTGCGTGTAGCAGCTGCCGGCCGAATCGCCGGAGAGATCGAGCGGTCCGTTGCAGGCGCCGACCCAAATATTCGTTGCCGGCGGGAACGGGCTGTCGGGCGTGAACGTAACGGTGTTCCCGCTGACGGAGTACGTGCCGCCAATCTGCTGATTGCTGTTCCAGTTCACCATCACCGGCAGCGTGTTGGCGTTGACGGTGAGCGGATCGATCGGGTTGTTGAAGGTGAGCGAAATCGACGCGGTGCTGGTTGCCACGTTGGTCGCGTTGTTGGCCGGCGTGCTGCTGGTCAGGGAGAGCTGACCCGGCGTATCGCTCGCGCCGCAGCTCTGGATGACCGCCTGCAGCCGGAACGCCTCATCGTTGTTGTCGGTTGAGCCCCAGCCCAGAGCCAGGGTATTTGTGCCCGACACCAGGTAACTGGAAATGGGGATGTTCAGCCCAGTCATGCTGTAGATGGCGTTGATATTGCCGGTGATGGCCGTGCCGTTCAGGCCGAGCTCGCCGTTATCGTCGATCCCCACTGACCCGACGAGGCAAAGGTTGGAAGGCACGCTGCCTGGAATATTGAAGGTCGTGGAGTAGACGCCCATCGTATTCCCGGTCGTGCTGTTCGGGTTGATGTTGATCCAGTCAGAGAGTGGCCCGTTCGCTGGCCAGTTGCTGTAGAAGCCGGTGTCGCCGGAGCCGACAGTCTGCAGCGGCGCGGGTGTGCCGGATGCCGAGAACTGGTAGTAGGGCGACGTGGGCAGGCTGGAAGTAGCGATGTAAGTCCAGTGCGCGTCGTTCGTGTTGTTGGTCGTGATGAGCTGACCGGAGGCACTCAGGCCGGTGGAGAGCACGATGGGCGCATACGACGTGCCCGTCTGGAATTCGCTGGTGAATGCCGTGCCGGTGTTGCCGATGAGGTCGGTAAAGCCGCTGACCGACACGGTGTACGTCGTGCTGGGCAGCAGGCCATCGGTCGGGACAAAGGTGAGCGTGACATTGTCGCTGGCGACCGAAGCGCTGCCGTTGATGGCCGAGCCGCCAGACGGCGTCACCGTGATCACGTTCTGGTTGTTGGGGTTGATCGGCGAGCTGAAGCGCACGACAACCTCCGCGTTGAGCGGCGCACCCGTCGCGGCATTGGCCGGTGAGACGGAGGTGACCGTGGGCGGCGTGGTATCGGCCCCGGCGCCGGTGGTGAAGTAGGCGTCGATGCCGTTCAGGTAGTTGGCGTCCGCATCGTAGTAGCCCCACGCCTGGTGGAAGTGATACGTCGTGTTTGGCAGGAGCGGGATTTCCGGCGTGAAGGTCGCGCTCAGGCCGTTGGGCGCAACGCTCACGGCGCCCTGGATGTATTTGTTGGTGTCGTTGTCGTAGAGCAGCAGCGTGCTGTTGTTGATGTCGATCAGGTTGACGGGTTTCGTGTACTGCACCGCCGGCACAATATTGGTGCCGACATTGCTCTGCCCGTTGATCGTGGTGCTGGTGTAGTTCTGGGCCGTATCCGGACCGCTGCCCGTCTTGAAGGTGAACGAGCCGCCGGAGACCGCATTGCCGGCCGTATCCGTGAGCGGAGAGGCGTAGCTCACGGTGTAGGTGCTGCCGGCGGCGAGCGGGGCCGACGGGGTAAACGTCAGGATCGTTCCAGGTCCCCAGCAGCAATTCGCTCCGCTGTTCCAGCTATAGGTGCCGGTTACGGGGTTGCCGCCCGTGCTGACCACCAGACCGGCCGACGTGGACTGGTTCATATCCGCACTGAACTGGACCGCGGGGAGAACGTTGGTGCCGACGGTGCTCGCGGCCGGTGGATTGGTCTCAATCACTGTGGGCGGAGTTGTGTAGCTCGAAGACCCGGTGTAGAGGTACCACGACTGTCCACCGAACCGATTGCCGGTGGCGTCGTAGATGCCGTTGGTCAGTTCGAACAGGTATGTGGAGTTGGGAGCCAGCAGACCATTGGGCGTGAAGCTAACCACACGTCCGGTGGCATCCACGGTTACCGTCCCCGCGACCGGGATGTTGCCCTGGCCCTGGTTGCTGGTCAGGTACAGCAGCACGGTGCTGGTGGTGATGTCCGTCCGGTTCATCGGCTGGCTGAAGACCGCCGTGAAGTTCGTATTCAGCGGCAATCCGCCCACGTTGGGGCCTGGGCTCAGCGAAAGGACCGAAGGCGCCGGGATGGTCGCCGCCTGGATGGTGAAGCCGCCGGCAACGGACTCCACTTCGGAGCTCGTCGTCGTGGTGACGTCGACGGGGCCAACTGGAGCCGCCGCGTTGATGGTGATATTCGCCGCGAGCTGCGTGGGGCTGCTGACGGTGGTGGAGTTGACGGTGACATTGGTGCCGAAGTTGGCGACCGTGGTGCCATTCACCCAGTTCGTGTACTGGCCGTAGATGTTCACGGAGAGGGTCTGGCCCGGGTTGCCGTAGTTGGGGTTGATCTCGGTGATGACGGGAGTGCCCGGTGTCACGCTGAAGCCATTGCTCAGCGTCTCCTGCTGGCTGTTGGTCGTGACTGTAATGTCGCGGCTGCCCACCGTCGCGTTGTCGTTGACGGTGATGCTGGCCGTAAGCTGCGTCGCGCTGGCAACCGTCACCGCGGTGACGTTGATGCCGGAGCCGAAGCTGACCGTCGTGACGTTCTGCTGGAAGCTGGTGAAGGCCCCGTTGATGACGACGTTGGCCGATGAACCGGCCGCGGCGCTGCCAGGCGCGGCGGAGGAAATGGCCGGCACGCCGGCGAGCACGCTGAAGCCGCCGGTGATCGACGCCGTTTCGGAGTTGGTCTTCACGGTCACCGTGCGCGAGCCGATGGTGGCCGTCGACTGAATGGTGATGTTGGCCACGGCCGAGGTCGCGCTGGAGACCGTGGTGGTGTGGACCGTGATGCCGGAGCCGAAGCTGGCCACACTGGTCCCGTTCACAAAGTTCGTGAACTGGCCGGTGATGGTCACATTCTCGGTGGATCCCTGATCGCCCGTCGGCGGACTGACCGAGGAAATCTTCGCGCTGCCGGTGGTGACGCTGAAGCCGCCGAGGATGGTCGCGACCTCGCCACCCGTGGTGACGGTCACGTTGTACGAGCCATCGGCCGTCGTGTTGGGAATGGTGATGCTGGCCGTCGCGTGGGTCGCGTCGGTGACGGTGAAGCTGGTGACCTGGATGCCGCCGCTAAATGCGGCCGTGCTCACGCCGCCGGCGAAGTTCGTCTGGCTGCCGGTGATGTTGACGCTCAGGGACGTGCCCTGTCCGCCGCTGGCCGGGCTCAGGCTGAGAATGGCTGCCGGCCCTGCCGTGACCGAGAACATGCTCGGACTGGAGACCACCTGCGTTCCGGTCGTTACGGTGACTGTGCGATAACCGAGCGTTGCCGTCGGCTGCACCGTCAGGTTGACCTGCAGTTGCGTGGCGCTTGTCGGGTTCACCGAGTTGACGGTGACGCCGGTTCCGAACGTGGCTGTTGTTGTGGGGCCGAACGTGGTGTTGAGCGCAGTGATGGTGACCGTTGTGGTCTGGCCCTGCGTCGCGCTGGGAGCGCCGATGTACAGCATCTCCGGCTCGGTCTGCGTGATCTGGAAGGCGTTGGTCTTGGTGGCCACTTCGCCCAGCGTGGTCATGGTTACGTTCACCAGCCCGGCCGGCGCGTACTGCGAAACCGTGATGTTCGCCGTCGCGCTGGTGGGGCTGTTGATGGTTAAGCTGTTGATCTGGACGTCAGGGAACGAGAGCGTCGTCACGCCCTGCACCCAGTTCGTGTTGATGCCCTGAATGGTGACGTTCAGCGTCTGCGACTGCCCGCCCGTGGACGGCGAGACGCTGTTGACCACTGCGGGCCCGGGCGCCACGTACACCGCGTTAGCGATCGCGAGGCTCTGCGTTCCCGTGGTGACCGTGAGATTGCGATAGCCGACCGGCGTAGTCGCAGAGACCGCCGCCGAGACAGTCATCGACGTGTCGCTGGTGACATTGACGTTCGTGACGGTGATGCCGGCGCCGTAGCTCACCGTGCTCACCGTCGGAGCATTGGTCAGCCAGTGAGTTGCCTGGCTAAGAACCGTGAACGTGGCCGCGCCCTGCTGCTCGACCGAACCGGGTCCGGAGGAGAGCAGCAGCGGCGTGCCCGCGGTGACGACGAAGGCCTGGTTGAGCGTGGCAATTTCGCCGGCCGTCCGCGCCTGCAGGTAGGTCGAACCTTCCCCGGCGAGCGGCGGAATGCTGAGAGTGAGCGTGGCATGGGTGTTGTCGGTCACGTTCGTGTTAGTGACCACAATGCCCGCGCCGAACTGGAAGGTCGTCGCGCCATTCCACAGCGTGTTCTGGCCGACAACATTGACTGTGAAGTTGGTCGTGCCCTGCGGCGCCGTGTTCGGGCTGACGCTCAGGATGGTTGCGAGGCTCGGCGTCACGCTGAAGCCTGCTCCACCCACCACCTGCTGCGCGGTGTTCGTCGCATCCGGTGTATAGGCCGTGACGGAGTAGCCGCCGAGGTTCGCGAGCGGATCGATGCTCAGGGTAACGTTGGCGATTCCCGGCCCGAGGATCTGGATCTTGTTCACCGTGATCCCGGAGCCCGTGCCGCCAAAGCTGAAGGTGGTGGATGTGTCAAAGGCCGTGAACTGGCCGAGGACGTTGACGCTGATGTTCTGCGCACCCTGCATGCCCGATCCAGGATCGACGATGCTGAGGGTCGGCTGTGCCACGACGACTGTGAACTGCGTCGCATCCACTTCCGTCCCGTAGGTCGCGGTATTCGGCGTAGTGAAGGTGAGCGTGCTGGTGGACTGCGTGGCCGTCGGGCTGATGGTGATGTTCGCCGTCGCCGTGTTGGCACTCGTCACCTGGAAGCTGTTCACCGTGATGGCGCTGTTCCAGCCGGTGAGCTGCGTGCCCGTGACGGGGTTCGGATTCCATTCGGTGTTGATGCCGTCCCAGTTGATAGTCAGGGTCTGGCCCGGGATGCCGGTCGTCGGCGTCTCGTACCAGATGTACGGAGTCGGCGGCGGCGGCGGACCGGTGACCAGGAAGTTGCCGGTGAGGGCCTGGGCGCCGGTGGTCACGATGACCGTGCGGTAGCCGAGCTGCGCGTCATTCGCAACGTTGATGACCGCCGAAATGTGGGTCGCGTCATCGACGGTGTACGAGGTGACCGTGATGCCCGGACCGAAGTTCGGCTGAGCCGTTGTGGCCTGGGTCCAGTTGGTGTAGAGCCCGTTGATCGTGACCTCGAGCTGATTCGTCCCGATCTCGGCCGAATTCGGGCTGAGGTAGGTGATGACAGGCACACCTCCGGTGACGACAAACGCGCCGGAGTCGGTGAGCGATTCACCCGCCGTGACCATGTAGACCGAGCGGGTCCCAGGATTGGCTGTCGGCGAGATGGTCATGTCGACCGTGGCGCTCGTCGCGCTGTTGATCACGACGTCATTGACCGTGATGTCGGAGCCGCCTCCGGCGATATAGAACTGGGTGAAGTTCTGCGCCCAGTGCGTAGCGGATCCCGTAATCGTCATCACGACTTCCTGGCCTTCATTGCCGGTGTTCGGAGAAACGCCGGTGATGATGGCGGGGCCAGGAATGATGGAGAAGACGTACTGGTCGACGATCTCGCTGCCGGTGCCGTTCGGATTGCCCGGCGTGCAGCCTGCATACGTAACGTGGGTGACCTGGATGCCGGCCGGCGGCTGATCGCTGCACGGCACGTTTGGCGTGGTGACGGTGACGTCGCGGCCGCCGGTGTACGACAGCGGGTCGATGTCGATGACCGCATCGATCTCCGTCGGGCTGACGTAGGTCGGGGTGCCGACAACCGTAATGCCGGCTCCGAACGTGGCGGTGCTGCTGGAGCTGAAGTGTGAGTACTGGCCGATGAGCTTAACCGTGAGGTTCTGCACCCCCTGCTCGGCCTGGTTCGGGATGGCTTCAACCAGCTGCGCAACTCCCGGGCTGACGGTGAACGCGAACTGCTGCGTCGCCACTTGGCCGTAGGTCGTTGCGGTGACAGTCTTGAAGCCCGTCGGCGACAGAGTGCTGATGGCGATGGGAACCGTGAGGCTCGTCGGGCTGGTGACCGTCACGGTGCCGATCTGAATGTTGGAGTCACCGAAGCTGACCGTGGTGACGCCGTTGATGAAGTTCGTCGCCGAACCGGTGATCGTCACGTTCTCGGTGGTTCCCTGCACGCCGGCCGCCGGTGCAACGCCGGTGACCTCCTCGGCGCCCTGCGACACGCAGAAGTTGTCGAGGATCGGCGCCGTGGAAACCTGTTCGCTGCCCGTGGTGATGGTCAGCACGTGGCCGCATGGCGACCCAGTGTCGACATAGGCCAGCGGGCTCACCGTGATATTGAGGACGGCGGTCTCGGAGTCGATGACGGTGACCGAGTTGACGGCGATGTCCTGGTTGAAGTTGGCAACCGTGGTGTTGTTCCAGCCGGTGAAGCGGCCCAGCACTTCGAGATTGAGGGTGGCGCCCTGCTGCGCTGATCCGGGCGAGATGGCCAGCAGCGTCGGCGAGCCTTCTTCAATATCGATCGCCTGCTGCATGCTCGCGATTTCGCCGTCCGTCGTTGCAGTCGCGGTGGCAAAGCCAACCGGGGCCGAGGAGAGAACGGTAATCTGCGCCGTCATGGTGGTCGGGCTGTTGACCGTCAGGGTGTCGACGGACACACCTGGGCCGAAGCTCAGCGTTGTGTCGCCCTGCAGCCAGTGCGTTCCGACACCGGTGATGTTGAACTTTGCGGTCTGCAGTTGCGAGATGACCGGTGCGCTGCCGCCACCGCCGCCGCCGCCGCAATAGGCGATGAAGTTGCCCACGCAGGTGACGTTCGGCGCGACGTTGGTGATGTACGCGGCGCTGGGCGTGACGCTGAAGCTGGCGCCGCTGTCGTACTCCGGCCCGGTGACCATAATTACGCTGTTGCCCCCAATGGGAGCGGTGGGGTACGCAGCGATGGTAGCCGTGGCCGTGGTGGGGCTGGTGATCTGCAGGTTCGACACGGTTACGCCTGAGCCGAGAATCAGATTCGATGTGCCCTGCACCCAGTTCGTCAGCGAGCCGGTGATGGTCACCCCCACCGTGGCTCCCTGCTCCACGCTGTTCGGGCTCACACTGACAATGGTCGGCGTCCCAGGCGCATCGACGACGAATCCGCCCAGAACCTGCTCGGCGCCCGTGTTCACGTAGACGGTCTGCCATCCCGGCGGCGAAGCGGTGGTGACGCCGTTGTACAGGTAACTGGTCGTGATGTTCGCTGTGAGCTTGGTCGCGCTGCTCACCGTCACGCTGTTGACCGTGATCTGCGGACCGCCGAAGATGACCTGCGTCGTTCCCTGCACAAAGTGCGTGTTCAGGCCGTAGATCGTCACATTGAGCGTGGTGCTCTGCGGCGCGTTATTGGGCGATACCAGATAAATGCCGACCGGCGTGCTGGTGACGTTGAAGTAGGTGGTCTCGATTTCGCCGCCGGTGGTGAAGGTGACGAGGCGCAGACCTGTAGCGGCCGTAGAGCTGAGCGTGATGGTGCCCGTGGCGCTGACCGGGCTAAGGACCTGGAAGTTGGACAGCACAACACCCTGGCCGGCGATGACCGGCAGCGTGGTGCCCTGCACCCAGTGCGTGAACTGCCCGGTGAAGTTGACGGTGAAGCTGGTGCTGCCGCTCATCGGCAACAGGCCGTTCGACGGGCTCATGGTGAGCGTCGGCGTGTTGGCGTAGACGGAGATGGTGGCGTTGACGATCTGTCCGCCTGTCGCCATCCAGAACGTGTAGGTGCCGGGAGGCGTACTGGTGGGCACGGCGACGGCGAGTTGCGCGCTGGTCGCGCTGTTGATGATGACCTCATCGACGCTGGGGATGGGAACGCCCGCCGGATAGAACGCCGACATCGTGGTGCCCTGCACCCAATTGGTGTTCAGGCCGGTGACATTGAGCGTTACCTGCGCACCCTGCGCGACGCTGTTCGGCACGACGCTGACGATCTGCGCGGCTGATGGCGTCACCGTGAAGGTGAATGGGAAGATGGTGGCGGATCCGGCCGAGCCGCAGGTCAGGTTGGCCGTGATGCTGCCAACGCTGGCGTCCTGGCTGACGGTGATGGGCACCGTGACCTGGTGCGCACCCACAACCGTGACGGCGCCGTTGTTGATCTCGCCCGTGAAGTCGGCGGTGATCACGCCGCCCGGGCACGCGTTAAACGCTGTGTACGCGTTGCCGGTGATGGTGACAGTGGCCGAAGCGCCCTGCTGCGCGGAACCTGGGCTGACAGAAACCAGCGCGGGCGTGGAACCGGTGACGGTGAAGGAGTTGTTGAGGGACGCGATTTCGCCGCCGGTGGCGACGGTCACGTTATACGTGCCAGGCGCCGTATTGGCGGGCACAACGACCTGAGCCGTGGCCGTCGTCGGACTGGTGACGAGCACATCGCCGACAATCACGCCGCCGCTGATGGAGGCAGTCGTCGCGCTCTGCAGGAAGTGCGTGCCGGTGGCCGTGAGATAGATCGGTCCCGCAAAGCTCTGCGGCACCGATACCGGCGTAACAGCCGGCGTGGTGGAGCTGACGCTGACCAGCGCGGCGTTATTCGCGCCGACCTGGAAGTAGATGGGCGATCCGCCGGATGGCGCGGATGTGGCGAATTCTCCGCCCGTCATCATGGTGATGATGCGATTGCCGACGGTGGTGGTGTTGCTGATGGTGATGTTCGCCGTGGCCGTCGTGAGGCCGGTGATGGTCAGATCGTTGACGGTGATTCCGGCGCCGAAATTCGCGAAGGTCGTTCCCTGCACGAAGTTCGTGCTGCTGGCCACGATGTCAACGCTCTCCGTCTGGCCCTGCGTGCCGAAGCCCGGCGTGAAGCTGATGATGTCGTGCGCGTTCGTTGGATCGGCAATGATGAATGCCGAGCGCAGCGAAGCGGTCTCGTTGCCGCCGCCGCTGAGCGGCGTCACAACCTTGATATTGCGCGCGCCATAGACGACGCTCGAACCGCCGGCCAGGGTCAGCGTCGCATCGAGCTCGTTCGGCGATACGGCGTTGACTGCGCTCACCGTGATGTCGCTGGCATAGCTGCTGCTGTCGGTGTCGACGAAGCTAATCACGGACGAGCTGCTGAAGTGCGTCCATCCATTGCCGGTGATGACGACGTTCACGTTCGTGCCCGCGGCTCCGGCGCCCGGAGAAACCACGGCCACCGCAGCGGCAGGATTCGTAGCTGTCGCCGAACCGGTGAGACTCACGGTGAGCGGCGAGCCGCCCGGCGCAGAATCGGTGATCGTCAGGGATCCCGTGCGGAGCGTGGGGCTCGTGCTGCTGGGCGTGAAGGTGACCAGCAGGTTGCACGACGAATTGGCGGCAATCGTACCGCTCGAGCAGTTGCTCACCGTGCTGAAATCGCCGGTCGTGGCCAGCGAGAAGGTCTCAGACTGCGACTCATGGTTGGTCAGAACGACAACCTTCGCCGGACTGGACGTATTCACCAGCTGTGCGCTGTATGTGAGCGCAGGCGTCGAGCGAGTGAGAGGGTTCGTGCCGTTGCCGGACAGGTTCACCACTTGCGGACTGGTGGCGGCGCTGTCATTGACGATGAGCTGGCCATCGCGCGTGCCGCCAATCGTCGGATTGAATTCGATCGTCACCGCGCAGGACACACCTCCGGCCAGCGGGGTCGGAGAACTGGGGCACGTCGACGAGGTCAGCAGGAAGTCGCCGTTGACCTGCGGAGGACCGAAGGTTACTCCCTGGCTCGGATTTGTGTTGGTGATGGTTACCGTCTGATAGGCGCTCGTGGATCCAACATTCGCGGTGAAATTGGTGATCGCCGTGGGCAGAACTTTGAGCGGGGCATTTCCCGAGCCATGCAATTGCACCAGCTGCGGACTGCCGGTCGCATCGTCGGTCACCTCCAGGGTCGCTGTCCGGGATCCCGTGCCCGTCGGGGCAAAGGTTACGGACAAGTTGCACGATGTCCCCGGGGGAACCGTCGATGGGCACGCGCTGGTGACGCCGAAATCTCCAGGGTTCGTGCCGGTAACTGGGATTCCGCTGATATGCAGCGGGACGGATTGGACGTTCGTCAGCTGAACGGTCTGCGGGGCCGTCGTGGTGCCCATGTATTGGGCGCCAAAATAGAGATTTCCCGGAAGCAGGAGCACAGGCTGGACGGCATCGGCCACCAGGCTGACCGACTGCGAGGTCAGACCCTGCATGGCGACGGTCATGGAGCCGCTGATCGCACTCACTGCGGGCGGGGTCAACTGGATCTGAATCGTGCAGCTGCCGCCCGCCGGGACGGTAGCCGGAGAGAGCGGGCAGGTGGTTCCGCTGCCGAGCGCAAAGCCGCCGGTGAAGCCCGAGATCGACGTAATCGCCAGCGGAACGGTCTGCTCATTCGTGAGCTTGACATTCTGCGTCGTCGCTACGTTCACCACGACTCTGCCGAAATGCACGGCCGTGGGATTGAGCACGACCTGGCTCTGACCAGAACCGGAAAGAGCGACGGACTGCGGCGAATTGGAAGCGCTGTCGGTGATGGTCACCGAGCTGGCCGGAATGGCTCCGACCGCCGTCGGCGACAGCGTGACGCTGATCGTGCAGCTTGCGGGTCTTGGCCCGAGTGTCGTTCCGCAGGTGGTCGTTCCCGGCGCCAGCGCATATGGCGGAGGAACCGCAATCGAAATTCCCGTCACTGCGGTGGTCTGGTTGTTATGCAGCGTAATGTTTTGCGCAGCGCTGGTTGTGCCAATCACCACATTCCCAAAGTTCAGGCTGACGGGAAGAGCCGTTACCGGGAGAAGGCCCGCGCCGGTGAGGGCTGTGAACTGTGGGGTGTTGCTCGCGGTGTCATTCACCGTGATCTGGCCGCTGGCATTTCCAGCCGCAGTGGGCTGGAACGACAATCCGATTTGGCAGCTGGCGCCCGCTGACAACGTGCCTCCGCTCACCGCGCAGGTGGTGGCGCCTGTGTTGATCATGAACGGACCGCTCAGATTGACGGAGTTGATCGTCAGCGTCGCGGACTGATTGTTGGTGAGGGTCAGGATCTTCGCCGGGCCGGTAGTATTCTCGACCACGCTGCCAAAGCTCTGGCTGCCCGGGGTCAGCGTGACCGGAGCAATGCCGGTGGCGCTGAGACCCACTGCCGCGGGATTGTCGCCCTGGGTATCCGTCACGGTGAGGGATCCGCTCAGCGCGCTGGCCGAGCCCGGATTCACTGTGAGGCGGATGGAGCAATTGGAAGTCGCAGCCAAAGTGGCACCGCAGGTGGTCGAGGGGTCAAGCGCAAAACCAGCGCCGGATACGCCGATGGTGACGCCGGTGAGCTTCGTGGTCTGGTTATTCGTGAAAGTGACCGTGTAGATAGAACTCGTGAATCCCTGCGCCACATTGCCGAAGTTCACAGCCGTGGGCGACAGGGTCGCCGGGGCGACGCCCGTTCCGGAAAGGGCGACAGTCAGCGGTGTCGCACTTTGGCTGGTCGTGACAGACAGGTTTGCCGTCGTATGTCCGGGGGCAGGCGCCGTGAATATGACAGAGATCGTGCAACTGCTGTTACCCGACAAAGTGGATCCGCAGGTGGTGGAGGAGACGGTGAAACCGCTGCCTGGATTTGCGATCGGACTGACGGTGACGGAAGACGTCTGGTTATTCGTCAGCGTAATGACATGCGGTGTGCTGGCGACTCCGTCCACCTGATTTCCATATCCGCTCGCCGAGGGCGAGAGAGAAACGGGCGCGAGGCCTGTGCCGGACACGGAGACTTCCACCGGACTGGCGTCGGCGCTGTCGGGAATGGAAATTGTGCCGAGACGCGTGCCTGCCGCCGATGGCGTAAACGTGACGTAAACCTTGCACGAGTTTCCGGCGCCCAGGGAGCTGCCGCAGGTCGTGGCGCCAGTGACCAGGAAATCGCCAGTGGCCGCAATCGTTCCGAGAGTGATTGACGACCCGCCGTTGTTGGTAAACGTCGCGAACTGCGCGGCGGTTGTCGTGCCGTCGGCGACGGAGCCGAAAGTGAGCGCACCAGGGCTGACGCTGGTGCTGCCCCCCGTGGTCGCCGTACCGGAGAGAGGCACTACGGCAAAGCTGCTGCTCCCGAAATTGACGGTCAGTGCGCCGCTGGCATAGCCGGTCTCCGTGGGATTGTACGTGACGGCGATGGAGCAACTCAGCGTCCCGCTCAGCGCTGAAGGCGCGAGCGGGCAGTTCGTGCTCACCAGATGGAAGGGCGCGGAAGCGCTGATGCTGTTGATGGTCAGCGGCGTCGTTCCGTTATTCGTGAACGTGACCGTCGACGCAGCCGATGCCGTGTTGACCGCTGTCGCGGGAAACGCGACGCTGCCGGGGTTGACGGCCTGCGCGGCCGCCGACGCTGCCGTCAGAAGCGATAAGGTCAGCAGAGTGACGCTGGATCCAAGGCTTCGCGTCAAACGGAATGGCACTCCGAAAATCGACATGGATGATTCTCCGTGGGTCTTGCGAGCGCGCCCGCCCTGATAGGGGCGCTGCCCGGTGAAACGTGACAGGCGCGCGGCTACAGAAGACTGGCCGCGCGGGGACAGGCTGGGAGCGCCTGTGAACTGCGAAGAATTGTCCGAGCTTCTGCGGAAACGGGCGCACAGAGCCCGCCGCACCAATAGGTGGAGAGACCGCAGCAGGCCCGGGACGGGCTTGCGAACGCCTAATGCGTTGTCCAGACGGACCTCACTCGGGGGGAGGAGAGTATCGGACTGCGGGGGAAAAGTTCAGAACAGAGCGTGGGCTCAGGAATAGAGGAGCGAGGGTTCTGACTGGAGCCGGATGATACGAACAGCTTCTGCGGAATAGCAAGAAGAAAATCTCTGTAATTTGAGTGGCGAAAGCACCAGGGAAGAAGATTCTTCGCGTTCAGCCAGTTCTTTGTCTGGCGAGTTGCATCCTCGATGTAGGTCATCGCGCTCCCCGGCGGGCACCCAAATTTGGCGCAGGTATTGTGGCTGGAATCGCGCCAATCCTGGCCAGCAGCTCGGCTCAAAGTACAGTCAATCGATCTCAATGTTTATCAATGCCTGCCCTTCAGTTTTCGAGGCGCCCAGAATCTTGAACTTACCCGCCGCTAAAATCGGTCTCATCAACGTCTGGCAAACGCCGCCCAGGATTCCCGGGGCCTCACTGCGAATGAGGGCTTCGCAGGTGCTCCCGCAGCCTGAGGCCGCCAGCATGCGCGCACCCCCCGCCGCCGAGATCAGCGACGCGGCAGCTACAGATCGCCCAGACGGTCGCTCGGCGCGGCGGGGCGTATCCCCGCGACCGCGGCGCTGAACGGAGTAAGCCAAAAGCAGAAGAACCGAAATGACCACATCGACGGGCATGGCGAATATGCAGGGCCGCCGCAGCAGGGGGGAAGCGGCTTCAGCATCCGCAAAAGCTACGTACCCGCTTCAGCCGAGGTCAATGGACCGCGGCTGTTTTCTGCCTGAACTCTCTCTGAACTACCAAGCACTTCATTCCGCATCGCTTACGACTAAGCTATTTCCCAGTTCAGATACAAACTGTGCTATCGTAATGCCACCTCCCAGGCTGCAACTCCTTCCATCTCTGCGTAGTGCTGCCTGGTTGCCGCCGGACTATGGCCACCACGATCATTCCCATCGGGTACCGTCTTGGGCCCTACACTTTGGAGCTTCGCTCCGGCGAACTGAAGAAGAACGGCCGGCGCATTCGTCTGCAGGAAAAACCACGCAGCCTGCTCATCGCTCTGGCCGAGAGACCGGGCGAGGTGATTACCCGATCCGAGTTACACGAGCGCCTGTGGCCCGACGATACATTCGTCGACTTCGAGGATGGGCTGAACACCGCGATGCGCAAGCTGCGGGAAGCCCTGGAGGACGATCCTCAGGAGCCGCGATTCATTGAGACGGTGCGCGGGCGCGGTTACCGCTGCATTGCCGACATCCAGGTGATCCCAGGAGTGGACGAATCGCCCGTCGCGGCAAATCCCGAACCGCTGATCGCGCCGCCATCCGCTCCCCCTGATGCTTCACCGATTCCGCCCGAATCGAAGTCCGTGATCGCTGCCGCCAGGCCTCGGTGGATTCCGAAAGCTGGGATTGCGGCATTGTGCCTCCTTGTGATCGCTGCCGCAGTTCTGACCGGACGCTGGCGATTCGCTCGCCGGCCGGTCATTTCCGTCGCCGTGCTGCCGCTGGCCAACATGACCGGGGACGCGTCGCGGAACTACATCTGCAACGGAATCACTGAAGAGCTGATTGCGCAGCTCGGGCAGTTATCGGGCAGCCGCCTGCGCGTGATTGCCCCGACGTCGTCGCTGGCCTATGCGAACACCACGAAGCCGGCCCGGCAGATCGGAAGCGAGCTGGGCGTGCAATATCTGATCGAGGGCAGCCTGCAGCAGCAGGGCGCGAATGTCCGCATCGCCGTGGGACTGGTCCGCGCCGAGGATCAGGCACGACTTTGGGGGAATGTATACGACGGCGAGCTGAGCAACCTGTTTGCCATGGAATCGACGGTGGCGGATTCAGTGGGCCACGCGCTCTCGATCAGCGTGCCCGCGGCAATGCCGGCCGATTACCGGCCCACGAACGAAGCGGCGCACGATGCCTACCTGAAGGGCCTCTACTTTATCTCGCAGCGCTCGAAGAGCGGTTTCGAGCAGGCGATTGAGAGCTTCAGCAATGCGGTCGCCATCGATCCAAAATATGCGGCGGCTTATGCGCAACTGGCCTCCGCCTACAACCTGATGGGCCAGTACAGCTGGATGGACGCGAAGAACGCTCGCAGCCAGGCATGGGCTGCCGCGGAACAGGCTCTCTCGCTGAGCCCATCGCAGGCGCAGGCGCATGAGGCGATGGGCTTTTCGCTCTGGTACTACGACTGGAATCTCAAACAGGCCGAGGGAGAGTTCCGCAAAGCGATCGCGCTCGATCCGCGAACGGTGGACGCCCACCACCATTACGCGCAGCTGCTGATGACGGCGGGACGCTTCCCGGAGGCCGAAGAGCAGATGCGCGAGGCCCTGGAACTCGATCCGCGATCGCTGATCCTGCGCACGAATCTGGGCTGGCTCTATTCCTACGAGGGGCGTTTTCCTGATGCGATCCGCCAGATGCAGGCGGTGGTGGCGGAAAACCCGGCGTTCCTGACCGCGCACTACAAGCTGTGGTGGACCTACTCGGAGGCCGGAGACCGGGCGAATGCAGAAGCGCAGTTCCGCTGGGTGATTGGGGCGCTCGCCGATCCGCCGAATCAGCTGAAGATCGAAGCCCTGCTGGAGAAGAGCGGCTATACCGCGGCGCTCAGGGAATTCGCAACCGCAACAGATACGAATTACTACGGCAACAGCGTCGATGGCGCGCGCTGCATGGCGTTTGCGGGCGACCGGGACGGGGCGTTGCGATACCTGGATCAGGCCTATCGCGACCATGAAGGCTGGATGCTCTTTGTCCCCCGCGATCCGGCCTTCGCCCAGCTGCATGGCGACCCACATTTCGAAAAGTTGATGGCGAATGTGACGGGCGGATCCTGAGGCGGAAAAGATGGATGGGCCGGCGCGCGGGCAGCCGTACCGTGCTCAGCGATTCCCCGCGAAGATGCGCTTCAATTCTTCCGGAGCCACCACTTCCAGTTGGTCGAACGTGCAGTTCTCGGGCTTCTTGTCCAGACGCCAGCGGCGAAACTGCGCCATGTGCCGGAACCGCCCACTTTGCAGATGTTCGTACGCCACCTCGGCCACCAGTTCCGGGCGCAGCGGCTCCCACGACAGATCCTTGCCCTGGCTCCAGCGGCTCTGGCCGCCCGGCCTGCGATGCTCACTGGCCTCATCAGGATCATCCGTCCCCGCCCAGGGATGATTCTTCGCCGCGTTTTTGCGGAATGGCTCGAGGTACGCGACCAGGTCGTAGCGTTTCTCCAGCGGAAAACTGCCGCAGACTCCCATGTGCTGCAGAACACCCTGGTCCGAATAGAGGCCCAGCAGCAGCGAGCCAACCGCCGGCCGCGCACTCTTGCGATACCAGCGAAATCCCGCGACAACGCAGTCGCAGTCCCGGACATGTTTCACTTTGAGCATCGTGCGCTTGTCGGATTCGTACATGCCCTCCCTGGCCTTCGCCATGACACCGTCGAGACCGGCCCCTTCGAAGCGAACGAACCAGTCCTGCGCGCGCTCTGCGTCGTCGGTCGCCGGCGTCAGATGCAGCGGAGGTTTCGCCGCTGCCAGCAGCGCTTCCAGCTTGCTGCGCCTTTCGCTGAACGGTTTCTCTCTCCAGTCATGCGAACCCTCCGCCAGCAGATCGAAGAACACAACCGAAGCCGGAGTTTGCCGGCTGAGCAGTTTTACCCGCGATGCGGCGGGATGAATCCGAAGCTGCAGGGCATCGAAATCGAGCGCCCCGTTGCGGGCGATGACAATCTCGCCATCGAGAACGCATCGCCGCGGAAGCTGCTTCAGCAGCGGGTCCTCCAGTTCCGGGAAATACCGGTCCAGCGGCTTCTCGTCGCGGCTCTGGATCAGAACCTCGTTCCCGTCGCGAAAAATAATCGTTCTGAAACCGTCCCACTTCGGCTCGTAAATCCATTCGGCTCCCGCAGGGAGTTCTGCGACTCGTTTGGCCAGCATCGGAAGAATCGGCGGGTGAATGGGCAGGTCCATGGGCGTCTTCTTAAGGAGATGCAAGCCGCGGGACTGACGTCCGGAAGCCGTCTTCCCGTGCTCTCACCGGCTCCGCAGTGACCGTGGTACATTCAACGCGGCTACAAGCCCTATGCGATATCCGCGCCCAACGCTGCTCCGCAGCTCTGTCTGCTTGCTGGCCCTGCTTCTTCTGCCCCTCGCGGCCGCCCGCGCGCAGCAGATCAGCTTCCGCATCACGCCGGTGCGTCCTGTGGCGGAGTTGCGCGCGGAGGCGCTCCACGCGCAGCCGCCGCACGAGGCCGGACCGTTTCTTCCTGCCGATCTGGTGGAACTGGTGAAGCTCGACCCCACCATCAAGCTCGACATCCGCTATGCCACCACGAACAACTTCCTCGGCACCCCGGTTTACACCCAGGCGCGGGCCTTCCTGCAGCGGCCGGCCGCGGATGCGCTGGTGCGCGCCAGCCGGGAGCTACGCACAGAAGGCTACGGCGTCATCATCCACGACGGCTACCGCCCCTGGTATGTCACAAAGATCTTCTGGGATGCGACCCCGGCGGACAAGAAAATCTACGTCGCCGATCCGGCGCAGGGGTCGCGGCATAACCGTGGCTGCGCCGTCGACCTGTCTCTCTACGACTTAAAAACCGGTGAGGAAGTGACCATGCCGAGCGGTTATGACGAAATGACCGAGCGCGCCTGGGCCGATTATCCCGGCGGCAACCCCGACGAGCGCGCGCGCCGCGCCCTGCTGCGCGAGGCCATGGAGAAACAGGGGTTCACCGTCTACCCGCAGGAATGGTGGCATTTCGACTACAAGGACTGGAAGCAGTATCCGATCCTCAATGTGCGATTCGAAGACCTCGGCCGATAGAGGTCAGTGGATTCGCCACAGAGGCGGAGACAGCCTGCATTCGTGCCTCCGCAAAAATCCCCCGAGTGTTCGGAAGATTTTCTGTTTTCCTGGCTGCCTGGGTTTACTGAGGCGCGCCCACTTCGGTCGTCGCCGCGGTAGCCGGAGCCTGCAGCGGTTCTTTCGCCGCGAAGTAGCTGCTGTCCCACAAATTGCGGTAGAAGACGCCCGTCAGCTCAGCCGCCTTCGGTCCAAACGTCGGCCGCCCGCCTTCGAGGAAGAAGACCGCAACGATCCGCCCGTACTGCGTATCGGCGTATGACGCGAACCAGCCAAACCGCGTGCCATCGTCGGAGCAGGTTCCGGTCTTTCCCAGCACAGGAAACTCGTTGAAGTTGGCCCGCAGCGACCGCGCCGTGCCGTACTGCACCGCGCCTTCCATGCCGGGCCGGATCTCCGGCAGAATCGGCGCAATGTCCAGCGTGCGCTTGATGCGCGGCTGGAAGTTCAGCGCCTCTTCGGGGGTTGTGGGGTGCTGCAGATAGTAGAGCGTTCCGCCATTGGCGATGGCCGCCACCATCGCGCCTAACTGCAGCGGCGTCATGGAAATCCCTTCGCCGAACGAGCACATGCGCCCGACGCCGCCCTGGCTCTCGGCGATCGGCTCGTCCGGATATAGCCCCGGCTGCTCGCCGGGAATGTCGTAGCCCGCCAGCTCGCCCAGCCCAAACTGCGTCGCGTAATGGTGCACCCGCTCAAAGCCCAGCCGCCGTCCCAGCACTTCGAAATACAAGTTGACCGAATTCGCCAGCGCCTCGGTCAGATTGAGGTGGTAGCTGCCGCCCAGGTTGACCGGCGTGTCCTTCGTGACGATGCCCTCTTCCAGAGCGGCCAGCGCGACGGACAATTTGATCGTCGAGCACGGCTCGGCCCCGCTGGAAAGCGCCAGCTTCTGGTTCACCATCGCCAGAATCCGCCCGTTCGACGGATCGATGGCGACCACCGTCCCATTCATATTGCCCAGGGCATTGATGGCAGCCTGGCGAACGACCGGATCCTCGCCGGCCGTGATGTCGCCGGAGGTCAGGTCAGTCGTGGCAAACGAGCTTGCCGTGAATCGCTCGTAATAATGATGGCGCAGCACCGCATGACGGTAGTAGACCCCATGCACCCCGCGTCTCGTGGTCAGGGTTGCCGAGGTCACATGCGCGCGCGTCACGCGCACGCTGTGCTGCAGGGTCGCGACATGCCGGTGCGCCGCCGCCGTCTCATGGATGCGGGCATGCGTGCGGTGCACGCTGTGATGGGTCGTGGAGGTTGCGGCGGCGTACAGCAGCGGCTGGGTGGCCAGCGCGGCAACGACGAGAGATAAAATCGGATGCCTCATCAGGAATCTCACTCGCAAAGCCCAGACTCCCTGCTCTGATCGTGCCGCAGAACCTGCCTGGCCGTTTCCTTCTTTCAGGTCCCTGTCCATCTGTCGATCCCGAACCGGAATCGCCGATCCCGATTCGGAAGATACGGGCCCCGTTCCCAATGCCAAAAGCACCCTTACAGCAGCGTCAGCCGACGCTCAAACCGCAACTGCTTGGATGGCAAACGGGAACTCTTGGTTCACTATAACCGGAAACTGTTACCCGTCGAGTACATTTTTGATCTCCGAAGTAACCCTTTTCGGTGATCCCAGCTACAGACCTCCTCGGCGCATAAACGCCGGAATCTCCAGATCTTCTCCGCTGTCGTGGTCAAACATTGCAGCCTGCGGAAACATCTCCGGCTGAGCCGGCTCTTCGGCCACCGCGACCAAGACAGGATCAGCCTCCTCAATCGCCAGCTCGGGTTCTGCCGGGCAAATTCCCGGGTCGCCGCGCATCGGCTCAACCTCCCGGGTGCGCTCCGGCTGCGTCGTAAAGGCCGAGATCACCTCCCGTGCGGTCACCGGAACCAACACCGGGGGCCCAGGAAGGTTGCGGGCGGCAGCAGGCGACATTCCCTCGCCATCCTCTTCGCTGGCAAAGCGCGGCGTGGGCGGCCGCGGCTCGATCCGCGCCGGCTCTCCGCGCAGGGCCGTGTTCAGCATTTGCTCGCGCCGCTCCCCCGAGGCCTGACGGAACCCGGTAGCGATGACCGTGATCTTCACTTCTTCGCCCATCGCTTCATCGAGCACCGCCCCGAAGATGATGTTTGCGTCTTCGTGGGCCGCGCTCTGAATCAGCGTCGACGCCTCGTTCACCTCGTTCAGCTTCAGCGTGCTCGATCCCGTGATGTTGATGAGGATGCCCCGCGCTCCGTCAATTGCGCCCGACTCCAGCAGCGGCGACGCCATCGCTGCCTGCGCCGCTTCGATGGCGCGATTCTGCCCGCTGCGCACCGCGGTTCCCATCACCGCGTGGCCCATGCCCGCCATCGTCGTCTTCACATCGGCGAAGTCGCGGTTGATGATCCCCGGAATGGTGATGATGTCGGAGATCCCCTGCACGCCCTGCCGCAGCACATCGTCGGCAATGCGGAACGATTCGAAGAAGCCCGCGTCCTTCGCCACCGCCAGCAGCTTCTCGTTCGGGATCACGATCATCGTGTCCACGCTCTCCAGCAGCTCCTGCATGCCGCGCTCGGCCTGCATCATGCGCCGCTTGCCCTCGAAGGCGAAAGGCCGCGTGACCACCGCCACGGTCAGCGCGCCCATCTCGCTCGCCAGCGAGGCGATCACCGGCGCCGCCCCCGTGCCCGTGCCGCCGCCCAGCCCTGCCGTCACAAACACCATATCGGCGCCTTCGAGAGCCTCAATGATCTTCTCCGAGTCCTCCAGCGCCGCCTTCCGCCCGATATCCGGATTCGCGCCCGCGCCCAGTCCGCTGGTCAGCTTCACGCCCAGCTGCAGCTTCACCGGCGCATGCGAGAGCTCGAGCGCCTGCCGGTCGGTATTCGCGGTGATGAACTCCACGCCCTCCATATTCGCCGCGAT
The DNA here is from genome assembly GCA_049802575.1 of Acidobacteriaceae bacterium. Taxonomy (GTDB): domain Bacteria; phylum Acidobacteriota; class Terriglobia; order Terriglobales; family Acidobacteriaceae; genus Palsa-343. The sequence goes on along the minus strand of JBARMS010000156.1, from coordinate 12,447 downwards.
CATGCGGTTTACCGCGTTGCCGCCTCCGCCGCCCACCCCGATGACCTTGATCTTCGCGCCGCGGGGAACTTCATCCTGATATTCAATGCGGATTTCGTCACTCTGCTTCATCGGCTCCTGCTCCTTCATCGCTGCTGCTGCGGTTTCTGTCTCGTCCTGCCCTGTGCTCCCTGCCCTGCGCCCTGTCTTCCGTGCCCGTGCTCTGTTCTCACACACTTCCCGCAAAAATGGCCCTCAGCTTGGCGCGCAATCCCCGGTTTTCCGCTGCGCGCGTCAGGTTGGTGCGGTGGGAATACAACAAGCTGCCGATCAGCACCGCATATTCCGGTGCAGCCAGCTCACCCGGCATGTGCGACAGGGGCACCGGCGTGGCAATCCGTGCCGGAACGCGCAGCAGACTCTCCGCCGTATCCAGCAATCCGGAAAGCCGCGCGCCTCCGCCGGTCAGCACGCAGCCGGCCCCCAGCGCTTCCAGCACGCCGCCCTGGCGAAGGTTTTCGCGCACCATCTGGAACAGCTCGCGCGCCCGCGGCTCCAGGATTTCGCTGATCAGACGCTGCCGCACCACGCGCGACTCATACCCCGGCAGACCGGAAACCTCAACCTCGCTCTCCAGCGGAACCGCCGTCACCACCGCATGGCCGTAGTTGATCTTCAGCCAGTCTGATTCGGGCACCGTCGCATGCAGCCCTACCGCCAGATCGTTGGTGAAGTGGTCGCCGCCAATCGGCACCACCGACGTGTGCGCCACCGATCCCTCGAAGAACACCACCAGCTCCGTAGTCGATGCCCCAATGTCGAGCAGGCAAACTCCCAGCTCGCGCTCGTCGGCCGTCAGCGTTCCTTCGGCGGCCGCGATGCCCTCGAACACCGTCTCGGTCACCTCCAGGCCGGCCTTGTTCGCGCACGTCACGATGCTCTGCAGGGGACTCGCCGAGCTGGTGGCGATGTGCAGGTTCACTTCCAGCCGGCTGCCCACCATCCCCACCGGATCGTGAATCCCCGGCTGCTCGTCGAGAATGAACTGCTGCGGCAGCAGGTGCAGCACTTCGCGATCCGCCGGCAGCGAGATAGACCGCGCGCGATCTACGGCGGCGCGCACATCCTCGCGCGTGATCTCGCGCAGGCGGGTCCCCAGGCTGATGCCGCCGCGGCTGTTCACGCCGCGGATGTGGGGCCCGCCCACCGCCACCACACAGCGCTCCATCGTCGTCTGCGCCACATCTTCCGCCATGGTCGCCGCCTGATTGATGGCCTCCACGGCCGGGCGCAGGTCGGCGATCATCCCCTTGCGCATCCCCGCCGCGCTCACCACCCCATGTCCGCGGTACCGCAGCGCGCCGTCGTGAATTTCGGCGATCAGCACGCGCACCTTCGCGCTGCCCGCGTCGAGCACCGCCAGCACGTTTTCCGGCTGCTGGCTCATCGCGCTCTCCTGGCGGAATGCTTCGCGGCCTGTTCTTTGCGTCCCCGGGCTGCTTTGGCGGGCTGGCTGGGCTTCGTCGCCTGTGCCTGGTTCCGGGCCGTCGCGCTCGCGGCATGCGGACCGCCCGCCGGAGCTCCATCACCCGCATCCCCCGCCATTTTCAGCACAACTTCATGCTCGTAGCGCAAATCCACTCCGGCTAAATTCGGATACTGCGCCCGCCACTGCCCGATGTGCGCCGCATAGTTCCGCCAGCGCGCCAAAAAGTCCTCCTGCCCGAACTGCAGCTTCATGTCGGAGCTGCCCGCCGTCACGGTCGCCCGCACGTCCTCGGGGTCCGACAGATCCACTTCGCTCAGCTGCGTGGAAACTTTCTCTCCGCCCGAATCCACATCGCGCAGGAAACGCTGATAGATTGCCATCCGCTCGCCGCGTACCGAGATCGGATCGCTCGCATTGATCCCGCGCACCACAGGAAACGAATAGTGCTTCGCAGCAATTTCCTGCGGCGACATATTAAGGATCACGCCCGCAGAATCTGCCAGTTCGATTCTGCCGCCGACTTCAACGAACGCGATCGGCGTCCGCTCCGCCACTTCCACGCGCAACTGATTCGGCAAAATGCGCATGACGGTCGCGCGCTGCACCCAGGGATAGCGCTCCAGTTCCGCGCGCCGTGCGGCCAGCGGCACGAAAAAGACATTCCGCCCGATATCCGATCCGAAGACCGAGAGCAGGTCGTACCGGCTGAGCTGGCTGTTGCCTACCGTTTGAATGGAATCTGCGGAGTCGATGCGGAAACGTGGATCTGTGTCGAGGAAGTTGCGCGCCGCCATCGCCAGCGCCATCCCGGCTGCCAGCGCGGTCACCGATCCCGCCGCGAGGCCGATCTTTCCCCAGCGGGTTTTCGCCCACGGCGGCAGAATGCCGCGCCGCACCGGAACGCGCCGACGCGAGCGCAGAAACGGCTCGCCCGCGTCCGCTTCCTCATCGGAAGCCGCGCGCGCCGGACGCTGGGACCGCGTCGACGACTCCTGAACGGCCTGTGGACGGTAGAAGTCCGCCCGCGGCTCGTCAGCAAACGTCGCGCCTCCGTTATTTCCGCTGGTTCTGGCCACGCCTGAGCAAGGTCGTGGGAATCGCCCCTTTGACTATAGCGTGCAGCCTTGTGCGAATTGGCCGCGTTTCCCCGGGGGGTATCCAGTCAGGGAACAGTCCCAGGCCGAAGCGCCGCTGAACCGCCAGGAAAATCCATTCGGTGCTGCCAGGTTCGGGCCCGGCTCGCTACTCCTGACCCGCCCTCCGCCCCCCTGCCCACAGGGGAGCGCCCCACGCGCCCGCTGCCAGCAGGGCCCCGAACAGCACCACCGCGTCGATGCTCGCGCGGCCTTCGTGCGACCAGTACGCATTCGGGTCGAGGTTCAGCCACAGCGCAAATTCATCGAGCGCCAGCGCCGCGCCCATGCCAAACAGGATCGAGATCAGCCGGCTCACGAAAATCGATCCCGGCGTGCCCTTGTTCCCAAACTCCGCCAACTGCAGATACCCCGTCACCAGCAGCAGCAAAATGCCCCACACCAGATGATGGATGTGCCTGCCGCCCATCATCACCCACCCGAACGGCCCAATGTGGTGGGTAATGGCTGCCACCAGCAGCCGCACAAACAGAAACGTCACAAAGAAGCTCACCGAGGCCAGGAACAGTCGCCGCCGCGGCCGATCGGGGATCCGCTCGTGAATGAGCCGCCCGGCACGCGTCCGGTGCAGCAGGAACAGCATCACCGCGGTGGCAACGACGATAAAGATCAGCAGAACCAGCGCGCCTGTCCAGTGCATAAGTACCAATTTTTAGCACACCTGCTCGCCCTTCTATAATCACACTGGGAGGCTTTTTCCTGGAGGCCGTCTGAGCACTCTCTGGCCTCCACCACCGGATTACAGGCTTTGAGCGACGAAATCATCATCCGCGGCGGGCGGACCCACAACCTGAAAAACATCGACTGCGCGATCCCCCACGGGAAGCTCACGGTCGTCTCCGGCGTCTCCGGCTCCGGCAAATCGTCGCTCGCCTTCGACACGATCTACGCTGAAGGCCAGCGGCGCTACGTCGAATCGCTCTCCGCCTATGCCCGCCAGTTCCTCGAGCGTATCGAGAAGCCCGACGTAGACCTGATCGACGGCCTCGCGCCCGCGATTGCCATCCGCCAGAAGAATTCCACCCGCAATCCCCGCTCCACCGTCGCCACGGCCACCGAAATCTACGACTACATGCGCCTGCTGTGGGCGCGCTGCGGCCAGGTCCACTGTACCGTCTGCAACGGAATCGTCCGCCGCGACACCGTCGACGAAATCGCTGCCTCGGTCCTTGCGCTCGGCGAGGGCGCCCGCCTCCACGCCATCTTCCCGGTACAGCCGCTCGCCACCGCGCCCGTGCAGCCTGCCGCCAAAGAGGCCGGGGCTCCGGCGAAAAGTCCGCGGCCCAGCAGGAAATCCGCGGCGAAGTCCGCCACCGCGAGCCCCGGCGCGATTTCCGATGCCCTGCGCGAGCGCCTCTTTGACCTGCGCAAGCGCGGCTTCAATCGCCTCTACCAAAACGGCACCATCTACGAATTCTCCACGCCCGAGTCGCTCCTCGAAATCGACTTCGCGCTTCCGGTCTACGTCCTCGTCGACCGCATCGCCGTCTCTGCCGAGAATCGCGCCCGCATCGTCGACACTGCCGAAATCGGCTACCGCGAATCCGGCGAAATCTTGTTCGAGGTTGTTCGTCGAGCTGAACCAAACTCATCTGTCATCCTGAGCGAAGCGACCAACGGGAGCGGAGTCGAAGGACCTGCATTTCCAGACAGGACCGCTCGGGTGCCCCACATCTCAGCGCTGTTCGGAGATGTGGGAGACCGCAAAGCTCCGCAGCGCATCCGCTTTTCCGCAGCCTTCGAGTGCAAAACCTGCCATCGCCAGTACAAGGAGCCGGAGCCGAGCCTCTTCTCCTTCAACAATCCTTACGGCGCCTGCCCGCGCTGCCAGGGATTCGGCAACACCATCGACTTCGACCTCGACCTCATCATTCCTGACAAGTCGAAGACCCTCGACGAGGGCGCGATCGATCCCTGGAATCGCCCGAAATACCGTTCCTACCTCACCGAGCTGCGCCGCGCCGCCAAGCAAAACGGCATCCCGCTTGACGTCGCGTGGTGGGACCTCACGCCCGAGCAGCAATCCTTCGTCCTCGAAGGCCGCGGAGGATTCATCGGCGTTCACGGCTTCTTCGCGTACCTCGAGCGCAAGAAGTACAAGCTCCACGTCCGCGTCATGCTCTCGAAGTACCGCGGCTACGCGCTCTGCCCCGATTGCAAAGGCCAGCGCCTGCGCGCCGAAGCCCGCGCCGTCCGCATCGGCGAGTGTGCCGGCGACACCTCCGGCGGCAAAAACATCTGCGATGCGGCGTCTCTCACCATCAGCGCCGCACTGCGCTTCTTTTCCTCGCTTACGCTCACGCCCATGCAGGAAGAGATCGCCGGCAGCATTCTCCACGAGATCCGCCAGCGCCTCAGGTTTCTCGACGCCGTCGGCCTCGACTACCTCACCCTCGATCGCCTCGCCTCCACGCTCTCGGGCGGCGAATCGCAGCGCATCCAGCTCGCCACCTCGCTCGGCTCCCGCCTCGTTGGCGCGCTTTATGTCCTCGATGAGCCCAGCATCGGCCTGCATCCCCGCGACACGGACCGGCTCATCCGCATCCTCAACGACCTGCGCGACCTCGGCAACACCATCCTCGTCGTCGAGCACGATCCCGACGTCCTTCGCGCCGCCGATTACCTCCTCGATCTCGGCCCCGGCGCGGGCGAATTCGGCGGACGCGTCCTCGCCGCAGGCTCGATCAGCGAGGTTGCCGCTAATCCCGCCTCCATCACCGGCAAATACCTCAGCGGACAGCTCACCATCCCCGTGCCGGCTCGCCGCCACGCGCCCGGCTCATCGCGCGACTGGCTGCGCGTGCGCGGCGCGCGCGCTCACAACCTCAAAGGGCTCGACGTCGACATTCCGCTGAACCTGCTCGTCGCCATCACCGGCGTCTCCGGGTCCGGCAAATCCACGCTGGTCCACGAAGTGCTCTACAAAGCCGTCGCCCACCTGCTGGGGCGCACTGAAGGCGGCGACCCCACCGGCGTCTACAAAGACATCAAGGGCGTCGAGCGCCTCAACGACATCGTGCTCGTCGACCAGACCCCCATCGGCCGCACGCCGCGCTCGAATCCCGTCACCTACATCAAAGCCTTCGACGCCGTCCGCGAGCTCTATGCCTCCCAGCCCGAAGCCCAGCGCCGCGGCTACGCTGCCGGCCACTTCTCCTTCAACGTCCCCGGCGGCCGCTGCGACGTCTGCGAAGGCGACGGCACCGTCACCGTCGAAATGCAGTTCCTCGCCGACGTGGAGCTGCCCTGCGAAGAATGTAACGGCACCCGTTACAAAGCCAGCACCCTCGAAATCCACTACAAGAACAAGAGCATTCACGATGTTCTGCAGATGACCGTGCGCGAGGCCCTGCGCTTTTTTGCCGGCCATCCGAAGATCGTCGACAAGCTCGCCGTCCTCGAAGAAATCGGCCTCGGCTACGTGCGGCTCGGGCAATCCGCCACCACGCTGTCCGGCGGAGAGGCGCAGCGCGTGAAACTCGCGGCCCACCTCGCCGCGGTGCGCTCTGACAACCGCGGCAGCGACGGCAAAAAGGGGGGCAGCCGGGTTCTCTATATCCTGGACGAACCCACCACCGGGCTCCACTTCGACGATGTGGGCAAGCTCCTCGTCGCGTTCCGCAAGCTGATCGACTCGGGCGGCACGCTGCTCGTCATCGAGCACAACCTCGATGTCATCAAATCCGCCGACTGGGTCATCGATCTCGGACCCGAAGGCGGAGCGGCCGGCGGCCAGGTGGTCGCTGCCGGCACGCCGGAGGAAATCGCTGCCAGTGAGCTCTCCTATACCGGCCAGTGGCTCGCTCGCGTCCTGCATGGCCACTCCGTCTCACCCTCAGTCCCTGTACCGGAAAGCGAAGCCGTGCTGTGAAGCTGCCGCCCCTGTTATCCCGGTTCCCTGCGCCCGGTACCCTGCGCCGTGGCGTGTGGCCCGCGGCCCGTGGCCTGCGCTCGGTCTTTGTGCGCTGTGCACTGGGCTCCGCGCTCGGTTGCCTCTCTTCGCTGGGTCTCGCCCAGCAATCCCTCCCCCCCGGCACCTCCTCCCCTGATCAACCGCCGCCCCAGGCCGCTTCCGATCCGCTCGCTCAGGCCGAATCCGCCATCGAACAGCAGCAGTACTCCGTCGCCGATGCTCGCCTCGACGTCTGGCTTTCCGCCCATCCCAACGACGCCCGCGCCCTCTTCGACCGCGGCTACACCGCCCAGGCGCAAAACCACATCGAGGACGCGGAATCGTGGTTCCACAAGGCCATCGCCGCCGACCCGCAGCAGTTTGAGTCGCGCCTCGCCCTCGGCCTCATCCTCGCCTCCAAAGAAGACGACGCCGGCGCCCGGGAGCAACTCGAGGCCGCCGCAGCGCTCGAGCCCAATCCGCCCAACCCCGGCGCCAGGGCCCAGGCCGACCGTGCTCTGGCTCGCCTGGTGCGCAAAACCGACCCCACCGGCGCCCGTGACGCTCTGGTCGCGGCGCTCAGGCTCACGCCGGAAACCGAGGCCGACACCCTCCTGACCGCCGAGATTGCCGAGAATGCCGGCGATAACGACATCGCCGAGCAGGGTTACCGCCGCGTACTCCAGCAGGACTCCGATTCCTCGGAAGCCACCGCCGGCCTCGTTCATCTCTACATTGCGGAGAAGCGTTACGCCGACGCCCAGCCGCTGGTCGAAACCGCGCTTCGCCGCGACCCCGACGATCCGGCGCTCAACGCCCAGCTCGCGGCCATCCTCAATTCCCAGGGCAAACAGGCCGACGCGCTCGCGCTGCTCGAGAAGCTGCACCAGCTGGAGCCGGGCAGCCGCTCCGTCTCCTCCATGCTGGCCGACGCCGAAATGCAGGCCGGCAATCTCGACGAGGCGGGCACGCTCTACCAGCAACTGCTCTCCGGCGCGCCCGGCGATCCGGCTCTGCTCGATGCTGACGGCCAGGTCCTCATCCGCCGGCAGCGCTATGCCGACGCCGTCGCTGCCTTCCGCAAAGCCGCCGCCGCCAAACCCGACGACGTGGACGCATGGTCCGGCATCGCCTTTGCCGATTCGGAGCTCCACCAGTACCGCGACGAGCTGGCCGCTCTTTCCACCCGATCAAAACTGGCTCCAGAAAATCCCAGCACTCTATTTCTCTGGGCAACGGCTTACGATAATCTCCATCAAACGAAGGCAGCGGCGGATTATTACCATCGCTTCCTCGCCGCCGCCCCGGGAAAATTCCCGGACCAGGAGTGGCAGGCAAAGCACCGGCTTGTCGCCCTTGAAAAATAAATCGGTGTTCGCAAACACGTCAGTCACGGCTCGCTGTGAGTGGTTTGCGCGGGGCTCTGCACCGGCTCCTGCAACTTTTGGGGGACGGTTGGCCGATTCCAGTGGCGCGAACTACGGGACTTGCGTTATCGTTTCGGTTTCGCAGCTCCCCGGAGGTTCGTCATGCGGTTTGCTGCGCTATTGGCCGTCGTCGTTCTCCCCGCGTCCCTTGCCTGGGCTCATGGCATGGACGATCGCGTTCCGGACGCCCGTGAGATTGCCGATCTCCAGGCGAAAGCCGCTCTTGCGTCACCCAGCGAGCAGCCTTACCTCTACGCAGAGCTGGTCCACTCGATGACTGAAATCGCCACCGCCCAGTATCAGGCGGGCGATGACCGCCTTGCCTCGCAGTCGCTGAAGTCGGCGCAGAGCTATGCGTCGAAGATTCAGATGAGCCTGGCGCACGACGCGCACAAGCTGAAGAACGCCGAAATCCTCATCCGCCACACCGCCTTCCGTCTCCACGAACTCCTCACCGGCGCTTCGATGGACGACCGTCCCACGCTGGAAGCCACCATCAAGCAACTCAATCAGGTGCAGTCGGAGCTGATGATGCAGGTCTTTCGTCACTGACGCGAAAGCCTGCATCGAGCGAAGGCGGGCGAAAGAATTTTCGAGGCGCACCGAAAGTACGGCAATTCTCCCGCTTTTCCCCCGGCAATCCACACCCTTTCAACAGGCCCAGGCGCAGCCATGCGCAGTATTCATCGGGCGATAACAACTTCCGCTGATTCCGGTCACAAAAGTCACCCTGTTGATTCGCCTATTATTCCCCATTGCGCGACGGGAATGCTCTTCGTACTCTGACGTGGCGTTTCGAACCTGCGTGTTGCAGTCGCCCTCGGGAATCTCCTGGATCGAGGGACTCAGCTTCGCCTTCCATCGGGCATAACCAGCGAGCTTTTTTGCTCGCGCAACGATGGAGAACGGGCTCTTTCCCCTCATCCTCGCCCCGCCGGCAAAATCCTGCCGCACGCCGCTCGAAGCGACGCTTTCGCCTTTTGCTGACAACTGAATTGGAGCGGTAGCTGGAGCGTCCTCACGTCCAGGCTGCCCGCTATCTTTCCGGGATACGCTCCGGAAACAGCGCGGGCCCTGGAGCATCGTCGGGGTGATTCCCCCTGCCGTTCCCCCGCATCCCGCGCCCGAGGCGGGAAGCCGTCGTGCGCGTGAACCTTGATCCGCGCCAGCGCTTCCCGCTTTGGGCCGGGATGCGGGCCACCGGAACCCCCTCGCGGGCGCACACGCTGGTCGTGTGTCCGCGTCTCAGCCGGACCGCCTTCCCTGGGCTGTCACAGGAGAATCATGAGACCCAAGAAAACCATCCTGTGCGTCGACGACAGTGAGCCCGTGCTCTCCGTCCGCAAATTCCTCCTCGAGACCCGCGGGTACCGCGTTGTTGCCGCGCGCAGCGCCGCTGAAGCCATCGAACTCTTCCGCACCGGAGGCATCGATCTCGTTCTCGGCGACCTGCTCATGCCCGGCATGGACGGCAACGAGATGGTCCGCGTCATGAAGGACATCTCTCCGGAAATCCCCATGATCCTCATCAGCGGCAGCGTCAAGACCTTCGAGCGCGCCAACCGCGCCGACGCATTCCTGCCCAAAGGCGCATCGTCGCCCGGCGAAATGCTTGAGCGCATCCGCATCATGATCGCGCGCAAGCGCGGCCCCAAGAAGGTCTTCCGCCCCGTCTTTACCCAACCCGACGCGGCTGCCTTCGATGCCGCCGCGCACTCCGTGGCCTCCTGATCAGACGGCCAATCCTCGGGTGCCCCCCATCTCCGCGTCGTTCGGAGATGTGGGACTCCACAAACCGTGCGGTCCTCTCCTTCCAGCTGGCTCGCTAATCTGCTGCCTCGCTCAATCGCCGCATCGCCCCGGCCCTGTGGCCCGCGCCTCCGACCCGAGGCCTGCATTTACAATCAAATCCGTGGAAGCCATTCGCGCCGAGCACCTCGGCAAGGTCTACCGGACCGGCAGACTCGAAGTTCCGGCGCTCCGTGACGCCACCTTTTCCGTCGACGCGGGCGAGTTCGTCTCCATCGTCGGCCCCTCCGGCAGCGGCAAATCCACCCTCTTCTATCTGCTTGGCGGCCTCACCCGCGCTTCGTCAGGCCGCGTCTTCATCGGCGGCGCGGACTTCTCCGCTCTCGGCGACGCGGAACGCACCAAAATGCGCCGCGCCCGCATCGGCTTCATCTTCCAAAAATTCAATTTGCTGCCGACCCTCACCGCCCGGGCCAATATCGAAATCGCTTACGAGATCTCCGGCCGCACTGAGCCGATGGATCAGGCCTTCTTCACGCGCCTCACCGATCTGCTCTCCTTCACCGGCCGCCTCGACCATCGCCCCTCCGAACTCTCGGGCGGCGAGCAGCAGCGCGTCGCCATCGCCCGCGCGCTCATCACCCAGCCCTCCATCGTCCTCGCCGATGAGCCGACCGGCAACCTCGATACGGAGAACTCCGACGCCGTCCTCGAGATGCTGCGCCGCTCTAACCGCGAGTTCAAACAGACGGTTCTCATGATCACCCACAACCCCGAAGCGGCCACCATCGCCGACCGCATCATTCACATGCGTGACGGCAAGATTCGCGGAATCGAGCCAGGCAAAGGCTCTCTCGGCAGTCATTCCTGGTAGCGTCTCCACCCTGCAACCGCTTGCATACGCGACCCTTGCTTTCCATCAAGGTCGAAATGCGGCCAAGTTCACAAAAAGTACATGGGTGCATGCGATAACGAGTTAGAATTATGCAGGGCCATTAGGGTCAAAAGCGAAAAAGAATGGGCACATCTCTCCAACCGCACGCCGAAACCTCCGCCGGAAGCACGAACGGATCGAATGGGGCGGCCAACAATCTGCAGGATCTTCTCACCGAGAAGCCCAATGATGCGACGCGCGGCCTCGATACGCGCTCGGCTCTCGAGATCGCCCGCATCATCAACCAGGAAGACCAAAAGATCGCCGCCGCGGTAAAGAAAGCCCTGCCCGAAATCGCCCAGGTCATCGACATGGTCGCGCATTCGCTGCGCGAAGGCGGGCGTCTCATTTACGTGGGCGCCGGATCCAGCGGCCGTCTTGCCGCCCTCGATGCCTGCGAGATTCCCGCCTATTTTTCCACCAGCCCGCAGACCGTGCAGTACATCATGGCGGGAGGCCCCAAGGCTCTCGCGTCACCGGTCGAAGTGAACGAGGATTCCGAAGAGTTGGGCAAGCGCGACATCGCTCGCCGCCGCCCCAGCCGCAAAGACGTGGTCATCGGGCTCTCTGCCAGCGGGCGCACTCCCTACGTGGTCGCCGCCGTCGCTTACGCCCGCACCCTCGGCGCCAAGACCGCCGGCATCACCTGCAATCCATCCTCACCGCTGGCCACTGCCGTCGAGACCGCCGTCGTCGCGGAAGTGGGCCCTGAGGTCATCTCCGGTTCCACGCGCATGAAAGCCGCCACCGCCCAGAAGATGATCACGAACATGATCACCACTGGCGCCATGACGCGCCTCGGCTATGTGTACGAGAACCTCATGGTCAACGTGCACATGCATAACTCCAAGCTCATCGAGCGCGGCATCGGCATCCTCATGCGCGCCTGCGGCGTCGGCCGCGACCAGGCCGTCGAGGTCATCAAATCCGCCGGCCGCAGCGTCCCCGTCGCGCTGGTGATGCTCAAGGCCAACGTCGACAAACCCGAAGCCGTCCGCCGCCTCGCCCGCGCCGAAGGCAATGTCCGCCGCGCTATCGAAGACTCCGTGATGGATGTCTGAGGCGGCCCGCCATCACGCCCCTCAGTAAATTCTGAAGTTCACCTCGATATTGATCTCGACCGGCACGGGTTTCCCGTTGTAAGCGGCAGGTTTGAAGCGGTACTGGCTCACAGTGAGCACGGCCATCTCATCGAGACCCATTCCGATGGGGCGGACAATATGCACGTCGCGCGGCGCGCCGCTTGCATCCACAACCAGCCCGATCACCGATACCCCCGAGAAATGGGCCGATTTCGCCGCTGCCGTAAAGTTCGGGCTGGGAGAATAGTCGAGATGAGGCGGGGTCACTTTCCCCGGTTTCAACGGTATTCCGGCTGGAGGCTCAGCGACTTTTTCGACCGCCTTCCCCGCCGGTTTTAGCTCCGGATGGAAATGCTCAATGAGCCAATCGCGCCAGTAATCGGGCGCACTCTGCGTGAGTTCGTCGTCAATTCCGACCGAGAATATCCGTAGAAGAGCAGCTGGCATCGCCTCTGGGTGACCGGGGTCGCGGGCAATCGTCACGATGACTTTCGGCTTTTCTTTCTTATCGATTGGCCGCGCCGTCACGCGCCACTCGCCGTCCTTCTTGGACATATCCTCAAAGTCGAGGCCAGCGCGCGTCCCTGAAATGGTGAGCGCTGCATCGCTCAGACTGACCTGATGGTATGGACCCGGCTCGGCAAGCAGTGTTTGCTACTGTCGGGCAGGAGGTGGTCCATGGCCAGAGAAGTCAGCGTAGTCGGGCTGGATATTGCGAAGAGTGTGTTCCAGATTCATGGG
>JBARMS010000155.1:0-59009 GCA_049802575.1 Acidobacteriaceae bacterium | reverse complement strand
CATTGAGGACGACGATGCCGTTGCCGGCAACGGCCCCCATGGCCAACTCCTCCTCGCCAGGAACGCCGAGCTTGCGGACCATGAACACATCGAGCGGCGCGTGCAGTTCCTGTGCCACTTCAAAGGCAACCGGGACGCCGCCGCGCGGCAGAGCAAGAACAATCGGATCCACCAGATCGGCCACCTCGCTCAACGCCCGGCCCAGCGCACGCCCCGCCCCGCGACGATCATGGAAGATCATGCCGTCCTCCGCAGGTGCGGTGCGCGTGAGCCGCACCAAGCCTGAGTCACCGCCGGAACCTTTTCGAATCCATCGCGTATTCTATGCCACATGCGAGCCTTGTCCCTGCGCCTCAGACCATGACAACCGCTGCCATTCATCCTGAAGTGTTGCCGGCCCAACGCGAGGAGTTTCGCCGATTCCTGGGTGTATGCCTGCTCTTCGCCGCGCTCAAGCTGGCCATCGAAATCGTCGGCAATATTCTCGCGCAGCGCGCCGGCTACGGAATCTTCCGCGACGAGATGTACTACCTCATCTGCGGCCGCCATCTCGCCTTCGGCTACGTGGACCAGCCGCCGATGGTGGCCCTCCAGGCGCGCGTGTCCGAGATGCTTTTCGGCTACAACCACCTCTGGGCATTCCGGCTTCTCTCCGCCCTCGCTGGCGCCGTGAAGGTCTTTCTCACCGGAGCCCTGGCGTGGGCCATGGGAGGCTCCCGCCGCGCCGCCGCGCTCGCCATGCTGGGCGTCACGGTTGCCGGAGTTTATCTCGGCATCGACAGCTTCCTGTCGATGAACTCGTTTGAGCCGGTCTTTTGGCTGCCCTGCGCGCTGGCGCTGATTCGCATTGTGCAGCTGCACGGCGAACCAGCGTCGGACCGTGCCGTTCGCAACTGGTGGCTCGTGCTCGGCCTGAGCGCCGGTCTCGGTCTCGAGAACAAGGTGAATGAGGTTTTCTTCCTCGTTGCCGTGCTGGTCGCGCTGCTGCTCACGCCGCAGCGGAGAATCCTCGCCAGCCGCTGGTTCGCCGCGGCCGTGGCCATCATCGTCGCCGTCGCTTTGCCGAATCTCTTGTGGCAGATTCACTACCACTGGCCGACTCTCGAGTGGCTGGTGAAAATCTCGCACAGTAACAAGGATGTGAAGCTCGGACCGCTGGCGTTTCTGGTTGAGCAGGTCATGACGCTCACGCCATGGACCGTTCCTCTGTGGCTCAGCGGCGTGGTTTGGCTGCTGGTTGCGAAGCGCGCGCGCCCGTTCCGCTTCCTGGGCGTTCTGTATCTCGTCTACCTGCCGCTCATGATCGCGTTGCACGCGAAGGACTATTACCTGGCGCCGGTGTACCCCATCTATTTCGCCGCTGGAGGCCTGTGCTGGCTGCCCGCTGGAAGCCTCAGCCGACTGCGCAGCTTCCGAGCCGGCATTTATGCGCTGTTGCTCGCAGTCGGCTTCGTTCTCACTGTGCCATTCGCCATCCCTGTGCTGCCGCCGAAACGCATGGTCGCGTGGGAACACACGATGCACTTTGCGCCAGCGGATTCCGAGACGCATGGCGCAACCATTCTGCCGCAGTTTTATGCGGACCGCTTCGGCTGGCATGAGCTGGTCGCTGACGTCGCTCGCATCTACGATGCTCTGCCGCCTCAGCAGCGCGCGGTGACGGGAATTTTCACGATGAATTATGGCGAGGCCAGCGCGATCAACGTCTTCGGCCCAAAATACGGCCTCCCCACCGCCATCAGCGGCCACCAAAACTACTGGCTCTGGGGACCGCACGGCTACACCGGCGAAGAAATGATCGTCGTCACCGAGGCGTCGCCCGCGGAGATGAACCAGGCTTTCGCTTCCTGCACCGTTGCGGCTGTGCGCGATAATCCGCTCTCCATGCCCTGGGAAAAAGGCCCGATCTATCTTTGCCATGGCAGAAAGACGACGTATGCGGCAGACTGGAAGGACCTGAAGAACTACTACTGAGTCTTCGGAGTTGCCCCGCCTTTGCAGAGTCCTTCTCAGACGCAACAAAGCGTAAGCGCGCCCGAACTGCCTCGCGTGCTCAATACCTCGCACGCCACGGCCATTGTGGTGGGCACCATCATCGGCAGCGGAATCTTTCTCGTTCCCCAGGAAATGATGCGGGCCACTGGCTCCTCCGGCATCGTCTGCCTGGCATGGATCGCCGGCGGTCTGCTGTCGCTCTTCGGCGCCATGACCTATGCCGAATTGAGTACGCTGCTGCCTTACGCCGGCGGCGAGTACGTCTACATCCGCGGCGCCTACGGCGACTGGCCTGCTTTTCTCTACATGTGGACGTGGTTTGCCGTCGCCAAGCCCGCATCCATCGCCAGCGTTACCACCGGCCTGGCGCGAACCCTCGCCATTTTCCCAGCGCTGCACTGGCTCGACACCCCGGCGCTCCACCTGCCCTTTGTCATCGCATGGTCGCAGGTCTTCGCGATCTTCATGACATGGCTCATGACTGGCCTCAACTACCTGGGGATGCGCAAAGCCGGTGGATTCCAGCTCATCTTCACCTGGCTCAAAGTCGTGCTCATTGTGGTGATCGTCGTCCTCTGCTTCGGCACCGGCGTAGGACACTGGGGCAACTTCGCCACATCCTTCACCGGCGCGCATGGCGGATTCGGCGGCTTCATGATCGCGCTCATCGCCGCTCTCTGGGCCTATGACGGCTGGAACGACCTCACCATGGTCGCGGGCGAAGTGCGGAATCCCGAGCGCAGCTTGCCGATCGCGCTCATCGCCGGACTCGGCATTGTCGGCGTGCTCTACATGGCGACCAACGCGGCCATCCAGTACATCCTGCCCGCCGTGGACATCGCCGCGTCACCCCGGCCGGCCGTCGCCGCGCTCGAGGTGATCACAGGGCCCTGGGGCGCGGCGCTGGTCTCCGTCGCCATGGCTGTCAGCATCATCGTCTCCCTGAACGGCACCATCATGTCGGGCGCGCGCGTCCCCTACGCGGCAGCACGCGATGGATTGTTCTTCCGTCGCATGGCCGACGTGCACCCTCGCTTCCAAAGCCCCTCAACCTCGCTCGTCGTGCAGGCGCTGCTGACCACCGTGCTGCTGCTGGCGGTCGGCCGTTTCCAGCAACTGTTCGAGCTGGCGATTTTCGCCGAGTGGCTCTTCTACATGATCACCGCGACGACGATCTTCTATTACCGGCGCCGCGAGAAGAATGAGCCCGTCTTCCACGTGTGGGGCTATCCCGTCATTCCCGCGCTCTTTGTCGGCGCGGCCACCGTGCTGCTCGTGTATTCCTACGCTGAGAATCTGAAAAGCTCGCTCATCGGCACCGGACTGATTCTGCTTGGCGTGCCGCTGTTTCTGGTCTTTCGGAGGAGAGCGCGCGTTTCCGCATAAAAACGAAAGCGCCGCTTTTAGCTGAACAAAAACTCCTTCGTCCGCAGCTCCTTGATCGTGTCGCGCATCTTTGCGGCCTTCTCGAATTCGAACTTCTTCGCCGCCTCGCGCATCTCGGTTTCGAGCTTCGCGATATATCCGTCCAGCTCTTCCTGCGACTGAAACTCCGGCATCGTCTCCACTTCTTCGGCCAGATCGGCATAGTCGGCGTGAAGAATCTTAGCGAGCGACATATCGATCGACCGAATGATCGATTGCGGAACGATCCCGTGCTCCTCGTTGTAAGCCTTCTGCACCGCGCGCCGGCGGTCGGTCTCCCCAATCGCCTGCTTCATGGAGTCCGTCATGTTGTCGGCGTAGAGAATGGCACGGCCACTCAAGTGGCGCGCCGCTCGCCCCATCGTCTGAATCAACGATCCAGCTGACCGCAGAAAGCCTTCCTTGTCGGCATCGAGGATCGCCACCAGCGAAACCTCCGGCAGATCGAGGCCCTCCCGCAGCAGATTGATCCCAATCAGCACGTCGTATTCGCCTTTGCGCAGATCCCGCAGCAGCCGCACCCGCTCCAGCGTCTCGATCTCGGAGTGCATGTAGCGGCAGCGCACCCCAACCTCGGAGTAGTACCCCGCCAGATCTTCCGCCATGCGCTTGGTCAGCGTCGTCACCAGCACGCGCTCGCCTTTGTTTGCGCGATCGCGAATCTCATGGAGCAGATCGTCGATCTGCCCGCGCACCGGCCGAATCTCGACTTCCGGATCGACGAGGCCGGTCGGCCGAATGATCTGCTCCACCACCACCCCGGCAGACTTGGTCAGCTCGTACGGCCCCGGCGTCGCCGACACATAGACAAGCTGATTCGTCCGCGCCTCAAACTCCTCAAATTTCAGCGGACGATTGTCCATCGCCGAAGGCAGCCGAAATCCGTAATCGACCAGGTTCTGCTTGCGCGAGCGGTCGCCATGCCACATGCCATGCAGCTGCGGCACGGTCACATGCGATTCATCGACGAAGAGCAGGTAGTCGCGCGGAAAATAATCGAGCAGCGTCGGCGGAGGCTCGCCCGGCATGCGCCCGGAAAAATGCCGCGAGTAATTCTCGATGCCATGGCAATACCCGACCGACTTGATCATCTCCAGGTCGAAGCGCGTGCGCTGGTGAACGCGCTGCGCTTCCACCATGCGCCCCTGGTTTTCCAGCTCTTTTTCCCACCAGGCCAGCTCTTCGAGAATGCTGTCGATGGCCGTCTTCCGGCGCTCGGGCTGCACGACGTAGTGGCTCTTCGGATAAATCGGCAGCCGCGAGTATTTCTGCCGCACCGTGCCAAATAGCGGATCGATCTGCGCCAGCGAATCGATCTCGTCCCCAAACAGTTCGATGCGATACGCATTCTCGTCATACGTTGGATAAACCTCGATCACATCGCCGCGCACGCGAAACGTCCCGCGCCGGAAATCCGCATCGTTGCGCTCGTACAGAATCTCCACCAGCCGGCGCGTGATGTCGTCGCGCCGCACCTTCTGCCCTTTTTCCAGCAGCAGCAGCATGCCGTAATACGCTTCCGGCGAGCCCAGCCCGTAGATGCAGCTCACCGACGCCACGATGATCGCGTCCCTCCGCTCAAACAGCGAACGCGTCGCGGAGAGCCGCAGCTTGTCCAGCTCCTCGTTGATCGTCGCTTCCTTCTCGATGTAGAGATCGCCCGCGGGAATGTAAGCTTCAGGCTGGTAATAGTCGTAATACGACACAAAATATTCGACCGCGTTGTGCGGGAAGAACTGCTTGAACTCGTGAAAAAGCTGCGCCGCCAGCGTTTTATTGTGGGCCAGCACCAGCGCCGGGCGATTGAGCCGCTCGATGATTTTCGCCACCGTAAAGGTCTTGCCCGAGCCGGTGACGCCGAGCAGCACCTGATGCTTCTCGCCCGCCTCAATCCCCGTGAGGAGTTCGTCGATGGCGCGGCCCTGATCGCCGCGAGGCTTATAGTCGCTGAATAACTGAAAGTCCACACCTCATTCTAGGTGAGAGACTCACTCGGCCCCAACCGGCTGGGGGGTCTCCCGCCCCTGCCGCGTCATGGCCCTTCCGCCGATCCACAGGCACACCGGCCAGATGCCCAGCCACAACAGAGAATTCCAAAGCGGATAGTGTCCTGGATTCACGATGGTGAAGACCACGCCGACCGCTTCCCCCAGAATGAACAGGGCCAGCAGATGGCGCCCCGGTTTCGCCGGCGCGATCCGCACGCACAACCAGCCGCCCAGAATCGATGCCACCGCGAAAACCGCGGCGCTGGTCCAGAGAAGAAACGTCGGCGGCACCTGACCGCGGACAAATTGCCCTGGAAATATCCGCTCGAGCACCGGATCGCTCAGCAGCACCAGGCAGAACACCACGAGATAGCAGCCCACAACAGAAGCTACGGATCGCAACAATTTCATGCAAACCCTCCAGCCCCGCAAATGTCAGCTGTGGAGGGCCTGCTAACACGATCGGAATGGCGGCGGCGGGAGGCCATTTTGCTCAGTTCGAGGAGCGAGGAGCGACAGATACCGGGTGTATCTAAGCGACCATCGACGAAGAAATGGGCAAAATGGGCCCCGTCCCTGCGGGTTGCGGCGATGAATCCGGCCATGCTTTGTTGTCGTCCTCGACAGTGGGTCCGCCACAGCCTTCGGACTCCGCCTCGCCTGGCCGGATCTTCGCTCGCAACGCCGTCCATCCCAATCGTGTTAACAGGCCCTGCGGAGGTCTGCATCATAGCGCACCCACCGCGCCGCCGGAAAGAAAAAACGCCCGCAGCCATTGGACCGCGGGCGCTCCCGTGGATGCGGTTACTGCGCGGCCACAGCCTCTTCGGCGTGGGTCTTCCGCGCCTTCGGCACGCGCAGCTCAAAGCGATCGAGGCTCATCACCTTATCCCAGACGGCCGCAAAGTCCCGCACGAATTTCTCCCTGGCATCCGAGCTTGCGTAAACCTCGGCCACCGCCCGCAGCTGCGCATTCGATCCAAACACCAGGTCGATGCGCGTGCCGGTCCACTTCACCTCGCCGGTCTTGCGGTCCTTCCCTTCGAACACTTCCTGCGCATCGGTCGTCGCCTTCCAGATGGTTCCCATGTCGAGCAGGTTGATGAAGAAGTCGTTCGTCAGCGCCTCCGGCCGCTTCGTGAACACGCCGTGCTTCGTCCCGCCAACATTCGTGTTCAGCACGCGCATACCGCCCAACAGCACAGTCAGTTCGGGAGCCGTTAACGTCAGCAGTTGCGCTTTGTCCAGCAGCAGCGCCTCCGGTTTCTCATTGCTGGTCCGCTTGCTGTACGAGCGGAAACCATCCGCCACCGGCTCCAGCACGCCGAACGACTCCACATCCGTCTGCTCCTGCGAGGCATCCATGCGCCCGGGCGTAAACGGAACCGTGACGGCGACGCCCGCATTCTTCGCCGCCTGCTCCACGCCCGCGCAGCCGGCCAGCACAATCAGGTCCGCCAGCGAAACCTTCTTGCCGCCCGTGGCCTTCGCATTGAAGTCGCTCTGAATCCCTTCCAGCGTCTTCAGCACCTTCGCCAGCTTCTCCGGCTCGTTGGCTTCCCAGTTCTTCTGCGGCTCCAGCCGGATGCGCCCGCCGTTGGCCCCGCCCCGCTTGTCCGATCCGCGGAACGTCGAGGCCGACTTCCACGCCGTCGCCACCAGCTCCGAGACAGACAGCCCCGACGCCAGCACCTGGCTCTTCAGCGCCGCGATGTCCTGCGCGTCGATCAGCTGGTGATCGACCGCCGGAATTGGATCCTGCCAGATCAACTCCTCGCTCGGAACCTCCGGGCCCAGATAGCGCGCCTTCGGTCCCATATCGCGGTGCGTCAGCTTGAACCACGCGCGCGCGAACGCATCGGCAAACTCGTCCGGATGCTCCATGAAGCGCCGCGAAATCTTCTCGTAGATGGGATCGAAGCGCAGCGACAAATCGGTGGTCAGCATGCCCGGCGCGTGCTTCTTCGACGGATCATGCGCGTCCGGAACCGTCCCGTTGCCTGCGTCCCCCTTCGGCTTCCACTGGTTCGCGCCGCCCGGGCTCTTCGTCAGTTCCCAGTCGAACTGGAAAAGGTGTTCAAAATAGCTGTTGCTCCACTGCGTCGGCTGGCTCGACCACGTAACCTCAATCCCGCTCGTGATGGCGTCGCCCGCGATCCCCGTTTGCCACGCGCACGACCACCCCAGCCCCTGCTCGGTAATCTCCGTGCCTTCCGGCTCCTTGCCCACATAGCTCGCCGGGCCCGCGCCGTGCGTCTTGCCGAAGGTGTGGCCGCCCGCGATCAGCGCCACCGTCTCCTCATCGTTCATGGCCATGCGCGCAAAGGTCTCGCGAATATCGACGGCCGCCTTCTCCGGATCGGGAACCCCCTCCGGCCCTTCGGGATTGACGTAGATCAGTCCCATGGTCGTCGCGCCGAACGGCTTCGCCAGATCGCGTACTCCGGAGTAGCGCTGGTCCGTCCCCATCCACGTCGTCTCCGCGCCCCAGTTCACGTCCATGTCCGGCTCCCACACATCCGCGCGTCCGCCGGCGAAACCGAAGGTCCTGAACCCCATCGTTTCCAGGGCAACATTGCCCGCCAGGATCATCAGGTCAGCCCACGAAATCTTCCGGCCGTACTTCTGCTTAATCGGCCAGAGCAGCCTGCGCGCCTTGTCGAGGTTCACGTTGTCGGGCCAGCTGTTCAGCGGAGCGAATCGCTGCTGCCCTCGCCCGCCGCCGCCGCGCCCGTCAAGCGTCCGATACGTGCCGGCGCTGTGCCAGGCCATGCGAATAAACAGCCCGCCGTAGTGGCCGAAGTCCGCCGGCCACCAGTCCTGCGAGTCCGTCATCAGCGTAGCCAGGTCCTTTTTCACCGCGAAATAGTCGAGGCTGCTGAACTCCTCGGCGTAGTCAAACTGCTCGCCCATCGGATCGGAAAGCTCGGAGTGCTGGTGCAGAATATTCAGATTCAGTGCATTCGGCCACCAGTCGGCATTGGACCGTGGCGCACTGGATGTGTGATTGACGGGGCACTTTGCTTCGGCTGCCATAAATCTCCCTCAATTTGGCTGTTGGAAAGGATCAACCGCGGAGTTTGCCCTGAAATCGGGGCATCGCATCGCGTGACGGGTCGCACGAGTCCGGAACAGATGAATGTACCACTCGGATCACCCATAGTTCCAATAGACGAAGCCAATTCTTGCGATAGGATCAGCCTATGGAACTCCAGCAGCTGCGCTACCTCTGCGCGATTGCCGACACGGGCAGCTTCAGCCGCGCCGCCGAGCACTGCCACGTGGCCCAGCCCTCTCTTTCGCAGCAAATCTCGAAACTCGAAGAGGAACTCGGCGCCCGGCTCTTCGACCGCCTTGGCCGCAGCATCCGGCTCACCGACGCGGGACGCGGGTTTCTGCCCCATGCTCGCGCCGTGCTCCACCAAACGGAACTGGCGCGCAGCGAAGTCGATGGCCGCCGCCGCGATGCCCGTGGCGCCGTCACGGTCGGCGTCATCCCCACCATTGCGCCTTACTACATGCCGAAGCGCATTGCGGCCTTCACGCGCCGATTTCCCGAGGCCATGCTGCGCATCGTAGAGGAGACCACGCCGCTCCTCGTGGAGAGCCTGCGGACCCTGGCCGTCGACGTCGCAATTCTCTCCCTGCCGCTGAAGTATCGGGACTTTGAGATTCTTCCGCTGTTGACGGAGCGGCTCTATGCCGTACTGCCTCCCGATCACCCGCGCGCCGGCGCGGTGACCCTGGCCCTGCGCGAACTGCGCGACGAGCCCTTCGTACTGCTGCGCGACAGCCACTGCTTTCGCGGCATTGCACTCACCGCCTGCGAGCGCGCACGCCTCGACCCCCGCGTCGCCTTCGAGAGCGGCCAGTTCTCCAGCCTGCTCGGAATGGTCGCTGCCGGCGTGGGCGTCACCATCGTCCCGGAGATGGCGATCGATCGCAGCGCGGCCTGCCGCTACGTGCGCATCTCCGACCCGCAGGCCTCGAGGACCATCGCCGCCGCGCGTCTGAAAGGGAGATCGCTGAGCCGCGTGCAGCAGGCTTTTCTGCAACAACTCCTCCCGCCCTCCGCGGGCCGCCGCAGGGCGGTGTCGCAAAAGTGAAGGGCCGGCTGCTCGCCGGCCCCTGCTTCTCACTTCCGGTTCAGCATTCCCTGTCGTGGCTACCCGTGGTGTTCCACGAACATGCGATATCCGCGACGGAATCCTTCGCGGAAATCGTGCCTCTGATTCGGCGGAACATCCGGATGCCGGAATCGCTCGTGGTGGTCCGCGTCGGGCGGACGCCCGGCTTCGCGATCGTGACGGGCCGCTTCCACGCCCTCATGAAATCCCGTATGCCACGCCTGCGACCAGCTTCCTGGCGGCTCCTGCGGCTCCCACGCCCCCGGAGGCGGCGGGCCCTCCTGCGCCACAGCCGTCATCGCCGGAGCGCCGGCGAGTGCCAGTCCGATCAGCACAACCGTGAGTTTTGTTCTCTTCATCGTCTCTCCTCGCACTTCGTGGATTCAGCAATCCTCCCAAGTGGGATGCGAACCGTGTATGCCGGGAGGTGCCGAAGAGTGGACGGAAAGCGCCGGCGATGGAGGCAACCCACCGGCCTCTCACGCGTGCTGACCGCTGACCGCTGACCGCTGACCGCTGACCGCTGACCGCTGACGCGCTGCCTCGCTAGAAGTTCAACCGCATCCCCAACTGCGTTCTCCGCGGCGGATCGGCGCTGGTCACCTGCGCGAAGTCGGGGCTTCCCTCCACGTTATCCACATAGGATCCGTTCGGATGATTGAGCACATCGAAGGACGCAACCGACACGCCCACCGTCGGGCTGCGGTCCAGCTCTTTCGGATGCAGCTTGAAGTCGTAGCCCCAGCGCAGGTCCATATCGGCGTAATCCGGACCGACTTCGGTGTTGCGCGCAACCCCCGCGGGACGCGCATTGAAGAGATTGTCGCCATACGCATCGGTCCCGGTGAGAATCGTCCACGGCTCGCCGCTGTTCGCAAACACGCCGACGCCAAGATTGAGCAGATGTTCCGGATTGAGCATCGCGTATATCCCGAAGTGCTGCCGCTCCGACCAGTCCGCCGGGCCCCAGTCGGCATTGGGATCCTGCTGGTTCTCCGGAAACCACCAGATGCCGCTGGTGTTGTTGCCGTAGTGGCTCCAGGTGTACCAGGCGAAGCCGGTGAAGCGCTTGTTGAAGCGCCCGCGGTAATTGATGTCCAGCGCCGTGCCCTTCTGCGTTCCCGCCGACTGCATCTGCCGCTCCTGCGAGAAATTCGGATCGGGGCGCGTGCTGTAATCCGGACCGGGCGGCGCATTCAGATCGATGGAGCGAAACACGTCCACGCCGCGGTTCATGCGCCCGCCGAGCGAGAGATTCCCCTTCTCGCCGACCCGCGTCTCGATCAGGATTCCGTCCTGAATCTGATACGGGGTGCGAATGCCGGGAGCTTTCTCCACCAGCGAGGGCGGCAGTGCGTTCACATCGACGCAGGCGTCGATGGGATAGCACAGCGGCTGCTGGTTCGCGGAAATCTGCAGCAGGCGCAGCTTCGCGTCCTGGTAGCGCGCCAGATCGCGCAGCGGGCTCGAACCGATGCGGTCGTAGTAAATGCCCCCGCCGCCGCGCAGCACCACTTCGTGCTTTTGATTCAGCACCACCCCGAACGACAACCGAGGCGAGAAATTGGCCACGTCGCCAGGCAGGAAATTCTGCCAGTCCCAGCGCAGGCCTGGCGTCAGCGAAAACCGCGGCAGCACCTTGATCTGGTCCTGCGCGAATGCGCCCACCTCCTGCTGGTGATAGACGAAGCGCGTCTGCCCCTCTTTCAGCGTGTACCCCGAAGGATTGCCCGCCTCCTCGTTCTGGATCGCCGTCTCCAGCAGCGTCCCGTCGGCCGCGTAGGTCGGGCTGTAGCTGTAGGTGCCGTCCTCATCGGAGCGATCGTCGAGAACGCGGCGGCTGAAGTGCGGCAGATTGATGCCGTACTTCACCAGATTGCGCCCGCGCGTCCACGTCATCATCTCGTTGGCGCGCAGATTGTATTCGCTGCTCACCTGATCGTTTTGCGCGCTGCCGCCGGTAGAATCGCCGTTGACGACAATCCGGGGCCCCTCCTGCACATCGGTGATGGGATTCCACGTGCGTTCCAGCACCAGCGACGCCTGGTTGAACGACGATGCTGAGACCACGTCATCGTCATGAACGACCAAATCGTCTTCTCGATACTGCGAATCGTAGCCGGCTTCCGGCAGCGTCTGATTCCCCACTCCCTCGTTGACGTTCGACGAGTCCTGGAACGCATACATCGCGTAAGCATTGTTCATGTCGCTGAACTGATGCCCCACCCGCAGCGAGAACTCCGCATCGCGCGTCGGCGCAGGAACGTTCAGGTTATCGATGCCCTCGTGGTTGTCAGGCGTCGGCGCAATGGAAGCGTTCACCACCGCATCCAGGTCTTCTTCGGCCCGGTTGAATGAAAACAGAAACGCGCTTTTGGGAATGAGCGAGATCGGCCCCGTGACGTTGCCCTCATAAATCCGACGCTGCTCAAAGGGCTTGTTCGGCGAAAAATCCTGCTGCGCGTTCATGCTCGAGTCGCGAAACAGGAAATTGAACTGCCCGTGGTACGCATCGGCCGCCTGCTTGGTGATGATCTCGATCTGCCCGCGTCCCGGCCGGTAATACCGCGCCGAGTAGGGATCCTGGTTGATGTGGACTTCCTGCACCGCCGACGGCGATACCATCGCGCGGTTCGCTTCGACGCCATCCACCATCAGACCGGCTCCCGCAGTCGCCGTATCCCCCGCGTCGAGAAAAGCGCCCATCGCCGTCACGTAGTCGTTGTCGAAAACGGGCAGATCCTTCAGGTCGTCGGAGGTCATCACAGCGGTGTCGCCGTTGGCTTCCGGATTCGCCATGTCCGCAGGCGAGTTCGCCGTGACCGTCACCTGCTGGACCGACTTCGCGATCGTCAGCACCAAATTGAGAGGAGCGGGAATGGCGCTGCTCGCCGTGATCGCCTGCGTCGCGGTCTGAAATCCATCCAGGCTCACGCTGACCACATACTGGCCCGGCTGCGGCGGCTGCAGGCGAAATCCACCCGTCACGTCGGCCACGGCCGTGGCTACCATCTTGCCGTCAGGCCCCATCAGGCTCACGTGCGCGCCGGGAATCACCGCGCCGGACGAATCCGACACCGTGCCCGCAATCGCCGGCAGCGGCGCATGGGCGGCCATCGCCGGCACCACGGTGGAACAAGCCTTCGCCGCACTCCACGAAGGAACGACGCACAGGACGGGCAGCAGAACCAGGACACGCAGGGCATTCATCTTCAAGGCAGAAACTCCAGTGCCAAAGTCAATCTCAATCGCTGCCGAAAGTGCCGGCAACACGCGGAACCGCATGGGTGCTGGCAAAGCTCAGTCGGCTTGGCCTTCAGAAAAAGATTGACCGGATGCGCCCGGGGGTTCAGTTGTTGAACTCTGTGTGCCTGCGAGCGAAAGCGCATCGGCCCATTCCGCAGGATGGTCGACCAAACAATCCGATGGAATGGTTTCCACTGTCTGTGAGGATAACCCAAATTTGCAGCCAATCACCCATGTTCCTGCGCGTCGGGCCGTTAAAATATCCACGCTTGAGTCACCAATCATCAGAGTTTCGTCCGGCGCAACGCCGGCATCGCGGATGAGTGTCTGCAAACCCTCGGGATCGGGCTTCTTGGTGGCAAAGCTGTTGCCGCCGTAGATGCGGAACATATACCGCGCCAGCCCCAAACCTTTGCAAATCTCCACTGACGCGCGCACCGGTTTGTTCGTCAGCACCGCCATTTGCCGCGGCGTGCCATCGGCCAGCGTGCGCATCGCCTCCAGCGAGGCGAAGACGCCGGGATACACATAGGTGTGGTCGAGCTTGTGCTCGCGATACTGGGCGAGGAAGCGCTCCAGTGCGCGATCGACCAGCGGCTCATCGTCAGGATCGCCCAAAGCCCGCCGCACCAGCATCGCCGCCCCGTCCCCAATGTAGGTGGCGATGATCTCCTCCGGCAGCGGCTGGCGCCCAAACTCCCCCAGCATGGCGTTGATGGAATTCGTCAGGTCCCGGCGCGAGTCGATCAGCGTGCCGTCGAGATCGAAGACGATCAGGCGAATGCGCTGCGCCGGGATGGGATGGAGCCAATGAAGCATGGGGTCAGTCCGGCGTTCAGCCGTCAGTCTCTCCGCGCGCAGTCATCCGATCAGCGCGCTGCCGTTTCCGGAGCCGCCGCCGCCGGAACCGCATTCGTCGCCGGATACGTCGCCGCCGCTGACCGCGCCGCGGAGAGAACCTCGCCCGGCGTGATGCCAAGCATCAGCGTCGTCGCCACGGTCATCAGCAGCGCCAGCAGCAGCGGCATCGTCGCACGCGGAACCGCCATCACCGGCGACCCTTCCGCCGGACGCGAGAAGACCGCTGCTGCCACGCGCAGGTAGTAGAATGCCGCGAGGCCGCTGTTGATGAGGCCGATGATCGCCAGCCACACCATGCCGGAGTGAATCGCCGCGGCAAACACATAGAACTTGCCGAAGAATCCGCCGGTAAACGGGATGCCGATCAGCGAAATGAGGAAGAATCCCATCGCTCCGCCCAGCAGCGGCGATCGCCACGCCAGGCCTTTGTAGTCGTCGATCAGCGTCAGCCGGTCGTCATAGCCGCCCGCATGGCTGACAACCGCGAAGACGCCGACGTTCATCGCCGCATAGGAAACCGCATAGAAGCTCGCCGCCGCAATGCCGTCGCGCGAGAGCGCCGTGAAGGCGACCAGAATATAACCCGCGTGCGCGATCGAGGAGTAGGCCAGCATCCGCTTGACGTTGCGCTGCCGCAGCGCGCCCAGATTGCCGATCGTCATCGACGCAACCGCCAGCCACCACAGCAGCGGCAGCCAGTGTCCCCGCAGCATCGGCAAGGCCCCGAACGCAATGCGCAGCAGAACCGCAAACGCCGCGGCCTTCGGCCCCGTCGACATCAGCGCGACCACTGGCGAAGGCGCGCCCTCGTAGACGTCCGGCGTCCACACATGAAACGGCGCAGCGGAAACCTTGAATCCCAGGCCGATGATGATCATCGCCAGCCCGGCATAGAGCAGCGGGCTCACCTGCCCGCCCGCTACTGCCTGGCTCACCGCCGCTGCGATCGGGCCGATGCGCGTAGTGCCGGTCGCCCCGAAGACCAGCGCGATCCCATAGAGGAAAAACGCCGTCGCAAACGACCCCAGCAGGAAGTACTTCAGCGCCGCCTCCGGGCTCTTCCCCGAGCGCCGGCGAAAACCGGCCATGATGTAGGTGGAGATCGACGAAATCTCCAGCGCGACGAACACCAGCAGCAGTTCCACCGCACTCGACATCAGCATCATGCCGACGGAGCCGAAGAGCATCAGTGCAAACAGTTCGCCCAGACCCTCGGTTGCGGGTGTGACGGCGTCGAGCGTAATCAGCAGCGAGGCGAGACCAATGCCCGCGATCAGCACGTGGAAGAAAACGCTGAACGCGTCAACCTGCACGACTCCGAAATAGGCCGTGCCCGCCGGCAGATCGTATTGCCACAGGCTCGCCGCCAGCGCGGCCAGCGCGACCACCACCGCCAGCCATCCCAGCGGCTTGCGGCTCGAGCTTTTCTCCATCATGGCGTCTGCCAGCATCACCAGAATGCCGCCAACCGTGAGGACAATCTCGGGCAGGATGTACAGGCCCTGGTTCATCGGCCGGCCTCCGAAGGAACAGGCTGGACATATATGTGAAGCCGATCGAATTCATGCGATGGCGCGTCCGACAACGAATACACGCCGCATTCAATTCCCTTGATCCAGTAGGGCGAGCCCACGCCCATCGCCAGCATCAGCACCGCCATCGGCCACAGCGTCCAGTGTTCGCGCCCGCCCAGATCCACATGCGGACGGTTCACCACCAGCGCCGACGGCTGGCCGTAGAAAATCCGCTGCACCATCCACAGCATGTACGCCGCGCTCAAAATCACGCCAGTCGTCGCCGCCATCACCCACCCCGGATGCACCGGGTAGCTGCCGCTCAGCACCAGAAACTCGCCCACGAAGCCGTTCAGCAGCGGCAGCCCCACCAGCGCCAGCGCCGTAATCACCCACAGCGTCGCCATCATCGGCATCCGCGTGGCCAGCCCGCCATACTCGGTCATATCGAAGCTGCCGTAGCGCTCGCTCAGGAAGCCGATCAGCACCAGCAGCGCGCCGCCGCTCAGCCCTTCGTTGATCGTCTGGAAGACCGCGCCGTTCAGCCCCGCCAGCGCAAAGGAAAAGATGCCCAGGATACAGAAGCTCAAGTTCCCGAGAATGGCAAACGCCACCAGCCGCCGCATGTCGGTTTGCGCCAGCGCCATCAGCGCCCCGTACAGCACGCCGACGACGGCGAGCACGATCATCAGCGGCGCAATTTCCCGCGACTGCGCCGGGAACAAGCCCAGACTGAAGCGGAAGATCGAATAGAGCCCCAGTTTGCCCGCCACCACCATCGCCATCGCCGTGGGGCCTTCGCGAATCACATCGCTCAGCCAGCCGTGCAGCGGAAACACCGGCACCTTGACCGCGAACGCGACCAGAAACGCGAGCGAAACCCACCACAACGCCTGCGGCGCGAACCCTCCCGCGGCCAGCTTGCTTTGCAGTTCGACGAAGTCAAACGTGCCGGTCTTCGCATAGAGCCACAGGATCCCCACCAGAAACAGCGCCGACGGAATGAAGGTGTAAAGGAAGAACTTGAGCGCCGCCTGCGGTCCCCGCTCGCGCCCGAACATGGCGATCAGGATCGCCATCGGCACCAGCGACAGCTCCCAGAAGCCGTAATAGAGGAAGACATCGAGCGCGACAAAGACACCGATCATCGCCGTCTGCTGCAGCAGGAAAAGGAAGTAGAACTCCTTGGTCCGGTTCTCGATCGCGCGCCACGAAACCAGCACGCCGATGGGCGCCAGAAACGTCGCCAGCAGCACCAGCCACAGCGACAGGCCGTCCACGCCGAGGTGATAGCGAATCGCCGGGCTCGCAATCCATGCGTGATTCTCTTCAAACTGGAATCCCGGGCGCGAGTAGTCGAAATGAGCCGGAAGGTGCAGCGACAGAGCAAAAGTGACCAGCGTGACCAGCAGCGTAAACGCCGGAATCACGCGGCCTTTGCGCGGCAGCAATGCGACCACAATCGCGCCTGCCGTGGGCACGAAGGTGATCAGCGTGAGGATCGAGTCGTTCAGCACAATGCCTTTCCCAAATCCACCTAGCGCACCCAGAAGTGCGCGGTCCAGCCAAAATACGAAGCCGCCAGCAGCAGGGCGGCAAACAGCGCCAGCCATCCTGCGTACGAACGAATGTTGCCCGACTGAATGCGCGCCACCAGCGCGCCCAATCCCTGCGCGCCGTAACCGGCAGCGAGCGTGCCGCCGTCGATCACGCCGCGATCGATGAGCGCGTTGAGCACATAGCGAGCGCAAACGAGAACCGGCGCCACGATCACCGCGCCGTAAATTTCATCGACCCAGTATTTGTTCGCGACCAGCGCATGCAGGCCGTGGGGCCTTTCGCTCAGCCGCTCATACGACGGCCGCCGCTTGTAATACAGCATGTGTGCGAACAGCCATCCCAGGAACGCAACCAGCGTCGAAACGCCCGCGAGGATCAGCTCCAGATGCGGGGACCCGCCCGACGCCTCGTTCGGCGCATTGGGAGCCGTTCCCGTGGCCAGCGCCACCGATGCCTGCTCGTAGGGCAGATGGACCGACGTCACCGCCGGCGCAAGGAAGTGCGAGAACCAGCTGCTGCCGAAGAGCCCCTGCGGCCAGTTCATCGCGCCGCCGATCACGGAAAGAATGGCGAGGATCACGAGCGGCACCAGCATCACCTTCGGGCTCTCGTGCACGCCATGCGCGTGATGCTCCGCCTCGAGCGTCAGCTTCGTGTCCGCCCGCGCATGCACCGCCGCCGCATGCTCTTCGTCGTAGTGCGCGTGTTCGGCGCGGCTCTCGCCAAAGAACGTCAGATACCAGAGCCGGAACATATAGAACGCGGTCAGCCCCGCCGTCAGAAGCCCCACCGCCCACAGAATCTTGCCTGCCGGATTAGTCGAAACAAACGCCTGGTAGAGAATCTCGTCCTTGCTGATGAAGCCGGAGAGCAGCGGGAAACCGGAGATGGCAAATACCGCCGCGGTCATCGTCCAAAACGTGACAGGAATCTTCCTGCGCAGTCCGCCCATCACGCGCATATCCTGCTCGCCTCCGAGCGCGTGGATCACCGATCCAGCAGCGAGGAACAGCAGCGCCTTAAAGAAAGCATGCGTCACCAGATGGAAGATGCCCGCGCTGTACGCGGCCACGCCGCAGCCCAGGAACATGTAGCCCAGCTGCGACACCGTCGAGTAGGCCAGCACCCGCTTGATATCCATCTGCGCCATGCCGATCGTCGCCGCGAAGAACGCCGTCGCCGTGCCGATGATCGCGACCACCGCCAGCGCATAGGGCGAACGGTCGAAGATCACGTGGGTGCGCGCAATCATGTACACCCCGGCGGTGACCATCGTCGCCGCGTGGATAAGCGCGGAAACCGGCGTAGGCCCTTCCATCGCGTCCGGCAGCCAGACGTACAGAGGAATCTGCGCCGACTTGCCCGTCGCTCCCAGCACCAGGAACAGCGCAATCGCGGTGAGGAATCCGCCCTGCCACGCCGGATGCGTCGCAATCTCCGCAAACACCGTGCTGAAGCTCAGCGTGCCAAAGTGCGCGATCATCAGGAACATCGCCAGCAGGAAGCCGAAGTCGCCGATGCGGTTCACGACGAACGCCTTCATGCCCGCCTTCGCCGCCGAATCCTTCGTGTAGTAGAACCCGATCAGCAGATACGACGCGAGACCCACGCCTTCCCAGCCCACAAACATCAGCAGGAAATTTTCCGCCAGCACCAGCGTGAGCATGAAGAAGAGGAAGAGGTTCATGTACGCGAAAAAGCGCCAGTAACCCTCTTCTTTCCCCATATAGCCGACGGAATACACATGAATGAGAAAGCCGACTCCTGTCACCACGCACAGCATCACCAGCGTCAGCTGGTCGAGCTGGAACGTGAAGTCGGCGTGGAACGCGCCCGCGCGAATCCACGTGCCGAGCGTCTCAACGTGTGGCAGCGTCAGCGAGCTGAATTTCAGAACCAGATTGGAAACCCAAAGCATGGGCAGCAGCGCGCCGATCAGGCCCACCGCGCTGACCACCGGCTTCGGGAATTTGCGGCCGAGCAAACCGTTCACCAGAAATCCGGCGAAGGGAACGAGCGGGATCAGCCAGAGGTGAAGGTCGGTCATAGTTTCATCAGGTCGATCTGGTCGACATTGAGCGTGTTGCGCGCGCGGAAGACCGCAATGATGATGGCCAGCCCCACGGCGGCCTCTGCCGCCGCGACCACCATCACGAAAAAGACGAAAATCTGTCCGCTCACCTGGTGCCACTGGTGAGCGAACGCGACAAAGGTCAGGTTCACGGCGTTCAGCATCAGCTCAATCGACATGAACACAGTAATGATGTTGCGCTTGATCAGAAACGCCGCCACGCCGATGGAAAACAGGATGGCGCTCAGCACGAGGTAGTACGCAATCGGAACCATCAGTGCTCCTTCCTCGCCAGCGCCACCGCGCCGAGAATCGCAATGAGAATGAGCACCGACGTCACCTCAAACGGCAGCAGCAAATCCTTGAAGAGCACCCGGCTCAAATCGCTGGTAGTCACCCAATAATCGCCGAGCCGCGTCTGGGCAAAGCTGCCTCGCTGCGACAGAAAGATAAACGCCAGCAACCCGACCAAAATCGCCGCGCCGGGAAATCCGGCCACATAAGCCATCTTGCTGCCGTGCGTGCGCTCTTCCTTGCCCGCGTTGAGCAGCATGATGACAAACGTGAACAGCACCATGATCGCGCCCGAGTAGACAATCACCTGCGCTGCCGCCAGGAACTCCGCGCCCTGCAGCAAATAGAGCACCGCCAGCGAGCTCATTACCACGATGAGCGAGAGCGCGCTGTTGATCGGGTGCCGCTGCAGCAGCAGATTGAGTGCCCCTGCCACACACAGCGCGCCGAAAATGATGAAAAGAGCCAGATGCATGGGTTTGTTCTGCTTCAACTACCGCAAAGGCGCCAGAGCGCGTCTGAGAGCCCGTACCGCGAACCGGGACTCGAATCTCTAATTCACTGCATGGGCAGCCGCAGCCCCATCCAAAAACTCGTCACCACAATATTGGCAATCGCCACAGGCACAAGAAATTTCCATCCGAAGCCCATGAGCTGGTCGTAGCGGAAACGCGGCAGCGTGCCGCGCACCCAGACATAGAGAAAGAGAAAACCAAAAACTTTCAGGACGAACCAGAAGACCGGCAGCAGCGCTCCTGCTATTGGCCCGGCGAGCACGTGATCGAAGAGGTGCCCGAAGGGGCTCGACCAGCCGCCGAAAAACAGCAGCGAGGCCACGCAGCCCACCGTGATCATGTTGGCGTATTCCGCCATGAAAAACATGGCGAACTTCATTGAGCTGTATTCCGTGTGATAGCCGGCCGTCAGCTCGCTCTCCGCCTCCGGCAAATCGAACGGCGAGCGATTCGTCTCCGCGTACGCCGCCATCAGATAAATAAAGAACGCGACAAACTGAAACCCGCCGAAGAAGTTCCACGAGATCAGCCCGTGGGTCGCCTGCACATCCACGATGGTGCGCAGCCGCAGCGATCCCGCCCGCATCACCACGCCTACCAGCGCCAGCCCGAGCGCCAGCTCGTAGCTGATCACCTGCGCGCTCGCCCGCAGCGATCCGAGCAGCGAATACTTGTTGTTCGACGACCAGCCCGAAAGCGCAATTCCGTAAACGCCAATCGAAGTAATACCCAGCAGGATCAGCAGCCCGATATTCACATCGGCAATCTGGAACAGGTCGACGCTCTTCCAGCGCACGTCCGCTCCAAACGGCACCACACCGATCGACATCAGCGCGCAGCTCAGCGCGATCATCGGCGCCAGCAGGTAGAGCGGCCGGTACACAGCCGTCGGCGTCACGTCTTCCTTCAGGAACAGCTTCGCGCCATCCACCAGCGGCTGCAGCAGCCCAAACGGCCCCACGCGGCTGGGTCCCCACCGGTTCTGGATGCGCCCCACCAGCTTGCGCTCCAGCAGCACCGTGTAGGCGACCGCCATCAGCATGATCACCACCACCACGATGACCTTCGCCAGGCTGATCAGAACGAACGTGAGTAAGCTGGTCTCCATCCAATAGCCTTCCAAAGAATCGCTAATCGGCCGCTGTTTCCGCGGGCTTCTTTGCTTCCATCACCGACCCCAGCATCGGGCTGTACCGCCCCAGCGTGCCCGAGGTGAACAGCGTGTCCTTCGACGGCAGCACCAAATCGCGCCGCGATCCCGCTGCCTCAATCTGCACCAGCCCGCTCTTCACATGCTGATCGTTGCCGGCCAGCAAATCGAGCCGCCCAATGTCGTAGGCAGGCACCAGCCGCTGAATCTCGTCGAGAATCGCAAACGGATCGAAGGGGCTCAGCTTCGGCTCCAGATGATGCGCCGCCAGCCACACGCCGTGACGATCCGCTTCGCCCGACTGCGCCCCGCGCGCCTGCCCCATATCCGCGCGCACGCCTTTTCTGCCGAACGGCACCAGCTTCTTCACGTCCGCGCCCATCGCGCCTGCAAGCCGCACGATAATCTCGAAATCCGCGCGCACGCCGGCCTTATCCGCGGCCTTCTTCACCAGCTGCACGTCGCCGAACGTGTTCGTCACCGTCCCCGACTTCTCATAGAGGTTCGCCGCCGGGAAGACCACATCGGCCAGCTTCGCCGTCTCGGTCAGGAACATATCCTGCACGATGAGAAACGTGTTCTTCAGCGTTGCCGCATCGATTCCGTACCGCGCCACCGGATTCGAACCCACCACATAGAGCGCGCCCAGCTCGCCACGCTCGGCGGCGTCGAACATCTGCACCAGATCGAACCCAGGCTGCGCCGGCAGCCCATGGGTACGCGATGACTCCGTCTTCAGGTCCGCGAGATGAATCTCCGCTCCGTACTCAGCGGCGAACGCCCCCGCTGCCGTCACCGGCACATACCCCGGCAGCAAATCGGGATAGAGCCCCATGTCCGCCGCGCCGCGCGAGTTCACATAATCGCCCAGGCAAGCGAACTTCACGTTCGCAAATTTCTCGCCGAGCTTCGCCAGCGCCGCAATCCCCACCCCGCGATACTCCGAGCCGAACACCACCAGCAGCGACTCTTCCTTCCCCAGAGCCTCGCGGAACTCCGCAGCCTTGTCGCTGCTCAATGCCTCATCGTCGCCTGCCAGATAGGCCGCCAGCCCCGCATAGTCGACCTCGCCAATTTCGAGGAACTGCGTCGCCTGCCGCCGCAGCTTGATCCGCTCGTGGTTCGCCACGTAGAGACGCGCCCCATGGAGCCGCACCGCCGTGCGGATCTGCCAGGCCAGTCCCGGATGCTCTTCGGTCGGATCGCCGCCAATCAGCAAAATCGCTTTCGCCGCATTGAAATCCCGCAGCGACGCCTCAGCCTTCCCGTTCAGCGCGTGCGCAAACGCCGGGTAATCCGCCGTCCGGTGGTGATCGATATTGTTCGTCCCCAGCACCGTGCGCGCGAACTTCTGCAGCAGATACGCCTCTTCGTTCGTCGTCCGGTTCGACCCGATCACGCCAACGGCCTGCCCGCCGCGGCTGTCGCGAATCGACCGCAGCTTCTTTCCGGCAAACTCGATCGCCTCATCCCAGCTCACCGGTTTGAAGGTGCCATCCGCCTGCCGGACCAGCGGCCTGGTCAGCCGGTCGTCCCGGCTCGCGAAATCAAATGCGTAACGGCCCTTGATACAAAGAAAGTCGCCGTTGATGCCGCTCTTGTCGCGGTTATCGCCACGCACAATCTCCATGCCGTCGTTCGCGCGGCGCACTCCCAGCGTCGTCTTGCAGCCGTCGCCGCAATGCGTGCAAATCGAGCCGACGTGGCTCATCTCCCACGGCCGCGTCTTGTAGCGGTACGCGCCGGACGTCAGCGCGCCCACCGGGCATATGTCGATGCACATGCCGCACTCTTCGCACTCCAGGTGATCCTGCTTGTTCGGAGCGATCACGGAGCCGGCGCCGCGGTTTTGGATGCCCAGCGCCCACACGTCCATGCCCTCGCCGCACACGCGCACGCAGCGATAGCACAGAATGCAGCGCGGCCGGTCGAAAAACACCACCGGCGACCACTGCTGCTCTTCGCGGTGCTGCTTAATCTCGACGAACTTCGATTCCGCCGCGCCGTACTTGAACGTCATGTCCTGCAGCTCGCACTCGCCGCCCGCGTCGCACACCGGGCAGTCCAGCGGATGATTCCCCAGCAGCAGCTCGATCGTCGCCTTGCGCGCCTGCGCGATCTCCGGGCTCTCCGTCGTGACGATCATGCCTTCAGCGACGGGAGTGGTGCATGCGGTCTGCAGCTTCGGCACCTTCTCGATGCGCACCACGCACATGCGGCACGCCGCCTGCAGCGAGAGACCGGGATAGTAGCAGAACGCCGGAATCTCAATCCCGTGCGCGCGGCAAGCCTCAATAAGCAGCGTCCCCGCGGGCGCGGTCATCTTTTTGCCGTCGACAGTGAACGTTACGTCAGCCATGAATGCGGCGCTTTCGCTTCTCCTCGATGAACCTTACAGATTCCTCGACCAGTCGCTTGAACAACTCTTCGTTTTGATCAATCGCCGGAACGCTCACTCCCCTGACTCTCCATTGCGAACCGGCAAACGCCTTGATCTTATTAGGCTTTACTTCTCTGACTTCGAAACCCGCTGCTTCAATCGCCTGGCGCAAGTCGGGATTGCTTAGAAGGAACGAGGCCCTCTGACCATTCGGAGACACTGTTACGCAGTTGGTTAGTGGTCCGGTGCCGACGCGCAACGAGGTATATCCACTCGGAACGTCATTAATCTCCAATCCAGGGAAAAAGAGCGCCAAGCGTTTGGCGATTTCGACTCGCTTTCGTTTCGACTCTTCGCTCGCTGTCATAGTCTGCTCACTAATTCTTCTCAAACCAGTACCGGCTCCCCCACCCGATGCTTCGGGCACCCGCGCCCCTCCAAATGCTCCTCAAACTCCTTCCGAAACTTCTTCACAAACGCAATCGTCGGCATCGCCGCCGCGTCGCCCAGCGGGCAAAACGTCCGCCCGAGCATGTTCTCGGCGAGATACCGAATGTTGTCGATGTCCTTATCGACCGCGCCGCCCGCGTGCAGACGCGTCAGCGACTTCTTGAGCCAGTCCGTTCCCTCGCGGCACGGAATACACCAGCCGCAGCTCTCGTGCTGGTAGAACTTCATCGTCCGCAGCGCGAACTCCACCATGCACACCGTCTCGTCGAGCACCACCACGCCGCCCGACCCCAGCATCGATCCGGCCTTGCCCACCTGATCGAAGTCCATGCCGATATCGATCTCTTCGGGCAGCAGCACCGGCGTCGACGATCCGCCCGGAACCACGGCCTTCAGCTTCTTGCCGCCAGGAATGCCGCCGCCCACTTCGTAGATCATCTTTTTCAGGTTGTAGCCCATCGGGAGCTCGTAGACGCCCGGCCGCTCCAAATGCCCGCTCAGGCAGAAGAGCCGCGTGCCCCCATTGCGCTCCGTGCCGATCTTCGCGTACTCCGCCGCGCCCATCCTGAAGATGTGCGGCACCGTCGCAATCGTCTCGGCGTTATTGATGATGGTCGGGCCACCGTAGAGCCCCACCACCGCCGGAAACGGCGGGCGAATGCGCGGAATCCCGCGCTTGCCTTCGAGCGACTCCATCAGCGCCGACTCTTCCCCCACCTCGTAAGCCCCCGCGCCCGTCTGCGTCACGATGTCGAAATCGATCCCGCTGCCGAAGATATTTTTGCCGAGAAAGCCCTTCGCATACGCTTCCTCGACGGCCTTTTCCATGATTTTGAGCAGGTAGCGATACTCGCCGCGCAGATAGATGAAGCCCATGCGCGCCTGCACGGAGAGGCCGGCGATGATCGTGCCTTCGATGACCGAGTGCGGATCGTGCTCGAAGATGAGCCGGTCCTTGCAGGTTCCGGGCTCGCTCTCGTCCCCGTTCACCAGCACATACTTCGGCTTCGCGGACTGCTTCGGCACGAAGGACCACTTCAGCCCCGTCGGAAATCCCGCGCCGCCGCGGCCGCGCAGGTTCGAGGCCTTCATCTCGTTGATGATCCCCTCAGGCCCCAGCGCAATGCATTTGCGAGCGGCCTCGTAGCCCTCGAGCTCCAGGTATTTGTCGATCGACGTCGCGCCTTTGCCGAAGCGATACGAGACCACCGGAACGCAGTCGGGATGCGTGGAGATGTTCGGCATCAGCGTCCCGCACCCTTCTCCGCGCGGCTGCGGTATCCGTCCAGCACCTGGTCCATCGCGTCCGGCGTCAGGTTCTCGTGGAAGTCGTAATTCACCTGCGCCGCCGGCGCCCAGCTGCACGCCCCAATGCACTCGACCTCTTCCAGAGAGAACACTCCGTCCGCCGTCACGCCCTTGTTCGCGACGCCCAGCGTCTTTTTGCAGTGCTCCAGAATCTCGTTGCCGCCGCGCAGCATGCAGCAGATGTTCGTGCACACCTGCACGTGATACTTTCCTGCCGGCTTCGTCCGCAGCAGGGAGTAGTAGCTGATCACGTTGCGCACTTCCAGCTCGGAAAGGCCGATGCGCTCCGCGACCTCCGCGATCACTGCATCCGACAGATACCCAACCTCATCCTGCGCGTACAGGAGCATGGGCACCAGCGCCGACCGCTTCACCGGATAGAGCGTCACCAGCTTGTCAAACCGCGCGGCGAGCTCGGGCGAGAAGATGCTGGCTGGCGTGCTCATCGACCCTCTCTCCTCGCAGCCGCCGCCATCAGCGCCCCCGCAAAATCGATGGCAGCGTGATCCAGATCCAGGGTCTTCGCGTCGAGAGCGATGCGGCCCTCGGCCAGCAGCTGGAAGCGCCCCTGCATCTTTCCCTCATGGCTGTTGCGCAGCTGCCAGTTTCCCGCTCCATTCTGCGGATTGACCCGTATTTCAAAGCTTGCATCCCCGGCTCGGATCGCAACCGAATTCTCTGCCTCTTCCACCTCTGCGGATTCGCCGGAATGGAGGCTGGCCGCGGCCACGTATCCGCGCAGCAGCGAGACGAACGACACCCACAGTTCCTTCTCGAGCATGGGTTCTGCGGCCGCCGCGCTCATCGGTCGATCTCTCCCAGCACGATGTCGATGGAGCCGATCACGGCCACCACATCCGCGATCAGCCGGCCCGCGCACATCGTCTGCAGCGCCTGCAGCGTCGCAAACGACGGGTTCCGCATGTGCACGCGATACGGCTTGGCCGTCCCATCGCTTACCGCGTAGTAGCCCATCTCGCCGCGCGGCGACTCCACGGCCAGGTACACCTCGCCCGCCGGAACCTGGAAGCCCTCCGTCACAATCTTGAAGTGATAGATCAGCGCTTCCATCTGCGTCTTCATCTTTTCGCGATCGGGCAGCACCACATGCGGCGCATCGGCCTTAATCGGCCCCTCCGGCATCCCGTCCAGCGCCTGCTGGCAGATCTTCACGCTCTCGCGCATTTCCCGCAGCCGCACCACGTACCGCGCCCACACATCGCCATCGTTCGAAACGGGCACTTCAAATCGGAAATGGTCGTACCCCGAGTACGGCATGTCGCGCCGCAAATCCCAGTCCACGCCGCTCGCGCGCAGCGGCGGCCCAGTCACGCCCAGCGCAATCGCATCCTCGGCGCTCAAATATCCCACGCCCTTCAGGCGATTGATGAAGATCGGATTTCCCGTCAGCAGGTTCTCGTACTCATCGATCTTCTCCGGCAGAATCGTGATCAGCGACTGCACCGAGTCGAAAAAGTCCAGCGGCGGATCGAGCGCCAGCCCGCCGATGCGGAAGTACGACGTCATCATCCGCTGCCCGCTCACGTGCTCGAAGATGCGCAGAATCTCTTCGCGCTCGCGGAAGGTGTACAGGAACACCGTCAGCGCGCCAATGTCCATCGCGTGCGTGCCCAGCCACACCAGGTGCGAATTGAGCCGCGTCAGCTCGTTCAGCAGCACCCGCATCCACTGCGCCCGCTCCGGAATCTCCAGCCCCAGCAGCTTCTCCCCGGCCAAACAGTAGGCCAGGTTGTTCGTCATCGGGCACAGATAGTCGATCCGGTCCGTCAGCGGCACCACCTGCTGCCAGAACTTCGCCTCGCACGTCTTCTCAATGCCGGTGTGCAGATAGCCGATGTCCGGCACAACCTTCGTCACCGTCTCGCCGTCGATCTCCAGCACCAGCCGCAGCACGCCGTGCGTCGAAGGATGCTGCGGGCCCATGTTCAGGACCATCGTCCGGTCGTGCGAGTCGTCCTCCGGCCGCGGCGCAATCAGCGTCGCCGTCTCCACGAAGCCGGGGATCTCGGGCGCGTTCGGATTGTCGGAATCGGGCGCCATCAGCGATACCCCTCCACCGGATAATCCTTGCGCAGCGGATGCCCTTCCCACTCCTCGGGCAGCATGATGCGCCGCAGCGAAGGATGCCCATGGAAACGCACGCCGAACAGGTCCCACACCTCGCGCTCGTAGAAATTCGCGCTCGGCCACACCGGCGTAATGCTGTCCACAGAAGGATCGATGCTCTCCACCATCACATGGAGTCGCACGCGCTCTTTCAATTGGTGCGAAAGGATGTGGTAGGTCACCTGGAACCTGGGCTCCGTCGGATACCAGTCCACGCACGTCACGTCTTCGAGGAAGTTATATCCGGCTTTTTGCAGCGTTCGGCAGGCCGCCCGAATCTGGTCGGCGGCAATCACCAGCGTCAGCTCATTGCGGTCGAATTTCGCGTTGACAATGGCTCCGGGATGCGCCGCTTCCAGTGCCTGGATCGCCACATTCTGCGCCAGACCTGCAAAGACCGCGTCTTTCCCCTGCAGCGCTTCCGCCATCCGCTTCCCTCATCTGTGTCCGGCCGTTGCAGCCGGAGTTCCTCGGACCCAACCCTGACCCGCGCACGGAGCCTGGCTCTGCGCTCCTGTTCCCTGTTCCCTAATCCCTAATCCCTGCCCTTACAGATCCGCCTTATCGGCGGCCCAGTCCAGGATGCCCTTCTTCCAAACGTAGAACACCCCGACCACCACGAAGCCCAGATAAACCACCATCTCCCAGAATCCGAACATCCTCGACCCCGTGATCTTCGGCAGCTCGCGATAGATCACCGCCCACGGCATCATGAACACCGCTTCCACGTCGAACAGGATGAACAGCATCGCCACCATGTAGAAGCGCACGCTGAACCGCCCCCGCGCATCGCCCTCGGCGGGAATGCCGCATTCATACGCTTCCAGCTTGTCCTTCAGATTGCGCCGGCGTCCGATGAATCGCGACATCACGACCATGCCGAACGTCATGCCGCCCGCGACCAGGATCTGCAGCAGCAGAGGCAGGTAGTTCCAGATGTACGGATGAGTCTGCATAGGCCGTCTGGAACGCGCGGACCACCATCGTCCGCTGCCTCCATTTCGAGACTAAGTCTGCGATTGTCAAGAGTCAAGTTACGGGCAGACCGCCGCTCGGCTCAACTCTGTACCGGCCATGCGCACCCAGCCAATCACTCGGACGGACGCTCCCGGCGCGGCCCAATAAATCTCCGCAGCGCCCAACAACCCGCATTCCCGCTGCATCCAATCTGCGCCATGTCGAACTCGGATCTCACCTCGGTCCTGTTTCTGCTTCTGCTGCTGGTCGCGCTGGCGCAACTGCTGGGTTGGCTGTTCATGAAGCTGCGCCAGCCGCGCGTGGTGGGTGAGATCCTGGCCGGCGTTCTGTTGGGCAACGCCATTGCCGGCCGATGGCCGCTGGCCGCTCACTTCATCGCGCACGCCAGGAAGCAGGGCGACGTCTTCGACTTTGTCTACTGGCTCGGCCTGCTCCTGCTTATGTTTCTCGCCGGAGCGGAAACGCAGCAGTTGTTCTCCCGCGAAGACCGCCGCAGCGTCGGCTGGCTGGTCATCGTCGGCACCGGCCTCCCCTTCGCAGCCGGCCTCCTGCTGGCCCCGTGGATCATTCGTCCCTCGCTCGCCGGCCCCGCGGGCAATCGCATCTCGCTCACCATCGTCCTCGCCGTCGGCGTCGCGGTCACCTCCGTCCCCGTCGTCTCGAAGATCTTCGCCGACCTCAAAATCCTTCATACCCGATTCGCGCGACTCGTGCTGGGCGTCGCCGTCATCGAGGACATCGTGCTGTGGCTGGCCCTCGCCATCGCCACCGCCACCGCCGGCAAAGCCGTGCTGCATCCCCGTGCGATGGGCGCGCACCTGCTCGCGACCGTCGCCTTCTTCGTGCTGGGTCTCACCATTCTCCCGCGCGCCATCAAGCGCCTGAACAAGGCGCGTTTCAATGTCTTTGCCCGCTCTTCGCCCACTGCCTACGCGCTGGCCATTCTGCTCGCCTATTGCGCCCTCGCCGGAGCGCTCGACGTGAGCCTCGTCTTTGCCGCCTTTCTGGCCGGCTTTGCCGTCGTCCACAAGAAGCGCCGTCTCTTTGCCGAATCGCTCGACGCCATCGGCAAAGTCGCGTTCGCCTTCTTCATTCCGGTTTACTTCGCGATCGTTGGCCTCAAGCTCGACCTGATGCATGGCGTGTCGCTCGCCATGATCGCGGCCTTCCTTGCAGGAACGTGTGTGGTGAAGATCCTCTCCGTATCCCTGGCGGGCAAGTTCGCCGGGTTTCGCGGCCTCGATCTGCTCAACCTGGCCGTCACCACGAACGCGCGCGGGGGCCCGGGAATCGTGCTCGCCAGCGTAGCCTTCGGCGCCGGCATCATCAGCTCGCAGTTCTACACCACGCTCGTCATCGCGGCTGTGTTCACCTCGCAAATCGCCGGAGCCTGGCTGGAGTACGTCCTGCGCAAAGGATGGCCGCTCCTCAGGCCCGCAGCTCCGGCCGCCGAAATACCAGCCGCCGCCACCGAGCCAGCCCAGGCAGCCTAACCAGGCCGGTCCACGAAGCCGCCGGCACAACGGGCAGCTCTCCGCCGACAGCGATTCGCTGAAAGCTGTTTGCTGACAGTATTCCGCCGATAGCTTTTTGCTGATAGCTATTTGCTGACAGTTTTCCGCTGATAGCTTTTCGCTGATAGCTTTTTGCCGGTAGCTTTTCGCCGGTAGCTTTTCGCTGACAGCTTTTTCGCCAACCGCTTTTTAACTGACCGGACTTTACCTGACCGCTCTTTACCTACCCCCGCGGTCCCGCCTGCCGCACGGCGTCCGGTACATCGAACTTCTTAAAGTTCTCCGTGAACTTCGCCGCCAGCAGCCGTGCCTGCGCGTCATAGGCCGCCTTGTCCGCCCAAACGTTGCGCGGGTTGAGCAACTCGGCCGGCACACCAGGACACGTCGTCGGAATGTGCAGCCCAAACGCCGGCTCCGTGGCGAATTCCGCTCTGGCGAGACGCCCATCGAGCGCCGCGTGCACCATCGCGCGCGTGTGCTTCAGGCTCATGCGCTGGCCCACGCCGAACCCGCCCCCCGACCAGCCGGTGTTCACCAGCCAGCATTCCGCGCCGTGCTCGCGCAATCGCCGCCCCAGCATTTCCGCGTAAACCGCTGGCGCGAGCGGCAGAAACGGCGAAGCAAAGCACGTCGAAAACTCCGGAACCGGCTCGCTGCCCAGCCCCGCTTCCGTTCCCGCCAGCTTCGCCGTGTATCCCGACAAAAAGTGATACATCGCCTGCTCCGGCGTCAGCTTCGCAATCGGCGGCAGAACGCCGAAAGCATCGGCAGCCAAAAACAGCACGTTCTTCGGATGCCCGCCCATCCCCGGAATCACCGCGTTTGCGATGAACTCGATGGGATAGGCGGCGCGGGTGTTCTCCGTGTGACGAATGTCGGAGTAGTCCGGCTCGGCGGTCTTTGCGTCGAGCACCACATTCTCCAGCACCGCCCCGAAGCGGATTGCGCTGAAGATCTGCGGCTCCTTTTCCGGGCTCAGGTCGACGCACTTGGCGTAGCATCCGCCCTCAAAATTGAAGACGCCCTCCGGGCTCCAGCCATGCTCGTCGTCGCCGATCAGCCGCCGCTCCGGATCGGCCGAGAGCGTCGTCTTGCCCGTGCCCGACAGCCCGAAGAACAGCGCCGTCGTCCCATCCGCGCCCACGTTGGCCGAGCAGTGCATCGGAAACACATTCCGCTGCGGCAGCAGATAATTCATCACCCCGAAAATCGACTTCTTCATCTCGCCGGCATATTTTGTGCCGCCGATCAGCACAATCTTCTTCGTGAAATCGGTCAGGATGAACGTCCCCGACCGCACCCCGTCCCGCTCCGGAACGGCGTCGAATTCCGGCGCGGCAATCACGGTGAATTCCGGCTTGTGCGTCGCCAGGTCCTCCGGCTCCGGCCGGATGAACAGCTGCTTCACGAACAGCGCATGCCACGCATATTCGCAGATCACCTGGATGGGCAGCCGGTACGCCGGATCGGCCCCCGCCGCCAGATCCATCACGTACAGGTCGCGCTCCCCCATGTGCCGCAGCACGCGCGTCAGCAGGGCGTCGAACTTTTCCGGCGGAAACGGCTGGTTCACCTTGCCCCAGTTCACCCGCTCCCGTGTCTCCGCGTCCTCCACCGTGAACTTGTCGCGAGGGGAGCGGCCCGTGCGGGCGCCCGTCCACGCCACCAGAGCGCCGTTTGCGGCCAACCGCCCTTCGCCGCGCGCAATTGCTGTTTCCACCAGCTGTGCGGTCGACAAGTTGCGATGAGCATGCAGCCCCTCGGTCATTCGTTTCAGGTCCTGAGCGATGATCGTCGCTTCCATGCAGATGCGCCTCCGCGCGGAGTCAGAAGGAACCGATTATTGTCACACTCTATGAAGGAGATGCAAA
Organism: Acidobacteriaceae bacterium; assembly: GCA_049802575.1. Classification (GTDB taxonomy): domain Bacteria; phylum Acidobacteriota; class Terriglobia; order Terriglobales; family Acidobacteriaceae; genus Palsa-343. Next base: position 27,635 of record JBARMS010000155.1, on the reverse strand, counting down.
GCGGAAATGCGGCGAATATCCAGGATGGCTCAACGCCGGGAGAAGCAAGAGGCTCTCAGCGAAAGACTCTCAGCAAAGGACTCTTGGCGAAAGGCTCTCAGCGAAAGACTCTCAGCAAAGGACTCTCAGCGAAAGGCTCTCAGCAAAATACTCTTAGCGAAAAGGCTGTTGGCCGCTAAACGTCTCTCGCCGAACGTCTTTCGCTGAACGTCTCTCGCTAAACGTTTTTAGCTAGCCGGTTTTTAGCTGACCGCTTCTTACCTGACCGCTTCTTACCTGACCGCTTCTTACCTGACCGCTTTTTCGCTGACCGCCTCTTAGCCGCCTCTCAGACCTGCGGCTGCGCATCGTCCAGCGGCACCAGATACGGCAAATTGTGCGTGTGCCCAACTTCGTGCAGCACCGCGTCCACATGCTCCAGAACCTCATCGAGGCTCATGGTGTACATCTCGCGGCCGTTGTCGTACCCCGATTCGATCGCCTTCTTCAGATACCGGCCCGCGGCCTGCGCTGCCAGCGAGTCCGTAATCACGTGGCCGGTGCGTCGCTTCTGCTCCACCCAGGCGATGCAGGGCATCGCGATCCATACCGGCCGTCCGTTCACATCGAAGCGGACATCCACGGCATCGGCGTGGCGCGTCGCGATGGCGACGATGTTGGCCTTCCAGCGGGCCTGCAGCGTCTCGCCCGTCCAGCAATCGGTAGCTTGGAAGTCTTCGTACATAACAACTCCAGCCTGGCACTCCAGTTCCGGGACATTCTCAGCCTAACACTCCAGCCCCGCGAAGTTGCAGAGTCCGGCACACTCCGCGGCCTTCGGCCGAATCCTTTGGAAACCCTGCACCCTCCGGCAAAAAATATCCGCATAACGACAAAACAAAAACAAATCCTTGCCGGGAATGTGCGTCCAATCATTGTCTATAAAGCCTGACGTTCGTGATACCCCGAGGGGAGCCGTTGCGTCGTGACCAGCCAAAACAGTAACAACCACAAACTTCTCAAATTCGAAGAACATCTTCGCCGTCATCAAACGCAGCTCGAGAAATCGATGCTGACGGCTGTCGAACAGGGCCGCCAGGCCGTAGCCGAAGACACCCTCGATATCGCCGACCAGGCTGTCTTCTCCTACCAGAAAGAGATGCTGTTCAGCCAGGGAACCGAGGGCCACACCCAGCTCACGCTGGTCCGCCAGGCGCTCGAGCGTCTGAACGAAGGCACGTACGGGGAGTGCCTCCACTGCGGGAAGGCCATTGGCGACAAGCGCCTGGAAGCCCTGCCGTGGACGCCTTACTGCATCCAGTGCCAGGAGAAGATCGAGACCGGGCAGCTGGAGGATTTCGCACGCGCGGCGTAACGGCCAGCCGCGCGTAAGCCATCTCGGGGCGGGCTCCGGGCCAGCAGGACAGCGTGGTAGACTGAACGTATCTTTGAGGAATGCGCTCGCAGCGCGTGAGGGCACGCCTGCGGCGCGGGCGGATGCACCCGGATCGCGGCGCGTTCGCAGCTTCCCTCCCATAAAGGACGTTCGGGAAAACCGGTGGATACTCAGACCCGTCGCGCGCTCAAACAGGATCGATTCATCGATGCAACCACATCCGGACTGGATTGGGTCGGCGAAAACCGCGCCTCCCTGATCCGGTGGTCGATCGCCGTGGTGTTACTCGTCGCCGTTGCGGTGGCGGGCATCTTCGTCTGGCAGAAGCGCGCGGCCGCGGCGAACCAGTTGCTCGGCCAGGGGATGGACATCTACGAGACGCCCCTGGCGCAGCCGAATCAGCCTGCCGAACCGGGTCAGACCACCTATCCGTCCGCCGCCGCGCGGGCCAAGGCCGCCTATCCCCTGTTCAGCCAGGCAGCCAACCAGTATGGATGGCTCAGTGCGGGAGAAATGGCTCGCTATTTCGCCGGCATGACCGCGCTCGACATGGGGCAGACCTCCGACGCCGAGGCCGATCTGAACAAGGTAGCCGGCTCGCACGACAGCAACCTTGCGGCGCTCGCCAAAATCGCCCTGGCCAACCTCTATGCCCAAACCGGCCGCACCTCCCAGGCCGCGCAGGAGTTCCGCGACGTGATCGCCCATCCGACCACGACGGTCTCGAAGGCGGCCGCTCAGCTCCAGCTCGCCCAGATGTACGAGGCGACCCAGCCCGAGGAAGCCCGGCGCATCTACGCTGAGATCAAGGACCAGAACAAGGACACCGACGCCGCCCAGATCGCCACCCAAAAGCTGGCCAGTCTCAAGTAGACGTCAGGCGAGGCGGTTTTTCCGGCAACAGCGGGATAGCAAAGGGCAATCTGTTTGATTCCGCAGGTGTTAATCGCCTTTTGGAGGCTGGCGGGGCCTTCCGTAACTCATTGGATAACGCAGTTAACTACTTCTGCAATTCCACCTGGTAAACCCAATCCTTTCAGCGAATCGCTCCCGCGCTGGTAACGTGACGGAAGTCCTCTGTCGCCGCGCGAGGCTGCTGCCCATCCGGCCCGTCTCTGCTCAGCGAACCGCTTTTTCTTCCTGATCGGCAGCCTCCGCTGGCTCCGTTTCCTGGGTCAGTCCCCCAGCCGGGAAGAACACGGTGAACACCGTCCCGGTCCCCTGGCCCTCCGCCGACTCGACCGACCGGCTCCGGACTCGCACCGTCCCGTTGTGCTTGCGGATGATCTGCTCGCTCACCCACAGGCCCAGACCGGTCCCGGTGGCTTCCTTCGTCGTAAAGAACGGCTCAAAGATATGCCGCTTGGCGTCAGGGGTAATGCCGGCGCCGGTATCGGCGACCGAGACGCGAACTCCCGCCGCGTCCCCGTCATCCACCGCCCGGGCGCGAACGATGAGCCGTCCCCCGCCTGGGGTCATCGCGTCCAGGGCGTTCGAGATGAAGTTCGCGAACAGCTGCCGCAGCTCTCCGGCAAAGCAGAAGAGCCGCAGGTCCCCGGCGTACTCCCGTACCAGCTCGACCTGCAGGGCCTGGAAGCGCCCGCTGTGCAGGGTCAGCACCGAATCCAGCAGCTCCGACAAATTGGCATTGGCGGGCAGCGTCGACTGGCGATAGAAGCGCAGCGTCTGCTGGGTGATTTCCGAGACCCGCGCGACCTCCTGCTGGGCCAGATCGGCGAAGTGCGCGGCCGGCTCCGTGAGCCTCTCCTGCCGAACCAGGTAGAGCAGATTCGTCACCGCCTCGAGCGGGTTGTTGATCTCGTGCGCGACGGACGCAGCCAGACGGCCGGCGGCGGCCAGCTTCTCCGTCCGCCGCAGGGCTTCTTCAGCGCGCTTCTGCTCCGTCGTGTCGACGATAATCGCGCCCACCCAGCGCGTGGTCTCCGGATCGGTATGCACGGGGTACAGGTGCGCCAGCCAGCTGCGCCAGCGGTGGGGCTCCGCTTCCCAGGCCAGCTCCAGGTTGCGGATCGGTTTCCCCGTGGCAAACACGGACTCGATGTGGTGTTCCAGCCTGGCAGCCGCATCCGGAGGCAGAATGCCCCCGACCGTGCGGCCCAAATGCAGAGCGAATGTATACCCGTTCATGTCCGCCAAAAACTGATTGACCCGGACGAAACGGTACTTGTGATCGAAGAAAGCGAAGCCGATGGGGGCATTGGCCAGCATGGAATCCAGCAGTGCCAGCGTCTCGTTCAGGCCGGCGCGCTGATCCTGCATGGCGGCCACCATGCGATTGAAGGCAACGGTCAGGTCCGCCGCCTCGGTGGCTGACTTCACCGGCAGCGGAAAAGCTCCCGTATCTTCCGCATCCAGCACCAGCCGGCGCGTCGCCCGGGTCAGCAGGCCGAGCTGGCCGGTGATGGACTGCGTGAGAATGGCGGCAATCCCCGTGCAGCCAATCAGAACAAAAACGGCCCACAACCCGGTGATCTCAAGAAGCGAGTGAAGGTCCTTCCTGTCCCGCTCCCCATTCGGATAGATCCAGGCCAGGTCGCGGAGCTGCCCGTGCTCCCGGATCGGGGCAACGGCCTCCCATTTGGTCGACGAAATGGGAAAGATGACGGGCCCGCTCAGGTCGTGAAGAAACTGCTTTTCGCGGTCGGAGAGAACCAGCATGCCGACGACGGTAGGATCGGTGCTGGCCAGGGTGCGGCCGGCCAGGTCGGTGATTTGCGCCGCGCTCACCCCAGGCGTGCCGGTCACGCTCTGCACCACCTGCTGCAGTTCTTCCTGATGATGCAGCTCGAGCGCCATCGTGCCCATGCTGGCCGTCAGCGATGCCTGGCTTTCCAGACGGCGCTGGAGCCGCTGATCCAGTTCCTTGCTCTGCTGGTACACGACGATAATCGCGAAGATTGAAACAACGATGATCTCAAAGAGAACCAAAGCGGCCATGAGCTGGCCGCGCATCGTTCTGGGTCTCGGTATCTTCATTGTCTGCGCAACACCTGCCTGTTCACGCTCCGCCGTTTGGGTCCACGGGGAAGGTCCCGGAAAAACTGTTTGGCCGGCGGCCGTTACACTCCGGCCAGCGCACCGGCCGGGGCCTGCAGCCGCTGCTTCAGATCCTCGGCAATTTGGCGGCCGTGAAAACGTCCATTCTCAATGAAAATCTCGTTGGTTTTGTCGCCGGCAATGATGACGCCGGCAAGGTAGATGCCAGGAACGTTGCTTTCGAGGGTGCGCGGATCGCACGCGGGGCATCTGTGTTCGCCTTCGATCTGCACCCCAAGCGAGGCAAGAAAGTCAAAATCCGGCCGATAGCCGGTCATGGCGAGCACGGCATCGTTGGGCAGCACCAGCGGGCCGCCGGGCGTCGCGAGGCTAACCGTGTCGGGATCGATGCGCGTCACTGCCGTTTGAAAATACGCCGTGATCTCCCCGTTTTTGATGCGGTTTTCGATGTCGGGGAGGATCCAGTACTTCACATGGCGGTGCATGGCCGGTCCGCGATGCACGAGGGTGACGCGAGCGCCATGCCGCCACAGTTCCAGAGCGGCGATGGCTGCCGAATTCTTGCCCCCGATCACCAGCACATCGAGCCCGTAGTACGGGTGCGGATCGTTGTAGTAGTGCCGGACCTTCGGCAGATCCTCGCCCGGAAGATTCATCTGGTTCGGCAAGTCGTAATAGCCCGTGGCGACCACCACTTTGCGTGTGGCGTAGGTGAAGGTGCGGCCGAATTCGTCGCGCGTGCGTACCTCAAATCGGAGATCTTCCCCGCCGACCTGCTCGACCCGCTGGTAAGGGCGAACATCGAGCTGATAGAACATCGCCACCTTGCGGTAGTACTCGAGCGCCTCATTGCGCGTGGGCTTGGCGTTGGGACTGGGAAACGGGATGTCGCCGATCTCGAGCAGCTCCGACGTCGTGAAAAACGTCATGTGCGACGGATAGTGGAACAGGGAATTGCAAAGGCAGCCCTTGTCGACCAGCGCGGCGCGAAACCCGGCCCGCTGCGCCTCGATGGCGCAGGCCATCCCGGTAGGCCCGGCGCCGATCACCAGAACATCAAAACGGTCGCTTGCCGGTGCGATTTCTCCCATCCTTCTAGCTTAGACGATGGTCGCACGAAGGCGGAACCAGCGAGGCAGAACCACAACAAAGATCGAAAGATACCGCACCCTGCCTGCACAGCGAGAGTGCGCGCGGCGGATTGCAACGCAGACCAGGGCTCAGGGCTGGTAGCCGTCCTCTTGCCATTGCGCGAACAGCGCCAGCTGATCGGCAGTCCAGTACGGCCCGCCGGGCGGCATCGACGGCGCCTGCCCGTTCTGCGGTGAAACCGTCGCCAGCACACTCGCCGCATTCTCTGGCTTCGACATCCACTCGTAATCGTCGAGCTCGACGCCGAACCCGCTCATGTGCTCGATGTCCATCTCACGAAAGAGCGGCCTGATGCTGGCCGCAAAAGAAACTGGGGGCATGGGGATTTTCCCTCCCGAGATGCGCCCTCCATCTTAGCCCGAATCCCGCCGCACCGCCCGCGCCAGAGGCGCATCGGATCGCAGCCCAGCGTTGGCAACGCTGGTTTCGGTCCCAGGAAGCGAACCAAGTCCCGGAGGGACGGCGCATGCCGGGCGGCGCATGCCGGGCGCCCCATCCTTGTCGCCTCGCGCTGTTCGAGACGCCAGGGTAGGAAACCACCGAAACATCCGTATCGCCGACTTTGCGTCCATGTGAATTACTTCCCGTTCGGCAACGACTTACAAGTGTCGCGAGCAGGACGATTATTAGTAGCGCTCATAGAAGTGAATCCTGGATGGCCTTAATCGCCGTCTGGTATTGCCGCTCTGCAATGGCTGCGGCCAGCGCAAGTTTCATGTACCTTTCGTTCTCGGACCTTTTGCCCCTCGCAGTGGAATAGACGCAAACAGATGCTCGCCGTAGATCAGCTGGAGGTAGGCAACGGGATAGATACATCGATACATAATCCGGAAGAAGCTGGCCGGCGGCCCCCTGGTGCCCGTAAGCCAGGACAACTGACTCGGGAGGTAAGAGCCGGAAAGCAGTTTGCAACTCCCAAGAGATGTTGGCGGTTTGCTCAGTGACATCAATGACAACCGCTGACACTACCGCCAGGCAAGCGTTGACAACCTCTTGCCAATTCGGATCATCGCAGGAAAGAATGTCAATGCTCTCCAAAAAATAACTGGAGGCATCAAGGCCTCGCCCTTCAAACCTTCGAAGAGCCTTGACCGCTTTCCTCATCGCTTGTGGCCCAGTAAGATTGACGTTTTTATTTCGTACGTACGAAACGATCCCAAGCGCCAGGCTAAGGACCAAACAGAGAACAAGGCTTACAACACCATTTTTGTAATCCCCCCCGTCGTAAAAGGGGAGCACAGCAGCAATGGCTAAGAAAAATAGAATTGGCGTCAGAAACAGAACGCCAAACGCACTTTTAAAGGCTTGGTGGAGGGCCGCTCCAAACGACCTCTTAAAAGTGGAATCCCGCAGCGTGAGCACAAAGCCCCAGCCCGCGCAGGCGTGCGCCAGGAGATCCTGAAGTCCTAATTTGCGTTGTTGCTTCGAATGAAATCGACGAAGCCAAAGAATTAGGCGAGCAGGTTTACTCGGGGCACTTAGGACGAAAGCTAGCGCAAACCCCATTCCGAACAGAGCTATGGCGCTACGAAAAAAACAGACCAACACAAAAAAAATGCTAGTAATTAGCAAGAATCGCGCAATGGCCCTTGGCACATCGCGTTGGCCCTCGCGAAGAATGTCGGAAGCTTTAGGCCGTTCTGGCCAGACGATCTCCGGCGGTGGGATTCCACGGCACTTTCTCTCGCTGTCGTAGATGGGCCTCGCACCAGCGACGAGATCTTTACGATGGAGGCGACGGAACTCTGCGTCGCTCATTTCGCGGTAAGCGGATTGCAACTTTGAAAAGTCGATGCTCAATAGGACCCTCAAGAATCGCCGAATCGCCGATATCGCGTTCGATTTCAATCTTAAGCATGTGTGGGCGCGAGCGCACGGCAGTGCCTTTAATTTTTGGGCCGGACAGGCAGAAGTTGAGGCAGTCTCCCACATCAATGCTTCGACGACCTATTTGAGGTTACGTCCGCATAACCGGCTATCCGGAACTTTCGCTCGAGGGGCGCAAATTACAGTTCGGCGATCCTCGGCCGCACAAGAAACCCGCAAAGCTTTCCTATCCGCCGCTCCCACCGTGCCCGACCCCCGAAAACGTCCCGCCCGGCCTTTCTGTCAAGTTTCCACCACTTCCCCAAAGTAACTCCTGGTGGAAGCAAAAGGCTTAGCGCAAATCAAAGTTGGCAGGGTTTGTGCCGCCGCTTGATATTCTGAGAATAGAGGGTAAAAAAAGAGAATTTCCCTCGCCGACGCCAATCCGGAAAACGCCCAGGGCCGCCCACACCAGCGGCCTTTTTAACTGCCCGCAGTCCGCTAACTGGTGGCCGCTGGCCGCTTTTTACCTGACCGCTTTTTACCTGGCCGCCTTTCACCTGACCGCCTCTGACCTGACCGCTTCCTACCCGACCGCTTTTTACCTGGCCGCCTCTTACCTGGCCGCCTTTCACCTGACCGCTTCCTACCCGACCGGAGGCTCCCATGACCGTACCCGAATGCACCTTCATCTTGCCGAACGGCAGGAAATGCCGCTGCGCCGCCATACGCAACCAGACCCTCTGCCGCCATCATGGACCGGCCGCCGCCGGCCCTCCGCCCACTCCCAAAAGCGAGCTCTACTCCGACCTCCGCCGCTGGCGTCAGCTCGGCCGCGAGCTCCCCTTCATGCCTGCCGATGAAATTCCCTCCGCCATCTACGGGATCCTCCAGTGCCTGGTCGATCGCGGCCCGGACTCCGCCGGCTCGATTTCCGACCTCGCCGCCGGCCGCTTCCTCCGCGCGCTACTCAACCGCCTCGGCGACGTGCCGTTTCCCTACCCCGACTCGCCTTCTTCCTCCGCGCCCGCATCGGAGCCCGATGCTCCGCCAACTTCTGCCGGCCAGCCCGATCTCAGCGCGATGCTCGCCGCCCTGGGTTTGCCTTCCCTGAGTTTGCCTTCTCCGGGTTTGCCTCCGCGCAACTCGCCACCGCCGAGTTCGCGTATGCAGCACTCGCGTCCGGGTGTGCGGCAATGACGCTCGCCACCCCGTCAATGGCGCGCGCCACTGCCTCATGCACGCCTGCCACCCAACTCACCGGCTCTCAGTCATCTGCGCCGCTGGCGCTCGGCTTTGCCTCAATCGCGCTCGTCAGCGCATCAATCGCAACCGTCTCGCAAATGACTTCGCCTCCATCGCCTGCCGAGCTCCCTCAGCAAGACCCCACGCCAACCGGCACAAAACAAATCACCGCCTCCAGTCAGCAAGAAAAATTTATCGGGCGCGCTCCCGTCCGCCACTGCCCCGGCCTGTCCATCCCTGACCGCTTCTTCCCCGGCCGTCTTTTCCCTGGCCGCTTCATCCCTGGCCGGTTCTTCCCTGACCGCTGACCGCTGAACGCTGTCCAAGCCGGTTCGATTAACCTGAAGGAAGGCATTCCCATGGCGACGATTCAGCAGGACGACCTGATTCAGAGCGTGGCCGACGCGCTCCAGTACATCAGCTACTACCATCCCGTCGACTACATCACCTCGCTCGCCCGCGCTTACCACCGCGAGCAGTCGCCGGCCGCGAAGGACGCGATGGCGCAGATCCTCGTCAACTCGCGCATGTGCGCCGAGGGCCACCGCCCCATCTGCCAGGACACCGGCATCGTGACCATCTTCCTCAAAATCGGCATGGACGTGCGCTGGAACGCCACCATGACCGTCCAGGAAATGTGCGACGAAGGCGTGCGCCGCGCCTATCTGAACCCCGACAACAAGCTGCGGGCGTCGATCCTCGCCGATCCGGCAGGGGCGCGGAAGAACACGAAAGACAACACCCCCGCCGTCGTCAGCGTGGAGTTGGTGCACGGTGGCGAAGTCGAAGTCACCGTCGCGGCCAAGGGCGGCGGCAGCGAGGCGAAATCGAAATTCGCGATGCTGAACCCCTCCGACTCCATCGTCGACTGGGTGATCAAAACCGTGCCCACCATGGGCGCCGGCTGGTGTCCGCCCGGCATGCTCGGCATCGGCATCGGCGGTACGGCGGAGAAGGCGATGCTCCTCGCGAAGGAATCGCTGATGGACCCGATCGACATGCGCGACCTGCTCGACCGCGGCCCAAAGAATCGCCTCGAAGAACTGCGCATCGAGATTTACGAAAAGGTGAACCAGCTTGGCATCGGCGCGCAGGGCCTCGGCGGGCTCACCACCGTCCTCGACGTCAAGATTCGCGACTATCCAACCCACGCGGCCAACCTGCCCGTCGCGATGATCCCCAACTGCGCAGCCACGCGCCACGCGCACTTCGTTCTCGACGGCTCCGGTCCGGTCGCGCTCGAACCGCCGTCGCTGAACGACTGGCCGGACCTGACCTACGACGTCTCGGGAGCCCGGCGCGTCAATCTCGACACCGTGACCCGCGAAGAAGCCGCGTCGTGGAAGCCCGGCGAAGTCGTTCTGCTGAGCGGCAAGCTGCTCACCGGCCGCGACGCAGCCCACAAGCGCATGACCGACATGCTGAACCGCGGCGAAAAGCTCCCGGTCGACTTCTCCAACCGCTTCATCTACTACGTCGGCCCCGTCGATCCGGTGCGCGAAGAGGTGATGGGTCCGGCCGGTCCAACGACAGCCACGCGCATGGACAAATTCACGCGGCAAATGCTCGAGCAAACCGGTCTGCTCGGTATGGTCGGCAAAGCCGAGCGCGGGCCAGCGGCGATTGAGGCCATTCGCGACAACCGGGCCGTCTATCTCATGGCCGTCGGCGGCGCGGCCTATCTCGTCTCGAAAGCGATTCGCGCGGCGCGTGTCGTTGGCTTCGAAGATCTCGGCATGGAGGCAATCTACGAATTCGAAGTCGAGGACATGCCGGTCACCGTCGCTGTCGATGCCCACGGCACCTCCGTCCACGAAACCGGCCCCCGGGAGTGGAAGGCCAAGATCCAAAGCGAATTCGCCGGCGTGCCCATCCTCACGTAATGCCCGCTGACTGCTGACTGCTGACGACTGACCGCTGCATGACCAAATCTGTCTCTGAGCTGGAAGCCATCGGCCTCGCCCTCGCGGCCTTCACCCTGTGGGTGTTCACCGACGCCACCATCAAACTGGTCGGCCAGACCGGCCTGCCGCCATGGGAGGTCATCGCCTTCCTCGGCCTGTGGATGGCCGGCTTCCTGCTGCTTCATGGCTTGTGGCGAGGCACCGCCCGCAACCTCCTGCCTCGCGACGTGCCGCGACAGCTGATCCGCGCCTGCCTCGACCTCGGGAACAACTTCGGCGTAGTGATTGCCCTGCGCCATCTGACGCTGCCGCTCTTCTACATTTTGATTTTTCTCGCGCCGCTCGCGGTTACGCTCGAATCCGCCTGGCTCCTCGGCGAGCGGCTCGAGGCGCGCAAAGTCGCTGCGATTCTCTGCGGCTTCGCGGGCGTGGTCATCGCTGTCGACCCCCTGGGCCACGCGCGCCAGGGTGACTGGATCGGCTACTCCGCGTGCGCGGTCTGTGTCATCTGCTTCTCGCTCAGCATCGTCATGTCGCGCCGCCTCACCCAAACCGAATCGCCGGAGAGCCTGACCTTTGTTTCCGGCATGCTGATGGCGGTGGTGGGATTTGGCATGATGCTTTGGCGTTTCGCGCCCATGAGCGCGCGCGTGACGGGCGCCCTGTGCGCGATGGGCTTCTTCTGCGCGCTGGGTAGCTGGTGCTTCTTTCAGGCAGTAAAACATGCGCCGGCAGCCACCGTCTCGCAGTACCACTACACCCAGCTTCCGGTGGGCGCTCTGGTCGCGTATCTGGTATGGCACAACAAGCCCACCTCGTGGATGGCGGCAGGCGGCGTCATCATTGTGGCGGCGGGGCTCTACGTGGCCATGGCGGGCAGAGCGACTTTCGCCCGAACGTAACCGCTGGTTGGGGATTCGAACCGCGCTACGGTTTCCGCGCAGCGACGTGGTCGCTCCCGCCTGAGCCGAGCCGGCTCCAGAGACTCAGGCTGAGCCGCCGGCAGGCGCGCAGGCCGAAGATGCGAATCTTGCGCAGCTCCCAGAAGCCGACCGAGACCAGCGCCCAAACCGCGGTTGCTGCCGCGATCACCAGCGCGGCGTTGTGACGGGGCAGCAGAACCACGAGAACGATGGCGAAGCCGCACAGGCCAAGCGTCGCCATCGCTGCGCCGGCCGCGTCGATGCTGGCGGCCATGCGGCCTCGGGCTGTTCCGTCATGGCCGATTTTGCTCTTGCGCTGCTTCTCGTGTTTTTCGATCAGCGTCGCGCTGGCGGGAAAAATGGCGGGAAATGCCAGAAAAAGGCCGCCGATGCCTGGCCCAAACTTTTTGGCGATCAAGCCCGCCAGCACGGTCGCTGCTCCGCCGAAGAGGAAGCGCATCAGGTATTCGTGCGGCCGTGTCTGCCGCAAGGCGGCCAGCTTGACTTCTACCACCAGAATTTCCCCGCGAGTGCTGCCCAGAGTCCCAGCGAGACGGCGAGCCAGACCGGCATCAGCGCGACGGTAGTCGCCAGCGCGCTCATCTTCCGGCGCCGCAGAACGTAACTCGCCGCTGCGGCATAGACAAGAAAGGCGAGGGCAGCCAGCAGCATCGAGGCTGCTTCTTCGGCTGTATCGACCTTGCCTTCCTTGTAAATCGTAAGGGTAACGGTGGCCAAAGCGACGGATGGGGCGGCTCCGAACAGGCCGGCAAAACTCTTTGGCCGCAGCACGTCGCCGAGCGTGGCGAAGAAGCTGACGACCAATCCGCCGGCAAGAAACCGAATCACCCAGTCCATGACACCCGTTCCCGCACCGGCTCAGGCGGCCTTCCGCGCCTGCCGGATCAGGCGCATCGCGGTCTCTGCACCCTTACACCCGAGCAGGTGATACTCTTTGCCCTCGAGGCCGTGATAGTTGACGAAGAAGGTTTCCAGTTCCTTGATCCAATGTTTGGGCAGGTCATTGAGCTTCCTGACCTTCGCATACTGATGATTGGCATCCGCGACGGCGACCAGCCGGTCGTTCCTGGTTTTCTGCTTGCCCTCGATTTGCTCGCCCTCGATCACGCCAATGAGCCGGGCGCGCACGGCGATGCCCGGGTACACCGGCTCGTCCATGAGCAGCAGCACGTCGATCGGATCGCCGTCGCCGGCGATCGTGCGCGGCAAAAAGCCGAAATCGTAAGGAAACGTCATGCCGGCGGGCAGAACACTTTTGAGCGCGAAGATGCCCTGCTCGGGATCGTAGGCAAACTTGTTGCGGCTGCCGGCGGGAGTCTCCACGATGACCTGCAGGAGACCGTCCTCTTTATCGACAGGCTTGAGGCGTGTGGGCGAGGAGAGAGATTTCGTGTTCTTCATGGTTGGCGCTTGCAGTCGACGCGGTCAACGGCACCGCGCCCGCAACGTGAATAAGAGTTCAATCGGGCGTATGCCGTTGTCTGGCCGCGAGTAAAACCCCATTTCGATCGGGATCGCCGGCCGCCGACCGAGAACCCCCGGCAAGTTCGATCCCCATCGAGCGCCGGGAACTTCTCAACCAGCCTGTTCGTAGGAAGCAACATGAAATCTCTGTACGCCGCAGCAGGCGCGGCCCTGGTAGCCTGCAGCGTGGCCGCATGCGGGCAAACGCAGTCCGCCTGCGGCGAGATTCTGAATGTTCCTCTGCAATCCCGGGCGGATCTCATGGTCCATTCCATGCCGGCGGGGCTCGAGATCGTCGGGACGGACAGGGAGATTCTTCACGTGTCCTGCAGCGCCGACGATGAGGACCATGCGCGCGACGTGCGCATACGGTTCTCCGGAGGGACGTCCAGCAGAACGCTGACCATTGATGGCCCGATGATGCGCCATGGAAACCTGAAGATTCGCGTGGAGGTTCCACGCAAGACGAATCTCCGCGTGCAGATGGGCGCGGGCCAGGTGGACGTCGACGACGTGACCGGCGACAAGGCAGTCGGGCTCTATGCCGGACAGATCACCATCGCCTCATCGCGCGACTGGGATTACCGGCGTATCGACGCCTCGGTCGACATCGGCGAGGTGAACGCCGCTGCTTATCACGTCGACAAGGGCGGCTTCTTCCGGAGCTTCCGGCAAAAGACCGACCAGGGCGAGTATCGGCTCTTCGCGCACGTCACCACCGGCGAGATCGATCTGGTGGGGAGAAGCGGGACGGCGGAATAGTCGCTGCTAATTGAGGAACATCGTGCGATAGAGAGTATCGCGCTGGCGCGGCTGGAATCCGGCATCGCGGATGACGCGGCGGAGTTCCTCTTCCGTGGTGCAATTCGAAGTTCCCGCGGCTTTGACGACGTTTTCCTCGAGCATGACCGAACCGACGTCGTTGCCGCCGAAGCGCAATCCCAGCTGCAGTACTTTCAGACCCTGCGTCACCCAGCTGGACTGCACATTGTCGATGTTATCGAGATACAGGCGCGAGATGGCGAGAACCTTGAGATACTCGACCGCGGTCGCTTCATCCCAGCCGCGGCCGCCCAGCGCGGTGTGCTTCGGCTGAAAGCTCCAGGGGATGAAAGCGGTGAATCCGCCGGTCTCTTCCTGGAGTTTGCGAATGACATCGAAATGGTTCACGCGCTGGTCGAAGGTTTCACCGACGCCGAACATCATGGTGGCCGTGGTGCGCATGCCCAGCTGATGCGCGGTGCGATGAACGAGGACCCAGTCGTCGGTGCGGCACTTGAGGCGCGCGATCCGGTGCCGGACTTCGTCGTCGAGAATTTCCGCGCCGCCGCCGGGGATCGAGTCGAGGCCGGCATCGCGCAGGCGCGCAATGGTGTCGCGCACCGAGAGATCGCTGTATTCGGCAATGGCCAGAATTTCAGAGGCGGAGAAGCAGTGCAGCCAGATCTGCGGAAAGCGATCCTTGATGCCGCGGAGCAGCCGCTCGAACCAGTCGATCTTGAGATCGGGATGCAGGCCGCCCTGCATCAGCACGCCGGTGCCGCCCATCTCCAGCGTCTCGGCGATCTTGGCGTAGATGGTTTCGAAATCGAGGATGTAGCCCTCGGCAGCCTGCTTGCCCTTGAGCGGCCGATAGAAAGCGCAGAATGTGCAGTATTCGGTGCAGAAATTGGTGTAGTTGATATTGCGATCGATGATGTAGGTGACGACGCCTTCCGGATGCAGGCGCCTGCGCACGGCGTCTGCTTCCATGCCGAGGCCGATCAGGTCGTCGGAGCGGAAATAGTCAAGGGCTTGCTCGCGGCTGAGCGGCATAATTGTATTGTCGGGAAAAACAGGCGGCGCGTCCAGCGGCTGCAACGCCGCGCGGCGAGAGACGCATCGCAAGAACGATCACCGTACCCATCATTCCCGGGCCCCAGGAACGGAAAGGACCGAATCCTATGAAGCTTTCCCTGCGTCTTCGTTTTGGTGCATATATGTTGGTCCCACTCGCCACGATGTGCCTGTCATCAGCCGGCCAGAAAACGAAACCGCCCGCCCCGGAGCCCGATGTGCTGGTGCTGGCCAACGGCGACACGCTGCACGGCAAGTTCGTGAAAGAAATGAGCGGCACCGTCACCTTCCACAGCGATGCGCTGGGCGACCTGAACGTCGCATGGGCCAAGATCAGGGAACTGCATGTGAGCGAGAACGTCGCGGTTCTGGAGAGCACGATGAAAGCTCGCGGCAAACAGGCAGCCAGACAACTGCCGACCGGCACACTCGATGCGACGGACACTTCCATCACGCTGCACGCGACCAGTCAACAGGCCGCCCCGCAGCCGATTCCGGTGAAGAATGCGGAATACATCGTGGATCAGGCGACGCTGGACGCGCAGATCAATCACGAGCCAGGATTCTTTGCCGGCTGGAACGGATCGGCAACCGCGGGCGCCACGCTGGTGACCGCAACCCAGGACCAGTACACCGTTTCAGGCAGTCTGGCACTGATGCGTGAAGTGCCGACGGTCTCCTGGCTGGACACGCGCAACCGCACGTCCACCGACTTCAGCGGATCGTTCGGAAAGATTACGCAGCCCGCCTACACGAGCGGCGGCGTCATCGTGCCGGCGACTTCAACGAAGTCTTCCATCGTGCATTTCGACGCCGAACGGGATGAGTATGTGGCGCCCCGTTTCTATGCACTGGCGCAGACCGCGCTCGATCACAACTACAGCCAGGATCTGAACCTGCAGCAGGTGTATGGCGGCGGCATGGGCTGGACGGTTGTGAAGACTCCGAGTCAGGAAGCGGACCTGAAGGCGACCGTTCAATACGAGAAACAGGATTTTATCGCCGGTTCAGGGTCGACCAATCAGAACCTGATCGGCTCGACCTTCTCGGCCGGTTATATCCAGAAACTGAAGCTGGTCACGTGGACCCAGACGCTGGCCTATGTGCCCGCCTGGAATGTTCCGCGCGCTTATTCGGCTGACGAGAGCGATACCTTCGCGTTTCCCGCTTACAAGAACTTCAGTTTCTCCGTTGGCACCATGGACAGCTATCTGAACGATCCGCCGGCGACCGCGCCGCCCACCAAACGGAATTCGTTTCAGTTCACCATGGGCCTGACCTACGCGATCAAATCGAAGTATTAGTAGCCCGGGCTGGCGCAGGATATCAGGCGCAGCCCGCACGGAACATAAGCAGAGTTATCTGGCTGCAATATCTTCGGTGTGGGCTGTGTTAGGAGGCACGATCGATGGCGCCGCGCTACCATAGGGGGAAATGATCCGCGCCATGGCGAACTGCCGCAGTGCAGCGGCCCTTTTGGCTGCCGCCGCGGTTCATCCAGCGTCGCCGCTGGGTCTTGCCTGGCGGCACACAGAAGTGTTTTGGGCGCAGACCGGCAGAACCCTGGCTGACCACTGGTTCATTCTGTTGCTGTGCGCCGCCGTTCCCGCTGCTGTGCGCGCCTTCCTCCTGCTTCGCCCGGGATCCCTGCAGCTCTCGCTGGTGGAACTCATGATCACGTTGTGGCGAGTCCTGTTATGCATCGTCGTGGTATGGGCGGCGTGCAGTGGCAGCGAATGGCGGCAACTCTCCAGCCGGGCGGGCGCGGTGGGCGCGTGGCAGGTTTCACTGGGCATGGTCGGCATGCACGCGGGGCATCGCCTGCACTCCCTGGTTTGGGAACTGGCGTTTTACGTCATCGCGTTTCTGGTCGCCGATCGCCTTTTGTTCTGGGGTTTGCAGGCAGTCTCTCGGGGCAATGCATGGCTGCGGGAAGCGCGCCATCGGCAGGCGATGGTGAGCGTGCTGCGGAATCTCGTTCTGGTTCCCACCGCGGCCATTTACCTGGTGGAAATAGGACGATCGCTGCTGGTGTAGCCGGTAGCGCCACGCGGGCAACGCATCAGGAGTTGGGGCCGGCGCCCATTTCCTTTAAAGCCTTGCGAACCTCTTTGGCATGCGGCCCTTGGGGAAGCGCGGCAAGATACAGCCGATAGTTCTGAATCGCCTCGTCACGACGATTCAGACGCTGCGCCGCATCGGCCAGCCCGAAAACGGCATCGGCGTTGCCCGGATCGATGCGAACGGCTTCGGCGAACCGATCGTAGGCTCCTTTGTAATCGCCTGATTGCAGATAGAACGTGCCGACCTGCGTATCCTTGCGCGCCAAAGCGGGATCGGCTGTCGTGCCATCCCCCTCGTCGGCTTTGCTGGTGTCGAGATCCGGAGGCGGCTCGAACCCGGGCAGCTTACTCGAGCTGTCGTCTTGCCCCGGCGCCCCGGATGAAGAGGAGGACGGCGGCTGGTCCGCTGGTTTTCGCTGACCGGAACCTGGCTGCTGATCCTCGCCGGTTGCTTTCTGCGACTGCGTTGCGGGAAAGGGATTCTGGTCGGCTTCCGACGGTTTGTTGCCCAGTTGGCTCGGGGTCTCCGCGGGCTGCGGCGCTGGCGCCGACGGCGCCGATTGGCCATCCTGCGGTGTTGCCTGATGGGCAGCTGCTTCCGATTGCGTCTCCGGAAAGGGATTCTGTTCCGCTTCCGAGGGCTTCTTCTGTGGCTGGCCTGGCGTCTTCGCCTGTTTCTTCGCCGAGGCGTCCTTCGATGGGGGCGCGTTCTGTTGCGGCGGAGGCGTGGAATCCTGTTGTTGCTGGGCGAAGAGCGGCACAGCCAGCAGCCATGCGGCGGCGAACGCCAATTTGCGGGAGAAGCGCATCTCTACCCAGTTTAGACGCGGGGAACGGCGGGAGTGAATCGCCCATCCCCGCAGAACCGATCATTTAGATTGATGGAATCTGCCGGCCCGGAGCGCCGACTCGCTTCGCCCGCTGCGAATGGCCGGATTTCTTATGCCGAATCATCCGAGAATTGCGTCGAATCTCGCGCTGGTGGCCATCGCGGAGCAGCAACGGCTGGCCGCCGACGCGGAACTCACAAGCCGGGTCGCCTGTTCGCTCCGATGAGCTATTCAGCCGGCACGAAGCAAACCTGGATCCAGCATCCTGCGATCCTGTTCCGCGCGTTCCTGGCCGCGGCGCTGGCGATTTGCTGCATGCTCTATCTCGTTTTCTCGCGCCACTGGCCGCTCATCGGCGACGCATCCATGGTGCATTACCTGGTGCTGCTGATGCACCACGGCATGGCCCCATACCGCGACATCGTGGACGCGCAGATGCCCGGCACTTACCTGCTCGACTGGGTCGTGGTGCACACCTTCGGCGGAGGCGCGGTGGGCCTGCGCCTTTTCGATTTGACTCTTGTGGCTGTGGCCGGGGCCGCAATGCTGTGGATCGCGTGGCCCCGCGACCGCTTCGCCGGATTCTGCGCCGCCGCTCTGCTGGCGCTGCTGCATGGGCGCGACGGGATTCCCCAGACCGCGCAGCGCGATCTGATCATCGCGGCTCTGATGCTGCTGGCCTGTGCCTCCGCGTTCCACGCGGTGCGGCGCGGCCACTCCGCCTGGATGCTGCTGTTCGGACTCTGCAGCGGGCTCGCCGCGACCATTAAGCCGACGGCTGCGCCGCTCGTCCTGCTGCTGGTGCTCGTGGCGATGGTGATCAAGCGCAAGGGCCGGAACTGTGGACCCGCGATCGTGTGGGGTTTGGTCGGGCTGGCGATCCCGCTGGCGGCGTCGGCGATTTTCCTGGTTCGCGAGCGCGCCGTGCCGTACTTCCTCGACGCCATTCGCGGCATGTGGCCCTATTACGCGAAGCTGGCGAATCGGCCTCTCAGCTATCTGCTGACGCACTGCGCGTCGCCGCTGATGCCGCTGGTGCTGCTGTGGCTGGCGCTGCTGGTGATGCGAAAGCTTCGGCCCCGCGGCACGCGGAGCGCTTTCGATTGGGAGCGGCTTGCGCTCTGGCTCTGCCTGGCGCTGGGCCTGTTTTCCTACGTCAGCCAGGGGAAGGGCTTTCCCTACCATCGCTACCCGCTGCTCGGGTTCCTGCTCCTGTTGATGGAGATGGATTTCAGCGAGGCCCTCGGCGGAAGCTTGCCTCCAGTGCCCGAAGAGAGAGGAGGGTCGCGCTGGACGGGCGTGCTGCGCGGTTGCGGAGCTGTCGGATTGGCGGCGGGAGCGCTGATCATCGCGCCGGTTTCCACCTGGAAGATCAGCACCTACGACTGGCGGCACGATGAGATGTTCTCGATGCTGCACAGCGATCTGGACGCGCAGGGGGGCGCGAGCCTCTCCGGGCATGTGCAGTGCCTCGACACCTTTTCCGGCTGCATCAACGCACTCTATCGCCTGCATCTGGCTGAGAGCACAGGTTTCCTGGTGGATTTTTATTTCTGGGCGCCGGTGCAGACGCCGGTGACGGAGGAGATGCGCCAGCGATTCTGGACGGCGATCCAGGCGAATCCGCCGAAAGTCTTCCTCGTGATGCAGCAGGATTTTCCCAGCGAAACCGGCGGCTACGCCAAGATCGACCGCTGGCCGCTCTTTGCGGCGTACCTGCGCGACCATTACACGCTGGCGGCGGAACGCATGCCGCAGCACTGGGTGAAGCGAGAGAGCCGCGCCTATCCTCCCACGGGCTACCGCCTCTACGTGCGGAATGCGGAAGCGCCTCCGAGACCTGCAACCGGACATGCGGGCGCGTCATAAAACTCAGGGCCACCCGACACGCGTGCCCCTGTATTCTGCAGTTGTTATGGGACTGATCATTCGCTCATCGGCGATCCACGCCGCCGGCTGTTACACCACATCGCAGGTTCGCAAGGGCACCCACATCGTGGAGTACACGGGGCCGCGCATCTCCAAGGAGGAGGCCGACGAGAAGTACGCGACCTCGCCGACGACCTATCTTTTTGGAGTTGGAGACGGATCGGTGGTCATCGATGGACACGGCACCGCCATGTTCATCAACCACTCCTGCGATCCCAATTGCGAAACTGAAGAAATCGATGGGAAAGTGTGGATCATTGCGCTCCGCAATATCCCAGCCGGCGCGGAGCTGACCTACGACTACAACCTCTACGATGGCGACGACGACGAGGCGCACTGCAATTGCGGCGCAAAAAACTGCCGCAAGACCATGTACGCGCCGGAGGAGATGCGGCGCAGGGCGCGCGCGGAAAGGAAGGCGGGGAAGCCGGCGAGCGCAGGCCCGAAGCCGCGCCGGAAGCGCCGTTAATCTTCCCTGGTCATCCGAACAATCGGCAGTGTTTCCCCGTTGGAGAGCGGCAGGTCGATGCGCTCCTGCTCGATGTAGCCGTGGCGTCGGTAAAGCGGTACTCCCGTCAGAGTCGCCCCCATTTCGAATCGCGTGAACCCTTCGGCGCGGGCCGCTTCTTCGCACCGCTCGAGAATCCGGCTTCCAATCCCCCGCCGCGCGTAATCGGGGTGAACGAAGAAGGCGCGGATTTTGGCTGCATGGATGCGCGGGTCGAGCAGCGCATCGTTGCGGCCGGGGCGATGATCGCTGCCATAGGGCGTATGACGCCGCGACCAGCCCCCGCAGGCAACCAGAGTACCCGGATCATCGGTGAGTTCGACGGCGAAGTATGTTCCGTCTGCGATGAGCTGCGTATCGAGGCCGAGCCAGGTGCCGAGTGCGCCCTCAATTTGCGTTGGCGAGTAGTCCTGAATCTGCAGACCGCGCACCGACGCCGCGATCAGCGCGGTGAGGCCAGGCGCATCGTCGGGCACAGCAAGCCGAAAGCGCAGAGGTTCGAGGGAGCCGCGCATGGCAACCAGTGTAGGTCGCGGTCTGGCAGGGCGCAGCTACGGCGGACGCCGCCACCCCGCGGAGCGCATCGAAGCCAGCCCTTTCGATACAATCGGGATGTTGGGCAGTTTTCTGTGCACCGGCGGGATCTCATCCACGCGCTGGACGCACCTGACCATGATCCTGACCGAACCGGCGATCCAGACGAAGTTTGGCCGCGCGCTGCGGCGGAGGGCGCTCGCGGCTTTTCTGGCAGAGGCCTCGGCAGCGGCCAGGCTAAGCGGCAACATATCTGTTCTGCTCACGAGTGACGCCGAAATTCGCCGGCTGAATCGGACCTTTCGGCATCAGGACAAGGCAACGGACGTACTGTCCTTCCCTGCCGGGGAAACCGCGTCGCGGCGGCTGCTTTCGGCGGGCGACCTGGCCATCTCAGTCGAGACGGCGCAGCGGCAGGCGGATGAGGCCGGCCACCCGCTGTTCGTCGAGCTCCAGGTGCTGTTGCTGCATGGCGTACTTCACCTGGCCGGGCTCGACCATGAGAGCGACAACGGCCACATGGCGCGCAAAGAGATGGCGCTGCGCCGGCGATTCGGTCTCAGCGCGGGATTGATCGAGCGCAGCAACCAGGCCACTGCGCCCGGAGCCGGCGTGCCAATCGCGCGCAGGAGCAGCCGGCGATGACCCTTGCCTCAGCCATCCTGATTGCTGTGCTGCTGGTGGTGATGACCCTGGCGTCCTACATCGACCGGCTGTATTCGGAGATGGGGAAGTTCCTGGCGCGCGAGTTTCAGGAAAACATCGACGTTTGGGAACAGCGCGTCGAGCCGCGGCTGCACATGAACCGCGATCGTATCTCGCTGTCGGCGGCCATCCTGATGCACCTCTCGCTGGCCTTCCTGACGCTGATTTTCGGCATGCTGCTCTTCGCGCACAACCGGCCCGGAGACCGGCCCACGGTACCGGAGATCGCGCAAGTCGTGCTGGGCATTGTCCTCCTGGTCGTGATTTTCAATCGGCTGCTGCCCTTCGCATTTTTCACGCGTACGCGGGGCGCATGGATCATCCGCTGGCGCTGGCTGCTGCAGGCGGCTCTGTGGCTGGTCCTGCCCATCACGCTGTTCCTGCAGTTCCTGCTGTCGATTGCGGCGCTGGCGGAGCCGCCAGCCAGCGAAAATGGCGAAAACACTGCCTCAGAAGCGGTGGAAGCATTGATCGAGGCCGGCCAGGAAGAGGGCATTCTCGAAGAAAGCGATCGCGAACTGGTGCGGTCGGCGGTGGAGTTTGGCGACAAGGTCGTGCGCGAGGTGATGACGCCGCGGCCGGCGATCTTCGCCGTGCCGGGAACCATGACACTGGAGCAATTTCTGGAAGCGATCCGCGCGAATCCTTATTCGCGTGTGCCCGTCTATGCCAGCTCGCTGGATAACGTGACCGGCATCGCCTTCGCCCACGATCTTCTGCAAATCACCGACGCCGACGCGCATACGAAAACGGTGGCCAGCATCCAGCGCCCGGTCGCCTTTGTCCCGGAGCCCAGGAAGGTGAATGAATTGCTGCGCGAGATGCAGCGGGAAAAGCAGCATATGCGCGTCGTGATCGATGAGTATGGCGGAGTCGCGGGGCTGGTGACGATCGAAGATCTGCTCGAAGAGCTGGTGGGCGCAATCAGCGACGAGCATGAGAGCGAAGACAGCTCGGCAGTGGTGAAGGAAGCCGGGGAAACCTGGCTGGTTCCCGGAAACCTCGAAATCGCGCGCCTCGAGGAGATGTTGGGCGGCGTAGACCTTCCGGAAGACGTGGAAGCCACCACGGCCGGGGGACTGGTGAGTGAGGTTGCGGGGCGCATTCCCCAGGCCGGCGAAGTGGTGGAGGGATTCGGGCTTCGCTTCGAGATCGTGGCGTCGACAGACCGGCGGGTGAATCGCCTGCGCATCTCCCGCCTGCCGGCAGCGGATAATCAGATACAGCTATGAAGATGCGCTCCGGTTACGTCTCGGTCATCGGACGGCCCAATGCAGGCAAATCCACACTGGTCAATGCGCTCATCGGCGAGAAGGTGGCGATTGTCACCAGCAAGCCGCAGACCACGCGCACACGCATCCACGGCATGGTGGAGGTACCGGAGCGAAAGGGCGTTCATCCGCGTGCGCAGATTGTTTTCATCGATACCCCGGGCGTCCATCGGGGCGGATCCCAACTGGATCGCAGCATGCTGCACGAGGTAGCGCAGGCGCTTGAGACGCGGGACGTGGTGCTGCTGACCATCGACGCCGTGCGGCGGCAGGCGCGCGAAGCAGCCGGCCCGCTGAAGCTCGATCGCGCCAGCGAGGAGGCGCTGGCGTTCCAGATGATTCGCGATCTCGACTGCCCAGTGTTCCTGGTGATCACGAAGATCGATCTGATCGCGAAAGACCGGCTGCTGCCGCTGATCGACGGACTCAGCAGGCTTCACTCTTTTGCCGAGGTCATCCCGGTCTCAGCAAAAACGGGTGACGGGCTGAAGCCGCTGTTACACAAGATTGCGGAGTATCTGCCCGAGGGACAGCGGTGGTTCCCGAAGGACCAGTTCACCGATCAGCCGGAGCGGTTCCTGGTGGCGGAACTGATTCGCGAACGGATCCTGATGGAAACCGGGGAAGAAGTGCCTTACGCGTCAGCGGTGGTCGTGGAGCGCTTCGAAGAACCGGCGACGGAACCGCTCCCAAAACGCCGCTCGGAGAGCCGGCCCCCGGTGACGCGGATCTCCGCGGCCATTTACTGCGAGCGGTCCGGGCAGAAAGCTATCCTGATCGGCAAGGGCGGCAGCAAGCTCCGCGACATCGGCGCCAGCGCCCGCAAAGCCATCGAAGCGATGCTGGGAACGCGGGTCTACCTTGAGCTGCACGTGCTGGTGCGCGAGCACTGGCGCGAATCGCGAGTATTCGTCGAATCGCTGGACTGGCGCAGGCAACTGGAGGATCTCGCCGCCCAGGAAAAGGTGGACGGCGAGTAGTTCGGCGCCCTCTCCGGGCGCCGGCGCCTCACCCGGCTAACTCCGTTCGGCGGTAACCCGCATCATCCGACCCGCATCTCCACCACTTTCTCTCGCAGCCCGAGGGCAGCGGCTTTCCCCTCCAGGTGAAGGAGGACGGGCTGCAGGGAATCCAGCCAGCTGTTGCTGGATGGATCAGCCATTTTGAGGGTCGCGGACGTTCAGTGGGGAGCACCCGGCAAGACAGCGCAGGGCGATGTCCGGACATCGTGCGCGATGCCTCGCCACCGCAGCATCAGGACTTCGCTCCTGCGATGTTCACGCGCGATAGCCGCGCGGCCGAGTTCCAGCACCTTGCTGCGCAGACTTTCACAGGGTGAGAAGTCAAATTCCTGTTCGCTGTCCCAGCCCAGGGTATTGCGCGGCTGTAATTCCAGACTGCAACCTGTAGGTGCCAACTACCTCGGACCCGTCTTCTACGATCAGGTGATCGCACCCACGATCGCATTCATCCTGGTCGAGGCCGTTGCGCCAGGAAAGTACAAGTCCCACACCTAGCTCCGCGTCGAAAACTTGAAACCGAAGTCGGCGCGCAGCGTTGCGTTCTACGCAATCCCCGGCAAGACGCACAGGATATTTTTCCAGCTCGATCGATAACGGAGAAGAAAAGGCGGCAGAAACCGCAAAGTGGTCATGGCACGGCGGAGGTAGGTTCTGCACCCGGTTTGACAGGGCGAAGCCGCTCAGCGGATGGAAGAGTGTTCACCGACGCATCCCGCCGGGGCAACCGAGCTTCTGACTCTTAGATCCCTGGAAAAACCAGGCAAAATCTTAGTCAATGTGCCATCCCGGTACAAACCCGGCACGCGGTGAAGGTGAAATTGTTTTGTAACAATCGTCTCCAGTTTGTTATGGTGGTAAGGTTGAATCCGTTCCCCGATAAGTGACACCACACATAAGAGAGAACAATGACCCGCGAAGAACTTATTGCTGCAGTCGATGAAGAAATCGGCCGTCTGGAAAAAGTGCGTTCCCTGCTGCAAAGCACCGGCGGCTCCCGAATCGCTACACCGTCCTTTGGCAACCGTCCCCGCAAGAAGCGGGTTCTGAGCGCCGAAGCCCGTGCCCGCATCGCCGCAGCGCAGAAGCGGCGCTGGGCGAAGCAGAAGGCGGCGCAGGCGGCGAAAAAGTAACGGATCGCGGCAACCGCTGCTCTGCTGGAAACAGCGACGGTGGTTCCGCGCCCTGACCCGGCATCCGCAGATTGATTCAGCCAATTCAGCGGCACAAGCCGAGAGCAGGAAATCGTTCTCCGGGCGGTGTTGACCGGCCCGATGGGCGTCCTGTTCCCAGAGCGAAACCGAACCGCCGCTGAGCACGGGTGACCCTGCCGGGACGGCGGCTTGGTTCGTCTGGCCGAGTCGCCGGGCCGGGCGCATCGGTTGCGGCGGCTTCATTTTCGCAGGTACGCATCTGCGCCGGCGATCCAGTCGGCACGCGGCGGGCTAAAGACGTCGAGGTCGATCGTGTCCTCAAGCGCTTCGGCCTGGTGCGGCATGTTTGAGGGGATCACCAGCACTTCCCCGGAGCCCACCGTGATCACACGCCCGTCGCCGAGCGTGAAGCGCAAGGCCCCATCCAGCACATAGGTAATCTGCTCGTTCTCGTGGCTGTGCCGCGGGACGATCGCGCCCTTGCGCAGAATGATGCGCGCCAGCATGCCGCGCTCGCCCCAGACCATCTGGCGGTCGATGAGCGGGTTCAGTTGTTCAACGGGCATGGTGTTGAAGCTGGTGTACTGCAGCTCGTTGCGTTCGGGCAATGAGGCCTCCTCGTTCCGCGGGGCGCCGGAACATCTCGACTATCATAGGGCCCATGGAAACCGGACTGAAAGACCGGGTCGCGATCGTGGCGGGATCCAGCCAGGGAATCGGCCGCGCCATTGCCCTGGGACTTGCCGCTGAGGGAGCGCACGTCGCGCTGTGCGCCCGCAGCGCGGATGCTCTCGAATTGGTCGGCGCCGAAGTACGCAGCCGCTTCGGCGTGGAGGCGTTCTGCAGCGCATTCGACGTGGGAGATGATGCCGCGGTACGCGACTTTGTCGAGGCCGCTCATACGCACTTCCGGCGCATCGACGTCTGCGTTCCCAATGCGGGAGGACCGCCGGCGAAGCCGTTTCTGGCCACCACCATGGAGGAATGGGAACGCGCCTGGCAGCTCAACCTGCGCAGCGCCGTCAGCTTCTGCCAGGCGGTGATTCCCCGCATGCAGCAGCGCCGCTGGGGACGCATCATTACGCTGACGTCCTATACGGTGAAGCAGCCGGTCCCGGAGCTGGTGCTGTCGAACACGATTCGGGCGGGCGTGATGGGCCTGGTGCGGTCGCTGGCAGGGCAGTTCGGACACGATGGGATCACAGTCAACAACGTCGGCCCAGGTTTCACTGCAACGAATCGTTCCCGCAGCCTCCTGGAGACGCGCGCGAAGAACCGTAACTTGCTGCTCGCGGAGGTGCAGCAGGAAGTGGAGCGGGAAATCCCGATCGGGCGCATGGCAACACCGGAGGAAGTGGCGGCCACCGTGGTCTGGCTGGCCTCAGAGTCATCGGCCAGCATCACGGGGCAGACCATCCTGGTGGACGGGGGAAGCTACAAAGGACTCTGAGCCGAGCCCCTTCGTCAGGGCCGCCGTGTTCCCCCTGGAATCAGCTATTGATCGGTATCGGGCCTCTTATAGGGCGTCTGAATCCAGTGCCGCGCCTCGTTGAGCGCGCCGGCCGTGTTGTCATTGGTCTGCAGGGCCTGGCGGTATTCCTGGATGGCTCGGTCCCGCTGGCCGGTCAGGTCGAAAATCTTGCCAACGGCGATATGGCTCCAGACCTCCGTCCAGCGCGGCTCGTCGTCGCCGTTCAGGCAATCGCGATAGGCGTTGACGGCGGCCTGATAATTGCGCATCGAGAATAAGAGCTCGCCGATGCGATAGTTGGCGAGGGAACTCTGCGGATTGGCCTTGAGCGCGTTTTGATATTGCTGGAGCGCGCCGCCACTATCGCCCTGGGCAGCAAGCTGTTGCCCCTTCAGAATGTCGACCCGCACCTGCAGGTCGGGTGTGTTCTTCAGAATCCAGTTATTGGGATCAATCACTACCCGGCGCGGCCGGCCAAAGGTATCGATCACGTATTGCGAGTCGGTGCCCACCACATCGACTCGTTGATCGACGGTTTTGCCCTCGGTTTCGATCTGGAGCTGGACCGGCATATTGAAGAGATCGAGATCGTTCTGGATCTCCCCTATGGTGCGGAAGCCTTTATTGTTGCCGAGGCGATAAACAGCGTAGTTATCAGTAAAAGTTGGCGCCCCGGTCCCGTTGAGCCACTCGCTGAAGAAGGGCGTGAGCTGCTGCTGCGACTGCTCTTCGGCAACCTTCTCGAAATCACTGGTCCGGATGCCTTTGTCTTTGTAATCGGAAATCACGCCGCGCAGGACCTTCTCGAAACTGTCATCGCCCACCTCCCAGCGCAGCATGTGATAGACAAGCGCGCCTTTGTCGTAGGTCATGGACTGAAACTGCGGCGACCAGGCAGCCAGCGTGCCGGCGTCGGCGAGCGGAATCGTATCGTAAGCCAGCGCGCCGGCGGAGATATCCTGGATGGCTGAGTCGAGGGCCCCGCGGCCCTGATCGTCTTCCAGATACATCAGCTCCGCATAGCGGGCCATGCCATTGGTGATCCATTCGTCGTTCATCGCGGCCGGACTCACCTCACCGCCCCACCACTGATGAGCAATCGTGTTGGCCAGCAGCCGGAAGTCGTTCTTGCCGCCGATGTACGAACTGGCCACTGCGGCGATCTGAGGCGCCCAGAACGAATTGACGGAGCCGTCGGGCAGCTCGACGACGTTCAGCTGCGTCGACTCGGGAATCCCGAACGTGCTGGTGAAGTAAGCAAACTCGCGCAGGGCGGTCCCGGCATAGTCGGCAGCGACGGCTTTGTGCGCGGGCAGGGTGTAGACCTTAATGTTCGTGGCGCCCTGCACAGAGACAGGCGGATTGAATTTCCCGGCGATGATCGTACCCGGGAAGCCGGGCTTATCC
>JBARMS010000154.1:0-42680 GCA_049802575.1 Acidobacteriaceae bacterium | reverse complement strand
GTGTTACATCCTGGATATGCGCGAATGGATGCGCGAACGCATGAGACGACGTTCGAAGCGTGGACCCAACACCTCGGAGTCCACCGGCAAAATCGGCCAGGAACTGCCCCAGAATCAGCCGGCCCCGCTGCAGCCCTCGTACCACGGCTCTGCAGCGCCGCCCGCCGGCGAGCCGGATACCGGCGTCGATGCGGAGCCGCAGGGCGTTCTTGCTCCCACCCCT
Source organism: Acidobacteriaceae bacterium (assembly GCA_049802575.1). Taxonomy (GTDB): domain Bacteria; phylum Acidobacteriota; class Terriglobia; order Terriglobales; family Acidobacteriaceae; genus Palsa-343. The sequence goes on along the minus strand of JBARMS010000154.1, from coordinate 42,457 downwards.
GAGCCCGCGCCGGCGGCTTCCGCTCCCCCACGGCACGACTCCGCCGCCACCCAGCCTCCTGCCGGCAAAGTGGTCGTCGAAACCCAGCCCGAATCCCTCGCCACGCCTCCGCCCGAGCCCTCCGGCCCGGCCAAAGGCGCGCGCGGCTATGTGGTCCTCACCATCGGCCTGCCCGGCTCCGGCAAAACCACCTGGTTCAAGCGCCGCGGCGTCACCCCGCTTTCGAGCGACCTGCTCCGCACCCTGCTCTTCGACGACATCACGGAGCAGCGCTGGCAGGGCCTCGTCTTCTCCACGCTGCGCTCGCTCCTCCGCGCCCGCCTCATCGCCAAGATGCCCTGGAACTATGTGGACGCCACCAACCTCTCGCCCCACGAGCGCCGCCAGTGGATCAAGATGGCGAAGAGTTTCGGCTACGAAGTCCAGGCCGTCTTCTTCGACGTGCCTCTCGAAGTCTGCCTCGACCGCAACAAGCGCCGCGAACGCGTGGTCAGCGAAGACGTGATGCGCAAGATGGCCGAACGCCTCCGCGCGCCCGACTTCAAGGAGGGCTTCTCCAAGATCACCGTCGTCCGCGTCAAAGGCGCCCCGCACTCCGGCTCCCCCCCATCCTTCGACGAATAAGGCCGCCGGCGCCTGGTAGCTTGAATCCGCCAGCAGGATCCGGAAAAAGAGCCACGCAGGGGGCACGTTCGTCCACTTGCGAACTGTTTTTTCGCTACCCGCTACCCGCTACCCCTCAATACACGCCGGGATCAGCCGCTTCGTGCTGCGGCTGTAGTCTTCGTACTCCGCCCCAAAGGCCAGACGAAGCGCCGCCTCTTCCACATGGATGCGATACAACACAGCCAGCGTCGGCGGAATCAGCACCGCGGCAAAGCACGCCCACGTGCGCGTGTGCAGCGCACAAGCCAGCAGAATCATTTCCAGCCCCAGATAGGAGGGATGACGGACCAGCGCGTAGAGTCCGCTCCTCCTGAGTCCCTGTCCAGCGCGAAGAGCCACGTTCGCGCTGAATGCTCGACCCAGCGTAACCACCGCAACGGCCCGCACTCCCAACCCGAGAATCAGGATTCCCAGCGCCACCGGCCGCAGCCAGCTGCTGCTGCCCGGCATATTCGCAGGCAAAACCCTGTGCAGCCAATCGTCTGCTTTGAAAGACGCATTGATCACCACCCACAGGATGATCTGCGTTCCGCGATCCAGGATCTTTCCCCCGCCCGAACGCGTGGTTGTGATCACGGCGAGGAGGATTTCCCCCGCCAGCCATACTTCCGTCAGTACCTTAAAACACAATTCGAGATTCATCGCCGCTCTGCCCTCATCCCACGCTCGCGCGTTTCGGTAAGAGGATCATGCGCCGGACCAGCCCGGGCCAACCAGTAGCTGCTGTCATCGATGACAGATGACAGCTGTCACCATGACGGGTGTCATCCGGATTGCATGAGTCGCGCGTGGTTGACCCGCAGCTTGCCTCCCGATATGGAGCGCCGAGCAGGACCCGCTCACCGACCGGGAGCGGCGCATCCTGCGCCGCGCCGGCGACGGCGAATCCACCGCGGAGCTGGCGCGGTCTTTGCGCATCACCGAAGGCACCGTGCGTAATTATCTCTCCGAAGCCATTTCCAAGCTTGGCGCGTCCAATCGATTCGATGCTGCCCGCATCGCCCGCAACAAAGGCTGGCTCTGAGGCGCGATCCTGCCCGTCAGCGCACAAGCAAACGCCGTCCCGTAATCGATGGCCAACTCGTGCGACGCAGCCTCAATGCCGCAGAGTGTGAATGAGCGCTGTGAGTGCCGCCGTCTGGTTACGCCGGCTGGGATAGTAGAGAAAATATCCCGGGAACCGCTGGCACCAGTCCTCGAGAATCTGTACCAGTTCGCCCTGTTCGATCATCGCGGCCAGCGTGGCTTCCATCGCCATGCCGATTCCCAGGCCGCGCAGCACTGCCTCGATCATCAGGTCGGGATCGTCGAAGCTCAGCGGCCCCTGCGGATTCACGGTCAGCGCCTTGCGCCCTTTTTCGAACTCCCAGCGATACACGCCGCTGCGAAAGCGAAACGCCAGGCAGGCGTGGTCCTTCAGGTCGCGCGGATGGCGCGGCGTCCCATGCCGCTTCAGATAGTCCGGTGAGGCGACGGCCGCCAGACGCATATCCGCGCTCACCCGTACCGCGATCATGTCGCGCTGGATGAACTCGCCGATCTGGATGCCTGCGTCGAATCCGCCGGCCACGAGGTCGACCGGCTCATTCGAGGCGGTAATGTCGACCGCCACTTCGGGATACGCGCGGCAAAACTGCGCGAGCCGCGGCAGCAGGACCAGCTGTGCAGCCGAGCGCGAGAGCACCAGCCGAATGCGGCCTGCGGGACGGTCGCGCCGCCGCCGCGCCGCAGCCAGCGATCCCTCAATGCGCTCCAGAGCCGGAGCGAGGTCGCGCAGGATGGCCGCGCCTGCCGCGGTCGGCGACACGCTGCGCGTTGTCCGCGCCAGCAGCTGCAGGCCCAGCCGCTTTTCGAGGCCGCGCATGGAATGGCTCAGCGCGGACTGCGAGACGCCGAGACGCGCTGCTGCGCGCGTGAAGCTTCTTTCTTCCGCAATCACCGCGAAGGTCGCCAGTTCTCCCAGATCATGATTCATGAATCCTGCTCATGATTGAATACCACGGATACCCACTAGTTTCATAGCCATTTCCGCTCTACTCTTGAATTGTGCCGTCATGCTGATGGCTTGAGGGGCTGATCGGGCGCCCCAGCGAAGGAGATATTGATGCAAAAACGCAAACTCGGCAAAAGCAATCTTGAAGTACCCGCCCTCGGACTGGGCTGCATGGGAATGAGCTTCAGCTATGGCCCTCCCCAGGACGAGAACGAAATGATCGCCCTGATCCACAAGGCCGTCGATCTCGGCGTCACGTTCTTCGATACGGCCGAAGTGTATGGGCCGTTCACCAACGAGCTTCTCGTCGGCAAAGCCCTGTCGCCGATCCGCGACAAAGTCGTCATCGCGACCAAGTTCGGCTTCAACTGCGTGCCGAATGGAAAGCCCGGAACTCAGACGCTGAACAGCCGGCCGGAGCATATCAAACAGGTCGCCGACGCATCGCTCAAGCGCCTGAACATCGATGTCATCGACCTCTTCTATCAGCACCGCGTCGATCCCGAAGTGCCCATCGAGGACGTCGCAGGAGCCGCCAAGGAGCTCATCCAGGCGGGCAAGGTTCGCCACTTCGGCCTCTCGGAAGCCGGCGCGCAGACCATCCGCCGCGCTCATGCTGTGCAGCCGGTCACGGCGCTGCAGAGCGAATACTCGCTGTGGTGGCGCAATCCGGAAGCCGAGATCATTCCCACGCTGGAAGAACTGGGCATCGGCATGGTGCCCTATAGTCCGCTCGGCAAGGGCTTTCTCACCGGCGCGATCGACCAGAACACCCACTTCGCCGACGACGACTTCCGCAGCCGTGTGCCTCGCTTCGCTCCCGAAGTGCGCGCGGCGAATCTCGCATTCGTCGATGTGCTCCGCAAACTTGCTGAAGGCAAGAACGCCACGCCTGCGCAGATCGCGCTTGCCTGGCTGCTGGCGCAGAAGCCGTGGATCGTCCCCATCCCAGGCACGACGAAGGTGTCGCGGCTCGAGGAGAACATCGCCGCTGTCGACCTGCGGCTCTCTGCCTCCGACCTCGAAACCATCGATGCAGCCATCGCGAAGGTGCCGGTGCAGGGCGAGCGCTATCCCGAGGCACTCGCGAAGATGACCGGACGATAAACAACACGGGGCGGCGCATGCCCGGCCGCCCTGCTCCCTCAAACTCAACCCCGCGCGTATCCGCAGTGCGGCGGCCTCGCAAAATTTGCAGCCCTCACCAGCCAGGGCCGCGCGTGCCTGCCCCTCGGTCTATAAAGGAAGTCAAGCGATGGAGCGCGAACCCAACCCGAGCCACGGCGCGCTTGCTCAGGCTGGCGGAGCGTCCGCCAACCCCGCCGGCGCGCTCGCGGGATCGTTGGTCACCGAGACTTTCGCGTACGATGGCGGACGTCAGGCCACGGTGTACGTCCCTTCCCGTCCGGCCGAAGCCATCGTCTTCGCCGCTGACGGTCAGCGCCTCGCGCGCTGGGGCCGCTTGCTCGAAAAGCCCGGCAATCCTTCCACCATGATCATCGGCGTCCATGGGCTGGCCGATGAAATGCAGCGGCTCCACGAGTACTCACCAGGCTTTGCCCCGGAGCGCTTCGCGGCGCACGAGAAGTTCTTCGTCGACGACGTTCGCCGCTGGGCCGAGTCGCGCTTCGGCGTCGCCCTCCCCGCGGAGCGTTCCGCCGTTTTCGGCGTCTCCGCCGGCGGGGAACTGGCCCTCGCTCTTGGCCTGCGGCATCCCGATCTCTTCGGTGCGATCTTCTGCGCCTCCCCAGGCGGCGGTTATAAGCCGCCTGATGTTATGCCCGCTCCGCTTCCGCGCACCTATCTGGTCGCGGGCGCACAGGAGCCGTTCTTCCTTGACAACGCGGCCAGGTGGGCAGCCGCGCTGCGCGATGCAGGCGCCGATGTCGTGATGAAGGAGCGACCTGGCTCGCATGGCGGCGCATTCTGGCGAGAAGAGTTCCCGCTGATGGTGGCGTGGGCCTTCGCACGATGACCATCTCGAGCAGGTCCTGAGGTCCTCCCACCCGCAGCCCGGCTCCAGCTCTGAAAGCACCCGGACATTCTTTACGTTCCAGACCGGGGACATGGTTGACAAGCCCCTTTCCGCCAAATCCTGTCTTGTCGACGATCTCGCGGCCGGCACGGAGTGATTGGTGAAGCCGCGGCCACGGCCCCGCGCCGGGCGCAAAATAATCTCCTAACCGCGAAGCTGCGGGCTTGTCTAAAGCGCTGAATGCAGGAATCCGACCACTCGGTTGTCCGGGCCGTTCTCGCCGGTGACAAGGACGCCTACGGAGAGTTCGTGCGCGCCCACAGCGGAGCTGTCTTCCGGGTGGCATTTCGGATCACCGGCAACGAAGCAGATGCGGAGGAGATTGTGCAGGAAGCCTTTCTGCGCGGATATCAGAGACTGGAGAGCTTTCAGCAGCGTTCCGGCTTCGGAACGTGGATCTACAGGATCGCCGTGAACTGCGCGCTCAACCGGCTCAGCCGGCCCGCCATTGAGGCGGAATATCGCCACGGCGAAGAGAGCGATCCGCAGGAGAAAAGCGTGCAGGTAGCCGCGCAGGATGCCGATCCGGAGCGGACACTGCTGAGCCGCGAGATCGGCGCCGCACAGGAAATGGCGATGCAGCGGCTCACGCCGACGGAGAAAACGGCATTCGTGCTGCGCCACCTCGAGGACCGGTCGATGGCTGAGATTGCCGATGTGCTGGGCATCGCGGCGAATGCCGCGAAGCAGGCGGTCTTTCGCGCCGTGCAGAAACTGCGGCGCGAACTGGCGCCGTTGCGGGGGAATGCATGAAGCACCTGAGCGAGGACGAGTTGGTCGAGCTCTATTACGGCGAGGCCCCGCAGTCGGCCTGGACGCATGAGCAGGCGTGCCGCGAGTGCTCGTCGCGGTTCGCCGAGCTGCAGCAGAGCCTCGATGCGATCCGTTCCGCCCCGCCCGCGCGGCGCAGCCCCGATTACGGCGAACGAGTCTGGGACTCGTTGCGGCCGCGCCTCATCGCCTACAAAACAAGCTCAAGAGGATGGGGCGTGTGGGGAAGGGGTCGCGCGGCCGTTCTTGTGATGAGTTGCCTGCTGCTGATGGCGGGAGCCTTTTTCGGCGGGCGTTACTGGGAACGAACCACTGCGAAGCACACCACGATCGCCGTAAACGCCGGTGCGCCGGCAACGCAGCGCGTCATCCTGGTCGTGCTGGCGGATCATCTGGATCGCTCCGAGCGGCTGCTCGTCACTCTGGAGCATGCCGATCCCTCGGACGCCGCGGAGAACGCGCAGCTGCAGTCCGCAGCCCGTGACCTGCTGGCGTCGAACCGGCTCTATCGCGCCACGGCGGCCAATGCGGACGATCCGCTGCTGGCCGGGGCGCTGGAGCAGCTGCAAGGCGTGCTGGCCGAGGTCGCCAACGATCCGAAGCTGACGCCCGCCGATCTCCGGCGCGTCCGCGACGAGATGAACGCGGAGGGAATTCTCTTTGAGATTCGCGTGCTGATGGCACGCAGTCCCGATCAGGCCGGCGGGCCGAAAGCCGCAAAAGGAGCATCGATCTGATGAAGCTCAGGAGAGCAGTTGTCATTCTGGCTGCGGCAGCGATGACCGTCGCGCCCTGGCGTATGCGCGCTGAAGGTCAGCAGTCTGCGCCGGCGGCCGGCGAAGCGAACCCAGGCGATTCCGGCCTCTATGCCCAGGGCACGCGCGCCATCAATGAGACCCGCTGGTCCGATGCCGCCGGCCTCTTCGGCCGCGTCGCGCAGATGCGCGGCGAGCATGCGGAAGGAGCGCTCTACTGGAAGGCCTACGCCGAAAACAAGCAGGGGCAGTCCGCGAACGCGCTGGACACGTGCGGCGAGCTCAGCAAGCAGTATCCGAAGAGTCGATGGCTGGGGGAGTGCAGCGCGCTGGAAATCGAGATTCGCGGCAAAAGCGGCGACCCCGTTCCGCCCCAAGCCGAGCCCGACGAGAATCTCAAGCTGCTGGCGCTCAATGCGCTCATGCAGCAGGATTCGGCCCAGGCGATCCCCATCCTCGAGAAAATCCTCTCCGGCAACCAGCCGGAGGAACTGAAGAGCCACGCGCTCTTTGTGCTGGCGCAGAACAACTCGCCTCAGGCGCAGGCGCTCATCAGCCAGATCGCGCATGGCCAGTCGGGCCCGGCGCTGCAAATCAAAGCGATTCGCATGGTCGCGGCAGCCCAGGGCAAGCGTGCCGACGACACTCTGGCAGACATCTACCAGCACTCCTCCGACGCACAGGTGAAACGCGCGGTTCTCCAGTCCTACCTGATCACGGGCGATTCGGCGAAGGTGCTGGCCGCAGCGCGCGGCGAGTCGGATCCTGATCTGGTGCGCACGGCCGTGCATACGCTGGGCGCGATGAACGATGGCGCCGATCTGCTGACGCTGTATCACGGGACGAACAACGCGGAGGCCAGGGCCGACATCATCGACGCGTTCATCGCCTGCGGCCACGACGGCATCGCGCCGCTGACCGCCATCGCGCAGTCTGAACCGAACGCTGAGCTGCGGCGGAAAGCAATCCGCAATCTCGGCATCTCCGGCGGCATGTCCGTGGCTCCCGCCCTGGTCTCGACCTATCAGGGCAGCGCCGACGTGGAGACGAAGCGCGCCGCGGCTCAGGCGCTCTTCCTGGCCAATGATGCGCACGATCTGGTGGTGCTCGCCCGCTCGGAGAAAAATCAAGAGATGAAGCAGTACCTGGTGCAGCAGCTAAGCCTGATGCACAACCAGGAGGCCACCCAGTACATGCTCGAAATTCTCAACAAGTAGCGAGGATTCCCCATGAAACAGCAATGGTTCGCAGCAGCCGTGCTCGGCGTGTCGATGCTCGCGACAGCCCAGCAGCCCAAAATCCTCAACGCGCAGTTTCACACTGAGCCGGTCGGCCCAGGACTGTCCGCGACGGTGACCCGATTTCAGCATGCAAATGGACCGCTCTGGCTTGGCTATGAAGTGGCTGCTCTTCCACAATCGCGTTTCTCTGTGTGTTCGGGCGACAGCGATGGATCGATGGACGATGGATGTTGCGGTGTCTATCGGTTAGAGGACAGCGATCACAGCTTTCGCACTTCCGATGGGAATGCCGCCACTGCCACCACCATCGATGTCCTCGTGCGCATCGACCAGGGCGCGGTCGATAAGATTCGATTCGTCGGCGCCGGCTGCCGCCTCGACGCAGGAGGCCTTGCCTTCACCTGGCTGACCGGCGTGCAGGCCGGCGACAGCGTCGACTGCCTCTCCAGCCTGGTCACACAAGACGACCGGAAGCATGCCGACGAAGCGCTCGCGGCAATCGCCATGCACGAGACCGGGAAGGCAACGACGGCGCTGGCGGGATTCGCTTCCTCAGCGAACCCGCTCTGGCTGCGCGAGAAGGGCGCCTTTTGGCTCGGTGCCGCACGCGGTCACGATGGCCTGCTCGTTCTCGAGAAGCTCGCGGCAGACCCGGACCCGGAATTCCGCGCGAAGCTGGCCTTCGATCTGTCAATCAGCCACGAACCGGCTGCGACGGACGACTTGATCCGCCTGGCGAAATCGGACACGGACACGCGCGTCCGCGAGCAGGCGATCTTTTGGGTCGCGCAAAAGGCCGGAAAGAAAGCAGTGGCGACCCTGAAAGACGCGGTGGAGAACGATCCTGAAACAGCAGTCAGGAAGAAGGCGGTCTTTGCGCTGAGCCAGTTACCGAAGGACGAGGCTGTTCCGGAGTTGCTGCACGTCGCACAGACCAATCCCGATCCTGCAGTTCGCAAAGACGCAATCTTCTGGCTGGGCCAAACCCACGATCCGCGAGCGCTCGCGTATTTCGAGCAGATCCTCGAACACTAACAGCATTTCGCTAAGAGCATTTCGCTAAGAGTATTTCGCTAAGAGTCTTTCGCTAAGAGTCTTTCGCTGAGTGTATTTCGCTAACCGCTTCCCGCTACCCGCTCGCCCTATTCGTACCGCAGCGCCACCAGTGGATCGATCCGCGCCGCGCGCCGCGCCGGCAGATACCCGGCCAGCAGCCTGCCGCGATCAGCACGCCAGCCGCGGCGGCCATGCTCACGGGATCGGATCCCTTCACGCCGTACAGCAGCTTTTCCGTCAGCCGGCTTCCCGCGGTCCTGCCCTGCCGGATTGCGGTCCCTGTGTGACCGCGGTTGCGCATGACAGGGCGGCGCGGTAGTTTTTTGCATGACCTAAGATAACTGACTAGTTACTATCGGCATCAAGCAGGTTATCCGGGCTTTTGTAAGTGCGCCAGCAAGTCCCTTCGCACGTTCTTACGTCCACTCTCTCCCAGCCAGTGCCCCGCCAGGGGTACAGAGGTGACCCATGCACACTCCCCCGCTTGTTCGCCCGCGCAGCGCTCTGCTGCTTTTCGCCACGGGCATCGCTCTCACCATGCTGCCGTTTACGGCGCGCGCCCAGTACATCACGGTCGACGCCCCGAGCGGGCCGGCTGGAGGCCCCGTAGTCAACTCGCCTTTCTATGTGCAGGCCGAGGCGCCCACCTGTGACGGCGCCAATACCAGCAGCTTCGGATATTCCGTGGATTCGGGCGGCACCACCTACGTGAGCGGCACCACCATTGCGACCATGCTGTCGCTGGCTTCAGGCGCGCACACCATCCATTTCAAGGCCTATAACGGAAGCGGCCAGGAGTGCGACCAGGCAACCCCCCTCACGGTGGGCAACGGAGTCGCGGTGACCGCGCCGACCCTGAGCGCGGGGCTCCCGGAGACCTTCAACCTGGTGGCCAGCGCGCCCACCTGCGGCGGACAAGCCACATCGGCCATGGACTACAACGTCGATTCGCAGACAGAGGGTTCGCCCATCGACACAACCTCGCTGAATACTCTGGTCGACAGCAACGACTCTTCCGGTGCGCATCTCCTGCGCGTCAAGGCGTGGGCCGGATCGCTCTACTGCGAGACCGATATCCCCTTCACGGTCACCGGAGGCATTGCCGCGCCTGCGAACGTGAATCTGTATACCGAAGGAAACGCCAGTTATATCTATAGCGGCATCGAGTCGCTGAATAACTTCACCGGAACGTACAACGATACCTGCCCGCCCGACTCGCCGGGCACCGGGAACCAGGGAGCGGAGAATCCGTCGCAGGCTACCAACGAATGGCAAACCGAACCGGACTGCGGCACCGTCGGCAACAAGACCAACGTCAGTACCACCTATCCTTCGACGGGCGTGCTGTACGGCATGAACCCCGATTCCCGCCAATACGGTTTTACCTACAGCGAAACGGGCGGCGGCGTGCGCTGGTTCAGCGCGCTGACGGATAACAGCAACGCCGATGCGGCGACGCATTTCATCTACGACGTTTACGTGTATGTCCCCAGCGGGTCGAACGTGGGACAGATCGAGCTCGACATCAATCACGCTTCGCCGGCGAACGATTACTACCTGATGGCCGTGCAGTGCAATCTGAAAGAGGGGCGTTGGGACATCACGCTGAACGGTGGTTGGGTGGAAACGGGTACGGCGTGCTCGGTCTCGACCGGCGCCTGGCACCATCTGCAGGTGGAATCCCATCACGACGCTTACCCAGGTACCGGTATCTACTACGACCAGATCTCGCTCGACGGAAACGTCCAGACGCTGAGCTGCTCCGGCGGCTGCATTAACGTGGAAAAGTCGAAGTCCTGGTCAGAGTCGGTGGGGCCGAACTTCCAGCTCGATGGAGGCGGCAGCAACGGCTCGAGCCTAACCGCGTACACCAGCAACCTGGTCATCTGGTACTGGTAGCTACGGTCGCGGCGTGTCCGCTGGAGGAAGTGGGGCTTGCATGCGGTTGTGGTGTGAGCCCCCCTGGCTCATCGGGTGTGCGGCAGGCGGACGCTTTGGCAGGGTCAGCCCGTGAGCGAGTAGCAGAAGACACCTCAGCGGCTGCCGACAAGGGCCTGGGACTCGGGGTGGGTGGCGACGATGGGTTGCGCGTAGGGACAGACGACGTCGACCTTGAGCCCGCGGTCCTTCTTGTACTGGAAGGCAGTGGTGACCAGCTCCTGGGCGATGCCGCGGCCGCGCAGCACCTCGGGGACCTCGGTGTGCCAGAGAGTCATCAATCCCAGGTCGTCGGTTTCGAACTCGAGCCAGGCGGTTTTGCCATCCTGCGGAAGTTCGAAGCGGCTGCGGGTCACTTTGGCTGGGCTGGGCATGGGCAGGTCCCTCGACCTGATGATAGCGGGACTCGTACCGTTCTACGGGATGGGCGGCAGGCAGCCTTTTCAAAGAGCGGATGCACGTCCGGCCTGGGCCGGGGTGACGAGAGCTCAGAGCACGGGGAACGGAGTTCAGAAACCAAAAGCCCCGCTCGGCTGAACAGGGCTTTCCGTGATTTCAGGGTAGGGCGAGCGAGGAGGGGAAAGCAAAGCAAGTGCACAACGACCGCTCCGAAAAAGAGCACTGATGGCACGAGTCAACTCGATCCCTGATATAAAAGCAAATGCACAACGACCACGCGGCAGGATTGGCCCTCCATCAGCCAGGCGCGCCCGCGAGGCGAATGGCACATCCAGCCGCCAATGCTCACGACCACGGCGTGACTTCGGTTTTGCTTTTGTATCAGGGCACGACTTCAGTCGTGCCGAACAGGCCTATAAAAGAGTGGGCTTTAGCCCCTGTGATGGCTATCCCCTCACGCAATGACGGAGACGCGAAGACCGCGCCCTACACGCGCACGTTTTTCGTGACAACAAAAACGAGCATGGGCCAGCATCTGCTGCAGTCCGATCGGTTCGCCGAGCTTTTCATTGATGTGCTGCGCAACTGCATCGCCGCGAAGCGCTTTCAGGTTCACGATTTCGTAATCATGCCCGATCATGTCCATCTGCTCCTCAGTGTTCGCGGCGATATGTCAATCGAAAAAGCAATGCAGTTCATCAAAGGCGGATTTTCGTATCGCGTGAAGAAAGAGTTCGGATACGCGGGCGAAGTTTGGCAGCGGGGATTCTCCGAGGTGCGCGTCGATGGGCAGCAGAGCTTCGAGCGCCATCGGGAATATATCGCGCAGAATCCTGCCCGCGCAGGGTTGGTCAGGCCTGAAGGATTGTATCCGTGGTGTTTCGAGACGCTGCACGCGAAAAAGGCCGCAGGGGCTAAAGCTCCGCCTTAAAAGACGCCGTTTCGGCACGACTGAAAGTCGTGGCCTGATACAACAGCAACAACGGAGCCGCTTCGCGCGGCAGGTTTCCTTGAATCTCGGCTTCATGTTCCAGGGGACGTCAATTCACATCCGTCCCATGACCTTCGTACCGTCCGCGCCTCCGATTTTCCTTGCCTTCGAATCTCCGCGCAGCCTAGCCTACATGCAGGGAAAGCTCCATTCAGCGAATGGGGCTTTTTCCTTTTGGCTCCGGCTCAGGCCGAATTCTGTTCGCTGTTTGAGAAGATCGCCGCCGCCGTCTGCTGACCGCCGTTTGCTGACGCTCGTCCGCTGACCGGCTCTTCGCCAGCCGCTTCTTCGCCGTCTGGCTGATCGCTGCTTCGAGGTCCGCAGGGTAATACCCGCAGGGTATTACCTCCCAACCTCCGCCGATTCAAGGAAGTGCCCCACCCCCGGTGAAAATTGCAGCGGGAGGCCCCGAGTTTTTCCCGCAATCCGGTACACGACGCATCCGGTTCGGGCCAAAAACAGAAGGCCGGCATTTCTGCCGGGAATACTGGCGGCGCGCTCTGGTTGCCGGGAATCGCCGTGCAATAATTCTGGCGAGCAGAATCGAACCTCTTCATCCCCAGAGGAATCAGGGCGCATCCCGTGAATTACAACCTGGCCGTTCCTTTCCATGAAAATGCCGGGCAGCAGCCTGAGGCGCCGGCGCTGGTGGTGGAGGGCGCTCGCTATTCCTATGGCGAGATGGCGTCGCTTGCGAGCCGGGTGGCCGCCTGGCTCGAACAGGCTGAAGGCCAGGGCTCGGGACGAGTGGGGATCCTGGCTGTGCGCAGCCTCGAGGCGTACGCCGGCGTGCTGGGGACGCTGTGGGCGGGACAAGCGTATGTGCCTGTCAATCCGCACACGCCGGAGGAGCGGCTGCTGCGCATCTTGCAGATGGCGGAGCTGGATGCGCTGGTGGTGGACCAGGCCGGCATGGATTTGCTGTCGGAGCGGGCGCTGGCCTCTGCGCCGCGCCGCATTCTGGCCGGCGAGGATGTGAGGCTTTCGCAGGCGGCCGCGCAAGCAACCGGAATCCAGATCAACAGCTTTGCCGCATTGCCGGAGGCGGGGATCGGGCAGCCCGTCGCTGTGGCCGATGGCGATCTTGCGTATGTCCTGTTCACATCGGGCACGACGGGGACGCCCAAGGGCGTGATGATCGAGGCGGGCAGCGTGGCGCAGTTTCGCGCGGTTGTGCAGCAGCGGTGCGCGTTCGCGCCGAGCGACCGGGTGTCGCAGGTGGCGGAGCTGACTTTCGATAATTCGGTGCTCGATCTGTTTGTTACCTGGGCGGCGGGAGCGGAGTTGCATATAGTGCCGGAGGCGCAGCTGATGGCCCCGGCGAAGTTCATCCGCGAGCACGCGCTGACGATTTGGTTTTCGGTGCCGTCGACGGCCTGCATGATGGATCGCATGCGAATGCTGAAGGCGGGGGCGTTCCCGTCGCTGCGGCTGTCTATCTTTGCGGGCGAGGCGCTGCCCATTGCGGCGGCGCGGGCGTGGCAAAAGGCTGCCCCGAACAGCGTGGTGGAGAATTTCTACGGGCCGACAGAAGTGACGGTCGATTGCATCGCGCAGCGGCTGGAAGAACCGCCGAACATCACGCGGAATCGCGGGTCGCTCGCAATCGGCAAGCCGTTTCCGGGGATTGAGGCCGGGATCGTGGATGCGGATCTGCGGTTTCTGCCTCCGGAGCAGGAGGGGGAGCTGGTGGTGTCGGGCCGGCAGGTAGCACGCGGATATTTCAAAGACGCGGATCTGACGGCGGCGCGCTTTCCCACGATCGAAGGGCGGCGGTGGTATCGGACCGGCGATCTGGCGTATCAGGATTTATCGGGCGCGTTTCACCATCTGGGGCGCATCGACAACCAGGTGAAGGTGCTGGGTAACCGCGTCGAGCTGGAAGAAGTGGAGGCTCACCTGCGCGAGATTGTGGGGAGCGACGTGGTCGCGGCGGTGGCATGGCCGGTGGAGGATGGGCGCGCGACCGGGATTGTGGCGTTCCACTGCGATCCGTCGGTCGAACGGAATCGCGTGCGCGCGGGGATGCAACAACGCGTGCCGGCCTACATGGTGCCGGAGCGCGTGTGCCGGCTCGACGCTTTGCCGCTGGGATCGACGGGAAAGATCGATCGCAAGGCGCTGCTGCGCATGCTGGACGAAGGCAAGTTCGCGGCAGAAAGGGGCGCGTAGCGATGCGGGAGATCACGCTCGCTGAGGGATTCACCGTCTTCGGTCTCAGCCCTGATGAGGCGCGCTTCATGTACCGGGAAATCTTCGAGGACCGTTGCTACCTGCAGAAGAGAGTAACGCTCGACGATGGCGACTGCGTCTTCGATGTGGGCGCGAACATTGGGCTGGCGACGATGTTCTTTCACCGGGCGCGGAAGAACGTGCGGGTCTTCTCCTTCGAGCCGAACCCCGCGGCGGGGGAATGCCTGCGGGCGAATGTGGAGAAGCACGGCGTCAACGCCAGCGTTTTTTCCTGCGGGCTGCTCGACGTTTCCGGCACGCTGCCATTCACGCGTTATCCAGCGAACTCGGTTTCGTCGGGGTTTCATGCCGACGCGGCTCAGGATCGGGCGACGACGCAGAGTTACATGATCAACACCGGGATCGCGGAGCATGGCGCTGAAGTTTTCTCGGCGGCTCTGTTCAGGAAACAGGAAACGCTCGAGTGCCCGGTGAGGACGCTCTCCGAGGTGATCGATGAGGGGGGCGTGGAGCGGATCGACCTGCTGAAGATCGATGTGGAGCGCAGCGAGCGGCAGGTGCTGGCCGGGATCCGCGACTATCACTGGCCGCGCATTCGGCAGCTGGTGATGGAATTCACCGACGGAGTCGGTGGGCTGAATGAAGTGCAGGAGATGCTGCGCACGCGGGGCTTCACGGTGACGGCGGAGCAGGAGCCGCTGCTGCGGGGGACGAACCTCTACAACCTCTACGCGGTGCGCGAGCGGGCCTGACACCAGGTTCCGGTTCAGCGCGGCCGGTGCGCCTGCGGCTCAGCGTCCGGCGGTCGCGGATTGGGTGAGGGTGGAGATGGCGTTGACGCTGTCGAGTTGTTCGCGGTCGAAGCCGATGTCGGAGAAGTCGAGGCCGAATTTCTCCTCGAGAAAGACCACGATTTCGACGGCGTCGACCGATTGCAGGCGACCGCTCAGCAGAAGGGACTCATCGTCGGCCAGCGGCCGGTGGTCGTCTTTCGCGTCGAGCAGTTGCTGCACGAAGGAACGGATGTCGGTTTTTCCTGCCATTGCCCCTCTCAGTAATGGATGAAGAATAAGCTGGCGAAGTATCGCATCGTCTGCGGGAGGGTGAAGGACCGGGCTTCGCCTCCGAAGACGGTCACCAGGATGTAGAACAGGGCGACGCCGGCAAAAGGAAGAAGGTGCGACCGCAGGAAGCCCGGCGGCCGTGGACTGCGCTTGCGCAACTGCGAGATGCTGAGGCCGATCGTGAGCGCGATGTTGTGAACGATGAGGACCTGATAGCTGGCGAGGCCTCCCCAGAGACCGCGGTCGCGAAAGAACCACCAGTCGCGCGTGAGGTGGTAAAAGGAGTCGCCGATGAGGATAGCGGCCGAAGTGGCGAAGACGGTGCGCAGACGGCGGTGTTTCTTGAAGTAGCGGAGGAAAGCGGGGAAGTAGAAGAAATCGACGAGTAACTCTTTGAAGTAGTAGTAGAAGCGATTGAAGAACTCAATGAGGGTCGTGGAGGACAAAGGGCGATAGGTGTTGCGCAGGGCATTGAAACCGGCCATGCGGGCGCAGGCAATGATCTGATGTCCCATCACCGAATAGCCGAGGATCAGCTCAAAGAAGGCGAGGATCTGGCAGGCCCAGCGCATGTGCCAGGGAAAGGGCGCGCCGCGAACGCTGGCGGCGAGGGCGGCGTCGGGCACAGGGATATGGAGATACCCGTGAAAGAACTGGAACCAGAAGCGCTGCAGGATAGCCAGGAGAATGGCCCAGAGGAGCAGCTTGAGGCCTTTGAGCTGGGTGACGGCGAGCTGCTCGGGGGTCCTGGCCTCGATGCGGCGCAGATAGGCCGCGCCTTTGGGGAACGGCGTAACGGTTGAGCCCCAGAGCGGGCGGAAGGTGGCCAGTTCGAGCGGAGCATCCTGCCGGGGGTGGGAACCGCGGTCAGTGACCGCGTAGGCGATGAACCAGAGGTAGCTGGTCGCCGCGCCGACGAGCGTCCAGAGGACGAGGTACGGGCGCGTGGCCGATTTCGTCGCGCAGGCGGTGAGGATGAGCAGGGAAAAGCCGGTGAGCAGGAAGACCAGCGGACCGCGGCCGAAGCGCGATTTGGGCCAGCGCAGGGCGCACCAGTAAAGAAGCATTCCGACGGCCATGACGAGCAGGGATTCGGCAAGCGTCAGCGGAGCGTGCAGGTTGGCCTGAATCAGGACGAGCACCGGGCAAATGGCGAGAATCGCCCGCCGATATTCCGGCAGAAACGTGATGAGGCCGAAGAAGAAGACGAAGTAAAGGGAAGACGTGAGGCCGGCGAGGAAAAAGTTCATGCCGGCTGCAAACGCGGCGAGGAGGGCGAGCTTACCAGGGGCGGTTTGGGCAAACGCAACCGCGCGGGGCCAGGTTTCGACGCGGGGGATCAGGCGGAATTCAGACAGACCTTCGCGCTTGACTGCCGGAGGCTGGGTTACTGCGATCACCTGAGTACCATCTCCTCACGGGTCGCGGGGCGTCACAATGCAACGAATGGGGGAGGGCCGGGTCGCTGCGGCCAGCAGTGCGGCGTGGGGAGGGGAAAATGCAGGTCCTTCGACTACGCGCATTCGTATGCTGTGAACCCAACGGCTGCGTGGCGCTGCGCTCAGGATGCCATCGCTAATTTCCGGGGAGCGTGGCCGCGGCGGCGATGTTGAGCGGGTGGGCCTCGGTGTTGAAGACGGTCTTGCTCAGGTCGATGCGGTCGGGGGCGGCGAGGAGCAGGTAAAGATACTTCATCGTTTCCGCGAAGAAGAAGCTTTCCATGTCGTCGCGCTGGGTCATGGTTTTGACGCTGGAGAGCGCGGCGAAAGCGGAGGGCGTGCGGCAGTTTTTCACGATGGACTCGAAGTAGGTCATGCCCATCTCGCGGTATTTGGGGTCGTGGGTGAAGTAATAAAGGTAGTAAGCGGACTCGATGTTCTCGGGGCGCAGCTCATAGCCGGGGCTCAGGATCTTCATCGAGGTGTAGTCGATCAGCTCCGGTTCGATGCCGGTGAGGGTCCACATCCTGTAGTTGGAATCCTGCAGGCGGCGGGCGCGGTCGAGATCGCCGGAGAGCGCGAGGGAGCCGCCGAAGAACGCGGCGAGGGCGCCATAGACGGTTCCGGTGCGGGCGCCGGTGTTCATGTTGGCCTCGCCATACCAGAAGCCGGCGGGGCCTGACGGGTAGGTCACTTCCTGGGCGACATATTTGTTGAGCGCGGCCAGGCTTGATTCCCACATGCGATGGCAATCCTCGTCGCCGAAGAGCTTCCAGGCTTTCAGCAGATATTCGTAATACGAGTCGCTGCCGCCGTTGATATTGGCGGTGGTTCCGGTCCATGCGCCGGTGCGGACGTTGATCTCGTCGCCGAGCAGACCGAGCGGCGAGCGGCGATTGTAGACGGCGATGACGGCGGCTTTCGCCTTCTCGTAGTAGACCGGCTTGTGGGTGAGCCGGCTGAGCGTGCCGAATTCGAGCAGGAGGGTGCCGACTTCCGCAGGGTTGGAGTCTTCGCCGCGCGTGGCGCCGGTTTTGAGGTTCACTTCGACCCAGGGCATGCCGGTGGGCGAGTTGAAGGCGGGCAGCAGGCGTGTGCAGAGGTCGTCGGCGAGAGCGAGCAGGCGGGGATCGTTGGTCAGCTCATAGGAGCTGAGCAGGCCGCCGAGCATGCGGATGGTGATTTCGAAATTCTTGACGTAGATGTCTTTGTCGAAGGAGAGCTGCGTGTCGATGAGGTGACGGTCTTCGTCGGCCTGCTGGGTGAGGCCCATCAGGATCATCGTGTCGAGGGCGTCGACGGGCGTCATGTAGAGCGAAGTGCCGTACCAGTCGAAGGGCTTGTTGGAGAGCGGGCGCAGCTCATCGTGGCCCCAGGCGTACTGGCGGTAGCCGTTCCAGGCGTGCAGGAATTGATCGCGGACCTGCTGGGCCATTTCGGACTGCGAAGGGGCCGCGGATGGGGTTTGGGCGGAGACGGCGGAGGCAAGCAGGAGGACGGCGGCGGCGAGAATGCGGAGGGTCATGGCGTGCCTTCTGCGATGGTAATGGAAGCGTGATGCGACTGCGTCGAGCGGGTGCGGGATGGCGGTCCGCGGGCGGGGCGGATCAGGAAGGCCGAGCCGGGGTGGCGCTGCCCTTGAGCATTTGCTCGGCGTGGCGCAGCGAGGTCTCGGTGACGGTGGCGCCGGAAATCATGCGGGCGATCTCCTCGGCGCGCTCCTCGGAGGAAAGCAGGCGAACGGAGGTTTGCGTGCGGCGCTGCTTCTCCTGCTTCTCGATGAGGAGGTGCTGGTCGGCAAAGGCGGCGATTTGGGGCAGGTGGGTGACGCAGAGGACCTGCTGCACGCGCGACAGCTCTCTGAGCTTTTGGCCGACAGCTTCGGCAGCACGGCCACCGATTCCGATGTCGATTTCGTCGAAGACGAGGGTGCGCGGGACCTGAGTTTTGCGGGCGCGATGGCGATGGGCGCCTTCTTCAACGCTGACTTTGAGGGCGAGGAGCACGCGAGACATTTCGCCGCCGGAGGCGATGTGGTCGAGCGGCTGCAGCGGCTCGCCGGGATTGGTGGCGATGCGGCACTCGACGGTATCCCAGCCGTGCGCGGTCCAGGCGGCCTCGTCTTCGCTGGGCGTGACGGCGATGGAGAAGCGCGACCTCATAGCGAGCGAATTGATCTGGGCTTCGGCCAGCTTTTCCAGCTTTTTGGCCGCGGAGACACGCTCGGCGGTGAGGGAGCGCGCGGCGGACTGGTACGCGGCGGCGGCCTTGCTGAGGTCCGCTCGCAAGGCCTTCAGAACTTCGTCGCGATTCTCGATTTCCGCCAGCTTGCGCGCGGCCTCTTCGCCGAAGGCGATGATCTCGGCGAGGGTGGACCCGTATTTGCGCTTGAGCCGATCAAGCAGAGCGAGGCGGTCTTCGATTTCGGCGAGCCGTTCGGGGCTGGCGTCGATCTTCTCGCTATAGTGGCGGACGGTGGCGGCGACGTCTTCAATGGTGGCGCGCGCCGAGGCCAGTTGCTGGACGGCGTCGGAGAACTGGGCGTCGTAGCGGGCCAGCTCTTCCACGTGCTTCTGCGCGGCGGCGAGCGCGGCTTCGGCGGATTCGTTGTCTTCGTAAAGAAGACTGTTCGCGCTGGTGGCGGCGGCGAAGAGTTTTTCGGCATTGGCCAGAACGCGCTTCTCTGTCTCGAGGGCTTCGTCTTCGCCGGGCTGGGGCGCGGCGGACTGAATTTCGCGGGCCTGGAAGCTCCACAGGTCGGCGAGGCGGAGGCGGTCCTGCTCGTCGCGTTCCAGTTCGGCGAGGCACTCCTGGATTGCGCGCCAGCGGGTGAAGGCGTCCTCCACCGCTTCGAGCGCGAGTCCGCCAAAACGATCGACGAGGCTGCGCTGCTGCGCGGGATCGAAGCCGCTGATGGTTTCGCTTTGCGCGTGGATCAGGGCCAGCTCGGGCGCGAGGGCGCGCAGGACGGCGACGGTGGCGGCCTGGTTGTTGACGAAGACGCGGCCCTTGCCGTTGTCGAGGATTTCGCGGCGGAGAATAATTTCGGTTCCTTCGGCGTCGATGCCGTTGGCCTCGAGAACGAGGTCGGCGCCGGGGGTGCTTTCGAAGACGCAGGAGAGGACGGCGCGATCGGCGCCGTGGCGGATCAGTCCGCTGGAGGCCTTCTGGCCCATGAGCAGCGCGAGAGCGTCGACGAGAATGGATTTGCCCGCGCCGGTTTCGCCGGTGAGCAGGTTGAGGCCGGGACCGAATCCGGCGATGGCGTGGTCGATGACGGCATAATTCTCGGCTCGGAGTTCGAGCAGCATGGGAGGCTCTGACGGGCAGCATATCAGGAGGAGACGGGGCACACGCATCCGGATATCGGCGGCGTGCCACAATAATCCATAGCCGTGATGGAAAACCAGAATTCGCCCGAGACGCCCGCTGAGCCCACTTCCCAACCCACAGCCGAGCCTGCAGAGAATGTTGGCGCAGAGAATTTTGGCGCGCTGCTCTCAGCGTTTGAGCGGAGCCACCACACCGAAGGCGGCGCGAAGCAGCTCGAGGGGACGGTGGTCTCCCTCGACGCCGAGTCGGTGTTTCTGGACATTGGATTCAAGGTCGAGGGCATTCTGCCGCGCACTGCGTTTCGCGACAACGCCGAGGGCGTGAAGCCGGGCGACACGTTTCCGGTGAGCGTGAAGGGCCGCAATGAGGAGCGCTACTACGTGCTGTCGCTCACGCGGGTGAGCCAGCCGAAGGACTGGGCGTCGCTCGAAGAGGCGTTTGCGCAGAAGTCCGCCATTGTCGGCACGGTGACGGCGGTGGTGAAGGGCGGCCTGAGCGTCGATGTGGGCGTCCGCGCGTTTCTGCCGGCTTCGCGCAGTGGCACGCGCGATGCGGCGGAGATGGAGAAGATGGTGGGGCAGGAGATCACCTGCCGCATCATCAAGCTCGATGTCGCCGATGAGGACGTGGTGGTGGACCGGCGCGCGATTGCCGAGGAAGAAGCCTTTGCGCAGCAGCAGAGCCAAATGGCTGCGATGCAGGAAGGCGATGTGGTGAGCGGGACGGTGCGCAGCCTGATGAGCTACGGCGCGTTCATCGATATTGGCGGCGTCGACGGCTTGCTGCACGTCAGCGATCTGGCGTGGACGCGCGTCGCCACGCCGGAAGACGTGCTGACGGTGGGCGAGGCGGTCCGGGTGAAGGTGCTGAAAATCGATGCAGAGAATCGGCGCATTTCGCTGGGGCTGAAACAACTGCAGCCGGAGCCGTGGGACGCAGCGGGCGACAAGTACAAGGCAGGACAGCGGGTCACCGTTACCGTGACGCGGCTGACGGATTTCGGGGCGTTTGTGGAGCTGGAGCCGGGGATCGAAGGGCTGATCCACGTGTCGGAGATGTCGTGGGTGAAAAAAGTGCGCCGGCCCAGCGATCTGCTGAAGCAGGGCGACACGGTCGAGGTGGTGATCCTGTCGGTCAGTCCGGCGGAAAAGCGGATGTCGCTGGGGCTGAAGCAGGCGCTCGGCGATCCGTGGGCCGATATTGCGAAGAAGTATTCGGTGGGGTCGGCGGTCGAAGGGCCGGTGACGCGGATGATGAAGTTCGGCGCGTTTGTGCAGATCGCCGAGGGCGTGGAAGGCCTGGTGCACATCAGCGAGATCACGGCGGAGCGGCACCTGCACCATCCTCAGGAGGTGCTGAAGGCGGGGCAGGTGGTGCGCGCGCAGGTGCTGGCGATTGACACCGAAAAGCGGCAGATGAAGCTGAGCATGAAGCAGCTGGTGCCGACGAGCCTGAACGAATATCTCGCCGAGCACAAGGCGGGCGATGTGGTCTCCGGGCGGGTGATCGAGCAGTCCGCCGGGAGCGCAATCGTGGAACTGGGCGAGGGGATTCGCGCGGCGTGCGCCCTTGGCGCTGAAGGATCGGAGGCGGGAACGGGAGGCGCGGGCGGCGGGAAAGCCGATCTTTCGTCGCTGAGCTCGATGCTGCAGGCTCGCTGGAAGGGGACGGCGAGCGCGGCGGCGCCACCGGAGCCGGTGCGGGTGGGGCAGGTGCGCAGCTTCCGCATTGTTCAGCTGGATCGCGAGGCGGAGCGGATCGGGCTGGAATTGGCCTAAGCGGAGGGGAGCCGCGCGAACCTCTATGGGTTGGCCCGCCGGATCCTCAGGTCGGTGCGACACTTCATGAACCGGGTAAGGTCCTGCAACCTTGTGCAGCGTGGTGCGAAAGGGGGGACTCGAACCCCCATGGGTTTCCCCGCCAGATCCTAAGTCTGGTGCGTCTGCCAGTTCCGCCACTTTCGCACATTCGATCCGTTCCCCGCTTGCGTGCTGTCCTTCTCGATGAACGCCGCGTCATTTATTGGGCCGCCCGTTCAGGAGAACTTACAAGCCGCTCTGCCGCAGCCTGACTTTGCTCCGGCGCCCGATGGGCGGACCGCCTGGTCACTTGAATTGTACTGTGCCGCGGGGGGTGCGCAATGATGCGCCTATCGACCCGGACGCGATGCGAAGCCAGGGTGTGGCAGGGCGCCTGACACAGAATGACGCTTGCCCACGCAGCGGTATCCAGCCGAGACTGAAAGCTGGTCGCGTCTCGCTTGCGCCATGGCGTATCGAACGGTTCGCGACTCCGGGCCCCGTCCCAGCGACGGGGCCCCCCTGTTCAGGAACGCATCGCTGCGCTCAGCGGGGCAGCGCTCAGCGGGGGAGATTCGATTGGCCCGCATCCCGCGCCCCGCGCAGTGTCAGGCGGCAATCCTCGCGGAGCCGGAAAACGGCCCCTCTCGCAGCCATCTGTCGATATCGCAGGGGCGGGCCAGGATGGCTTTCCTGGAGAGGGCTTTCGGGCGGCGCACGGGAAAACCGAAGTCCCGTTCCCAGCGCTGTACGGTACGAACTCCGGAATCCACATAGAGCGCGATTTCTTTCCACGAAGTCAGGACAGCGCGCGCGCGCAATTCCAGTCTCCCATCGGCCTGTCCGGGCTCCGCGAGCCTCTCAGCTCTCTTCCTGACGGAGAGGGGAACAGCGGTTCGGACGCCGGAATCAGCGCTTCGCGTCTCACAGCAATCGACCGCCCAGGCGTCCAGTTCGCTTGAGCGCGCAAGAATCGCCTTTCTGGGGGAGTTCGCGCCACGATGTACCGGTAAACCGAAATCCTGCTCCCATCTCTGCACGGTACGCACACCCTTTCCCATATAGTCGGCGATTTCGCGCCATGACTTCAGAATGATGTCTCCCGTGCCGATTGTTACCTCGCTTTCCATCATCATCGGACTCCTTGAGCAACTAAAACGCGGCATTTCCTGCGACATGCTTTTTCTCATCCAGGGTGAACAGGAAATCATCCCGTTCCGAACGAGCGACAGTCGGGCAGCCGATATGCGAAAACTTGCAGGGTGAAAAGGAAGATCAGTCAAGTCAGCCTGGAGAGGCTGATCAGGCGTTCACTGGGGTCATCGCGCGCGCCCTGCCTATCTATCCGTTTCCCATCCTATGGCGCAGGGTTTCCGAGCGGTACCAGGAACATTCCTGGGTATTCGAGGCCGAAACCCAAACAGCGAGCGCACGATGAACGATCTGTAATCTGGCCACTCGAGGGCACGAGCGGGCAGCGGCCAGGGAAGAAACGCAAAGGGACCCGGCTCTGAGCCGGGTTGGTCGTGGGATGGGCGGGAGCCGTTGATCCTCTTCCCCCGCTCGATTCAGCTTGCGTCCCCCCCAGGCATTTCCCCAGTTACCGGCATCTTTTCGAAGCGCTAGCCTGAGCGATGCAAGCGGAGAACCTCTTTCTCCTGAGGTCCGGCCTCTATGCAAAGTTTCCCTTCCACTCACCTGCCTGGAGAAAACGGCCCGCGGTATGCGCGTCAGCGACCGACTCGGGCGGGGCTCCCGGCTGACAAGAGCGCGACGCCGCCAGCAGAGCTGGAGCCTCCGCTGCAGGGTGTGAGGCGGGCGGTGCGGGTCGAGCCCGACGGGAAAAGCGGCGGCAAAGGAACGATCCTCTCCATGGGAGACGACCCCAACCTGCTGAGGACACGACATTTGGTGCTGGAATCGGCAGGCTACGAGGTTTATTCCGTCCCCGGCGACACAGCGATCGAAGACGATGTGATCTCGAGGATCAATCTCGCTGTCCTGTGTCACTCGGTCGAGGAGCATCAGGCCACCGCGGTTATCTCTTCTCTTCGGAAGGTCAACCCTTCTCTTCCCATCATTCGGCTGAGCACGGCCTCTGTCCGCCAGCAGAGCTTCCGGAATGAGGCAGCTGTCCCTTCCATGCCGGATGGCCCGCGAAGACTGTTGACGCAGATCCATTCCATGCTTACGGGATCCGGGACGGCGGCGACGGGAAGCCAGGCCTAACGGGGAGCCAGACGCAGGGAAGCTGCCGTAGCATGGTGAGAGGCCGGGGAGCCGGCTCTCAAAGGCGGAGCTGCCATGGCAGACGAAGAGACTTTCGCAACATCTCCCAACCCTCCTGAGGATGCCGAAGCCAGGGAAGATGACGATCTCGCAGCACGGAACGATACGGACTGGAGAGCGAAAGCGGCCTCTGATTGTCCGGGGTGCGCGGAGATTGGGCTGGAACCAGCGTCCCCCGCCGAATGGAACGAAGGGGGCGAGGCGGCCTCGTTGCCGTACCCGGTAGTCGGGATCGGCGCGTCCGCCGGCGGTCTGCGGGCCTTTCAGGAGTTGCTGGAGAACCTGCCGGAAAAGACCGGCATGGCCTACGTGCTGATTTCTCACCTGGCCGCCGACAAGCCGAGTTACTTAGCGGACATACTTTCGCGGCATACGGCCATGCCGGTTCGGTCGATCGAGGAGGGAATTCGACCGGAACCGGATCAGGTGTACATCCTGCCGCCGGGCATGATGGCGCACCTCGAACTGGGAAAGTTCCGCACCGAGCACCGCGACAGCAACGCTCGCATTCGCCTTCCCATCGACGACTTCTTTCGTTCCCTGAGTACGGATCAACAGAACTATTCCATTGGAGTGGTGCTGTCGGGAGCCGATTCCGACGGCGCCCTTGGCTTGCGGGCGATCAAGGGGGAAGGCGGCCTGTCGATGGCCCAGTCCCCCGAGACAGCGGAGCACAAGGGGATGCCCACGACTTCCATCGAGATGGACCATGTGGATTTCGTGGGATCGCCGGCCGAGATCGGATTCGAGCTGGCCCGGCTGGGGAATCTCTTCTCTCTGCCGCAGATTCGTTCGCTCAAAGAAGGACTGGCGGTTCCGAACCAGGAGCAGCATCTTCAGCGCATCTACCAGGTTCTGCGCAACGTTACCGGTCTTGACCTGCGCCAATACAAGCAGGAGACGATCCATCGAAGAATCGCCCGCCGCATGGTGGTGCGCAGGCTCGATTCACTGGCCGACTATGCGCGATTTCTGCAGCTGCGTCCCGATGAGGTTCGAGCGCTTCACGAAGACGCGCTGATCAATGTCACGCGCTTCTTCCGCGACCCCGACTTCTGGCAATCCCTCAGTACGGTTGTACTCCCTGCTTTTTTCAAGAATCGGCCTCTGCAAAAGCCGATACGCATCTGGTGTGCCGGCTGCGCGAGCGGGGAAGAGGCCTATTCGCTGGCGATTGCGATTCTCGAATATCTCACGGCGAACGGATTGGATTCGACGGTTCAGATCTTCGGCACCGATGCCAGCGAAAATGCGATCGAAATGGCCCGCACCGCGGTCTATCCCGAATCGCTGATCGGGGATGTGTCACCCGAGCGGCTGCACCGCTTTTTCACGAAGATCGAGCGTGGCTATCGGGTATCGAAGCGGGTGAGGGATTGCTGCATATTCGCACGGCAGAATCTGGTCAGCGACCCGCCGTTTTCGCATATCGATATCCTGAGTTGCAGGAACGTTCTCATCTATTTCAACCAGCAACTGCAAAACCAGATCATCACGACCTTTCACTACGCGCTGGATCCTGACGGATATCTTGTCCTGGGAACGTCGGAGAGCCTGCGGGACTATGGGGACATCTTCAGCGCTGTCGATCGCAAAAATAAGATCTATCTCCGGATGGGCGGCGCGTCTTCCGCGATCCATCGCTATGCCAATCCTCTGAGCATCAGCCTGCTGCCGTCCTCTTTGCGCGGTGGAGAATATTCGTCGCGGCCGAGGGAAGGCTGGTCAGAAGTGGAGCTGCAGCGCGCAGCCGATCGCATGGTGCTGGCGCGCTACGCTCCGCCAGGACTCATTGTGAATGAGGGGCTGGACATTTTGCAGGCTCGCGGCCAGACGAATCCCTACGTCGAGCTGACGCCAGGAGCGGTGAGCTGGAATCTGTCGCGCGTCCTGCGCAGCGACATTGCCGCTGAAGTCAGAGCAGCGGTGGAGCGCTCCATCCGCGAGAACATCCCGGTCTTCGTCACGTCGGCGGTTCACCTGGAAAATGACGGCCCGCAGCCGCTGCGGGTGGAGGTATTGCCGATCACCAGCGCCAACGCAAGATCGAGGTGCTACCTCGTGCTGTTTCCGAGCCTGCAGGGCGCTGCCGCGGAAAAACTCTCGCAGCAAATCATGGTTCCGGAATTGGCGGAGGAGGGACAGAACAGGATTATTACCCAGCTGCGCCAGGACCTGACCGCAACACGCTTTCATCTGCAGTCTCTGATCGAAGAGCGCGACGCCCGCAACCAGGAACTGGTCTCTGCGAATGAAGAGATCCAGTCGGCCAATGAGGAGCTGCAGAGCACGAATGAAGAACTGGAAACGACCAAGGAGGAACTGCAAAGCTCCAATGAAGAACTGCAGACCGTCAACGAAGAGCTGCAGCAACGCAACCTGTCGCTGGTGCAGGCGAGCAACGATCTGACCAATCTGCTGAACAGCGTGAATATACCGCTGCTGATGCTGACCGAGGATCTGAAAATACGCCAGTTCACTCCGCCGATGGAAAGAATGCTGAATATCAGGGCGGCGGATATCGGACGATCCATCCGCGAAATACGCCTGCAGCTCAGCGTCGAGAACATCGAGCCCATTCTGCTGGAGGTGCTGGACACACTGGGAACCCGGGAAATCGAGGTGCAGGACCGGGAAGGCAAATGGTATCTGCTGCGTATCCGGCCGTATCGCACCGCGGAAAACAAGATCGAAGGGCTGGTGGTGCTGCTGGTGGATATCGATCAGCTGCGCAGCAGCCAGCAGGATCTCCACGTTGCGCGCGACTTCGCCAGTTCCGTCGTGGAACGCGTACCCATTCCGGTCGTTGTTCTGGAGATGGACTACAGCATCCGCACCGTCAATGAAGCTTTCATGGAATTGACGCAAATGAAAGAGAGCGAGCTTTGCGGGAGGTCTTTGCCCGATCTCGTGGCGCACCTGTGGGGACTGGCTGGTTTTGAAGCTAAGCTGGAGGAACTATCCGACGCCACCCCGGGCACCCTTCTTGAATTCGAGCACCACTCGACGACCTCCCAGCCCCGCATTCTCCTGATTCGGGGCCAGGCTCTGCCGGTTGACGGAGGCCGCGCGCTGCTGCTGACGATGGAGGACATTACTCTGCGCCGGGAGGCGGAAAACGTGCTCAGCCGGCAGCAGGAAACGCTGCAAGACGAGGTCGAGAGGCAGAACCGAACGATAGCCCGTGCTCAGGAACAACTGCGGGAACTGGCTGCGCACCTCATTTCCGTGCAGGAGGAAGAGCGGCAGCGCGTGGCCCGCGAACTGCATGACGATATCAGCCAGCGCCTCAGCCTGCTGGAAATTCTGTGCGCGCGGGCGGAAGAGGGCCAGGGAAAGCAGTTGCCGACGATTCGCCAGGAAGTGCAGTCTCTCAACAATGAGGTCCGCGCGATTTCGCACCGGCTGCACCCGGCTATTCTGAACGACCTCGGCATATCGGCGGCTCTGCGGGCGCTGGTGGAGGATTTTCAACAAAGGGAGGGGATGCCGGCGTCTTACTCGGAGTCGGAGATACCGGAGAATCTGCCGCCACCCGCCGCAACAGCCCTATACCGCATCACCCAGGAAGCGCTGCGGAACGTGAGCAAACATGCCGGCAGGACGCACGTGAAAATCTTGCTGGATGGATCCGATGGGGCGGTTCGGCTGCAGATACGGGACTTTGGCAACGGATTCGATCAGGACAACGAATTTCCGACGAGGGGGCTGGGGCTGGTGAGCATGAACGAGCGGGCGCGCATTGCCGGAGGGACTTTTACGGTCACGTCGTCGCTGGGAAACGGGACGATGATCGTGGTCAATATCCCGCTGGAGGAGCATGCCTAAGCCGCGCGTGCTGATTGCGGATGATCATGCGCTGGTGGCGGAAGGGCTGAGGAGCCTGCTCGCCGAGCACTATGATGTCGTCGGCATATCGACCGATGGGCGGCGCTTACTCGTCGATGCGGGAATCCACAAGCCGGATGTGGTGGTTCTCGATATCGGCATGCCGGAGCTGAACGGCATCGACGCCGCACTTCAGCTGGGTAAGCTTGTACCGCAGGCGAAACTGGTTTTCGTGACGCAGCAGATCGACGTCCAGTATCTTCGCGCGGCATTCCGCGCCGGGGGCGTGGGCTATGTTGCCAAGCAATCGGCGACCCAGGAACTGCTGACTGCCATTCAGCTGGCCCTCTCCGGGAAAATCTATGTCACGCCGCTCCTGAAGGATGCTTTGCCGGACATTTCCCTCCGCGATCTGCGGCAAAGCTCCGACGTGTTTGCGAAGGAGCTGACGCCACGGCAGCGTGAGGTTCTGCAGCTTGTTGCCGAAGGAAAGACGATCAAGGAGATCTCGGCCTCGCTCGCGATCTCTCCGAAGACGGTGGAATTTCACAAGAACGCGCTGATGAATGAGATAGGCCTGCGCACGACGGCGGAACTGACCCGGTATGCGATCTCCCGGGGCATCATTACCGGTTCGTAAGACTCCGACCAGCAATATCGCCTGACGGTCGGCGGCAGCAGGAGGCATGCGACGGCGGCAAGCAGGCTAACAGGAAAAGCGCGGGAAAGAGCCTCCTAACCGCTTCGCCTGCTTCGGATAGCTGCAGAGAGCCTGCCGGTTCTCAGCCTGGCAGCCTTTCGGTCCCTGTGTCTTCCCGTGTATGCTGGATATATCTAGCGAAGCTTGACCCGATTCGAGTCTGGCAGTTCCTGAACCCCGCTACCACTCTCTGTCCCGCCTACCTCCGCCGGAACTCCAGTGAGGAGCCGCGCTCATGGAACAGGGCAGCGTGAAGTGGTTCAGCGATGTAAAAGGCTACGGAGTGATTCTCCGCGATCGAGGCGGAGAAATCTTTGTCCATCAGGGGGCTATTCTTGCCGTCGGCGTACGAACGCTCCAGGAAGGACAGCGCGTAGAGTTTGCGGCCATCCGTGGTCTGAAGGGTCTGCAGGCAGAAAGCGTTCAGGGACTCTGATCCAATTGCAATGCGGCTCCCCTCTTCGAACAGGAAATTGCGCGGATTCGTTTGGGCTGGTCGTCCCTGATTTCCTGCAGTCCATGATCGGACTGGAGGTACGGTCCACTGAGCCAACACCCACTCTCAACCGGCACGACAGCGAGGTCGCATGCAAGCGAATGCTTATAGCCAATACGCTCTGAAAGATCTCCATCAGGCCATCGACCTGATGGATCGCAAGATCACCTACTGCAACACGCTGGAGGCCTTCGAGTCAGAGGCGGCTCGGGAAGCGCACTTTCGGAAGCTTTCCAGCAAACGCACCGCGCTCGTCAAGTCGGCTATGACGCTTGCCGCGATGGGAGTGCACTGCGATCCGAAGTTCCTGCCGCGCTCGTTCATCCACATCGCGCCGGAGGAAGCCAATTCTGTCGCGGCCGGGGCCGCAGTTGCGCAGGCGGCAGGCACCGAGAAATCCCCAAGTTCGCGTCGCAAAAGGAGGTAGTTTGGCACAACGTTCCAGCACTACTTTTGCCAAACAGCAAAAGGAGCGCGCCCGTCAGGAAAAGCAGCAGGCGAAACAGGAGCGCAAGCTCCAGCGCAAGCTGGAGAAGCGCGAATCTCCGCCGGGTTCGGAATCCGGCGCAATCGGTTCGAACACGGAAGTCCCATCCCACTCCGAGCCGCTCTCAGACACCACGACGGCTGCCGCCGAGACAGCCGCAACCGAAAGGAAACCCCAATGAAGAAGCTCTATGTGGGCAATCTGTCGTTCGACTCGACCGATGAAGAACTGCGCCAGTTGTTTGAATCGCACGGCACCGTGGAAAGCGCCAAAGTGGCCACCGATCGCGACACCGGACGCTCGCGCGGCTTTGGCTTTATTGAAATGAGCAGCGACAGCGAGGCGGAATCCGCGATTAGCGCGCTCAATGGTTCCCAGGTCGGCGGACGTGCGCTCATCGTCAATGAAGCGCGGCCAAAGACCTCCGGTTTTGGCGGAGGGGGACACAGCGGCGGACGCTCGGGTGGCGGAGGTTACGGTGGCGGACGCTCGGGTGGCGGAGGCCGCGGCGGATCGCGCTGGTAAATCGCGCGGCGTAGCCGGACCGGCAACGGTTGATCAGGACTGCGCCTTTTCACTGAACTGCAACGAACTCTCTGCGTTGGCTATGTCGAACACGCCAGGCCGACCCAGGGAGGAGTGCGTCAGGGGCGGGGTGAGTAATCGGCGTATACTAAGGGAGTAGCTTGGCTTTCCTTCCTCGCCTCCAGCCCTCCGCGCATCGCTCAGACGAGCAACTTTCAGGCACGCAACCGATCGACTGGAGTTGCTGTGACTCTCATCGGAAGATCCGATGTAAAGAACCATTTGTCTACGCGGTCAGGCAGTAGTTCGACACTTCCTTCCGAACTCACGCAGCCCGAGGCGGCGCCCGCCCCCGCAAGCAGCGCTTCTGAGACCAGGGCCGATAAGACCGGGGCCCATGAAACCGAAGTCGCCCTGAGCCCCCGCGGCACGATCACTCCGGAAGCTGTGCCGCATCCACCGATCGGGGATTCTGCAGAAATTCCGGCGAAGGCAGGAAACTCCGGAAGCCCTTCGTGATACGGTCGCCTGCGATCTTTCTTCGGGTCGGCTCCATTTTGCCTCGCGGCCTTCCCCTGAGGCAGAAGTCGTTCGACAAGGCCTGGATGGTTGCCGAAGTTGCGGGACCTGCGCAACTGGATTTCGCCGTACGGAATGCCGGATGGCACTTTATGTGGATCGATTGGGTGTGTTGCCGTGTGGGTTGCGGCCGAACCGATGAAGCGGCAAGCCATCGGGCGATTGTTCGCGCTTTGTCGCAGATGAAGGCGCGCTTCAATGCAGCGGAACTCGGCGTGGTGCGTATCTCGCGGTGCCTGGGTATGCGAGTTGCCAAAGCGACACTGCACACGCGGCACATTCAGCAGAACGGTTCGCTCGGCTTGATCGACGAGATGACCATCAGGCTGGCTGCACCGAAATAGGCCACCGTCTTTTCGCCGGGGCAGCGATCTGCATCCGGCCGGACCGCCGGGCCGCTGTTCGAGGCGCTTTGCTCACGTGGAGCGAGCAAAAAGCAGGAACCGCAGTGCCGGCATGCAGCGTTGCGCCTGGACGCAAGTCCGAATCTCGAATTTGCAGCGCGGCGCTCAGGCAGGGAGGATCATTCCAAATGAAAACCGCAGTACTGAACTGGCCGCCCGCGATCCCGCGGCTCCTGTGGATGAGGAAAAGGTGCCCCCTCTGCAGCTCTGTGGAGTTCAGGCCGGCTGAGCCGAAGTGGCAGGACGCCCTGCTCGCTCCATTGAGCCTGCGGGCCGTCCGCTGCGTCAACTGCTGGCGCCGTTATTACTGGTTTGCAAGGACTCAGACATGAAGAACAAAGAATATGCAACTGCGCCTGGCGGCGGTGCAGGAGGCCGATCATTCAGCAGGAGACCCTATCTCAGGGAACCAGCAGTTTTCGTCCAGCCATACTTCGAACGATCTGTGGCTCAGACTGAATGCTGAGCATCCTCCCAAAGAAATGAACTACGAGGTGGTCGCGCAGAACGCAGACGAAGTGCGGAACGTCGAGAACGCTCCGCCGGTCAGCATGGGGCCGTATTTGGTCGAATCCGGTCAGATGCAGCTCCTGACTACCATCAGTATCTACACCGAGCGCGGCACGAATCCTGACCAGCTGCGGTTGTTGTACATGAACGCCAGCGCGCTCCATTTCTGGAAAACCATGGGCAGGAATCCGAGACTGGCCGGCGCGCGGCATCGCCCCCCTTCCACAGCCCTTCTCATGTATGGGGTTCCATTCAGCGAGTGATGCAGCGGCGACGATTCGCGGAACTCGCAGACTGCGGATGGACAGGAAGCCGCCACGTCGCGCCTGAGGGGCGCAATGCGGCAGCGAATGAGCTCGGAGACGGAATGGTGCGCGGGCTGAAAGGCTTCACAGATGGCAACCAAAGTAGTGACGTTTGTTCTCGCCGGCGGCGCTGGAAATCGTCTTCTGCCCCTGACGGAAGACAGCGCAAAACCGGCCGTTCCCTTCGGCGGCAAATACCGGATCATCGATTTCGCACTGAGCAATCTGATCAACTCCGGCTTATGCGCGATTTACGTTCTGGTGCAGCACCGCAGCCATTCGCTTTTGCGGCATTTGCGAGACGGCTGGCAATTCGGCGGACTTCTCCAGGAACAGTTCATCATCCCGGTGCCTGCGCAGATGAGATCGGAAGACGACTTCTGGTACCGAGGGACAGCCGACGCTATCTTTCAGAACCTGTCTCTGCCTGATGTACCGGACGACGGCCTGGTAGCAATTTTCAGCGCTGACCATATCTACCGAATGAATGTTCAGCACATGATCGAATATCACGAACGTATGCACGCGGATGTGACGGTGGCAGCGATCCCAGTCCCGCGCGATCTGGCAACTGCGTTTGGAGTCGTTGAGGCCGATGAGGGCGGCGAGATCCACGGGTTTCACGAGAAGAGCGATCGTGCGCCTTCGATCCCTGGCGTCCCGGGAATGATTTATGCCTCTATGGGCAACTATATTTTCTCGGCCAAAGTTCTCTACCGGGAACTGCACGCGGATGCCCAGCGATCGAACAGCCGCCACGATTTTGGACGGGACATCCTGCCGCGCATGCTGGGACGCACCAACATGCGCGCCTACGACTTTCAGACGAATGTGATTCCGGGCGAGCCCGCACCGGCTCCGGCGTACTGGCGCGACGTGGGCACCCTTGACGCCTATTACGAAGCACAGAGGGATGTGTGCGGGCTGGTTCCGTCGCTCAATCTGTATAACCCAAATTGGCCAATTCGCACGGCGAGCTATCCGGATCCCAGCGCGAAGTTCACTTTTGACGAGCATGGCCGGCCCGGCCACGCCACAGGCTCGATCATCTCCGGGGGATGCATTCTTTCCGGAGGTTCAGTGTCCGGCTCCGTGCTGGGCCGCGGCGTCAGGATTCACTCTGAGGCCGTGGTTGAAGACTCTATTCTGTTCGACAACTGCACGGTGGGAGCAAAGTGCATGATCCGGAGGGCGATCCTCGATGAGGGTGTGCAGATCCCCGAAGGGCTGTGGATCGGCTTCGATCGGGTCGCTGACGCATCGCACTTTCACATGACGGAAGCCGGCGTCGCAGTCGTCACCAAAAAGGCCCTCGAAAAGAAGAGCAGAGCTGAGCCAGCCTACGAGCGAAAACTGGCCTAACTTCCCACGGGCGGCGTGGGGGACCGGGGTTGCGAGGAACACCAGGCACTCAGTCCGCCAGGTTTTGGATCTGGAGAAGATCGGGGGCGCGGACCGTTGCGCCGACAGTGCTCCACTGTGGGTACTGCAGCTCCGGCATGGGCTTCGCCTGAAAGAGCTTGCGACACTGCCTGGCCGTCCAGCGCGCCCAGCGCTTGGCTTTCCTGCGTCGAGCACTGTCGGTGGAGATGCCGGTTCCGGCGTACATCTGCCGGTAGAGTTTCGACAGAAAGACGAAGGCGATGCGGGCGTGCAGATTGGGTGTGCAGGCCGAGCGCTTCCAAATGAGATTCCAGGCGTAAAACCTGTCCCAGACGCGCTGCGTGCGCTCGCGAATCTCGTCGGAGCTCATGCAGGGATGCGGGGTGAACATTTTGGGGCGCACTTCGATCGGGATGAGCCAGTAGCGGGTGAGGGGCACACCGGCGATCATGGTCGGCGAGACCGACTGCTCCTTTTCCCAGCGGATGAAATCGACCGTGCCGGGGAAGGGGGTCATCATGACGAACTGGGCGAAGGTGACGCCGGCGCGCACGGCCATTTCGACCGTAGCGTCGAAGGTGGCGGGCGTGTCGGTCGGCAGACCGAAGATGAAGGAGCCGAGCACGTGCACGCCGTGCTGTTTGAAGTTCTGGAGTTGGCGTGCCAGCGCATCGCCGGAACAATTCCAGTCTTTGAAGACAGCTTTGAGCCCTTCGGGGGTGACGGCTTCCACGCCGACCAGCGCGCCTTTGATGTTGGCGCGGCGCATCGCGTCGAGATATTCGTTGTCTTCGCCGGCCTCCATGGTGATTTGGGTGTAGAACACCATGTCTTTGGGAAGCCTGGCCAGCTCCTCCATCAGGTGGAAGCGATCGGCGCGGATGGCAGTGAGTTCGTCGAGCCGGGCGAGGTTGTTCTGCTCGCGCGCCAGGCGAAGATCGGTATGGGTGACCGGGTAGAAATTGTCGTCGGCGAGGGCGATGAAGCGAAAGCCGAGACGGCGCAGGGTAATGATCTCGTCGACGACGCTCTGGTAGCGGCGCGGCCGCGGTTTCTGCCCGTCGGTGCGCCAGACGCTGCAGAAAGAGCAGTGCTTGGGGCATCCGCGGGTGGTTTGCACCGAGGCCCACATATACTTGTTCGGCTGCAGCAGATCCCAGCGGGCAGGCAGAAAATCGTCGCCGGAAATGCGGCCGCCTGCGTAGACCTTGCCGGGCGCGCCGGCGAGGCAGTCGGCGACAACGGATGCCCACACGAGATCCCCGTCGCCGGTAACCACCGAATGCGCTTGCCCGCGCTCGAAGGCTTCTTCAGGGTAGAGGGTGGCGTGAATGCCGCCGTACACGACCCATGCGCCGCGTTCGCGCGCCATGCGGCCGACCTCATATCCGCGCAACGCATTGCCGGTGTGAACGCTGATGCCAACAATGTCGCCGGGGTGCAGGCTGTCGGGATCGATTGGTTCCAGCGACTCATCGACCAGGATGGGGTCGCCGGCACTGGCGGGCGTTGCGGCGGCTAAAACGAAGAGCCAACGCGGTGTAATGACAGCTGTGCCAAACGAATTGTCGCTCGGATTGACGAGGTGAACACGCATCGATCTGGACCTTTCTTCGAACCGGAGCAGGAATCTCAGCGAGCGCAATGACGGTCCGGGGACGCGTGCCGGAAGGACTGCGGCACGGTTGCGATCCAGAGGGGAGTTCGCCAGCTTCTGTTGCGATCATAGTCCGCAGCTAGGCCAAATCGGTGGATTCCAGGAACGATTGCGCAGATATTACGAATCGCGCATTGTCCCAGGCT
Source organism: Acidobacteriaceae bacterium (assembly GCA_049802575.1). Lineage (GTDB taxonomy): Bacteria > Acidobacteriota > Terriglobia > Terriglobales > Acidobacteriaceae > Palsa-343. The sequence continues at coordinate 7,475 of JBARMS010000154.1, read as the reverse complement.
GGCACCCAGAGCGGATTTGGTGGGGCGATGATGACCTGGCGGAGGGTTCTCGATTGGCTCGCCTTCGCGCCGCTGATGGCTCGTACCGGTGCGCCCTGCATGCGGGACGGCTCGTTGCATCCCCCTTTGCCGGGAGAGCGGTTCGTACATCCCGCACGGGTGAGTTCGTCATCCAAGCGCAGCGACGTGCGAACACCGCGCCGCGGTGGATTCTCCTGGTGGTCCGAACGGCTTCCCGAGGCCGGCGCGCACTCAGAAGGAAGGCCTCAACATGGTGAATCGACTTTTGCGCTTGGCGCTTGTCGCCTTCTGCGCAGTGATCTTTCTCCAACCCACCTACGGCCAGGCGATTGGGATCACAGTGTCGTTTGGTCCGCCAGCATTGCCTGTCTACGATCTGCCCCCATGCCCCGGGGACGGCTATCTTTGGACACCCGGCTACTGGGCCTGGGACCCCGACTACGGTTATTACTGGGTACCGGGAACCTGGGTGGAAGCGCCGGAACCGGGATTGCTCTGGACCCCGGGCTGGTGGGGCTGGGGAGGGGGCGGTTTCCTCTGGCACGAGGGATTCTGGGGTCCGCACGTCGCGTTCTACGGCGGGATTAACTATGGCTTCGGCTACTTCGGCGTCGGCTTCGTCGGCGGCATGTGGGCGGGAAATGTCTTCCGCTACAACACGGCGGTGCTCACCGTCGACACGACGGTGATTCACAACACCTATATTGACCGCACGGTGATTCACGAAACGACGGTGAACCGGGTGAGCTACAACGGAGGCGAGGGCGGCATTCAGGCGCGACCAACTCCGGACGAGGAGCGGTACGAGCAGGAGCGGCATGTTCCTCCGGTGGAAGTGCAGCGGCAGCACGTCGAGGCGGCCAGGACGAATCCCGAGATGAGGGCATCGGCCAACCATGGGCGGCCGGAGATCGCGGCCACTTCGCGGCCAGGCGATTTCAAAGGCCCGGGGGTTGTGCGGGCACGCGAGGCCGGTGCGCCCTACCATGAACCACCGAATGCTCCGCATGGCGGGGAGGCCGCCGGCGCCCATCCTGAAAATGCCAACCGGGGAGAAAACGGGGAGCACGCTGGAAACCCGGCGCATGCCAGCGACCTGCAGCCGCATCAGGTGACGCAGCCGAACACCGGCAATCCGAAGCTGGACAAGAAGTATCTGCAGGAGCAGCAAAAGCTGGTCGACAAGCAGAACCAGGAGCACCAGGCTCTGCAGCAGAAGCAGGAAAAAGAGCATCAGCTGGCGGACCAGAAGCACTACACGCCGCAGCAACGGCAGCAGATGGAGCAGCGGCATGCCCAGCAAACCCAAAAGCTGCAGCAACGGCACGCGCAGGAGACACAGCGGCTGCAAGCGCGCCAGGCTCCGAAGAAACCGCGGTAAGGGGTTGCGGCTTCGATTGCAGCTCTGATCTTTCCGGGGCGTGCCTTAGCGCACGCCCTTTCCTTTTTCCGGATGGCTCAGAACTGATTGCCTCGCACCGGGCAAGCACCCCGCACGCCTCACCGTGCTCATCCCGTTGCGGTACCCTTGAGGGTGCCTATGAATCCATCGAATCCGCAGCCGAAAATCAATCTGAGCCAGACGCCGGAGTACCACGAAATCTACTCGAACAGCGTGCAGGTGCGCGTGAGCGTATGGGATTTCCTGCTGGTTTTCGGTCTCGTGCATCAGGACGCCCCGGAACAGGTGAATGTGCAGAATGCGCTGGGCGTTTACCTGAGCCCGCAGCAGGCCAAGGCGCTGTTCAACATTCTGGGCCAGAATATCGCGCAGTACGAGCAGACCTTCGGCGCTCTGGTACTGGAGCCGCAGCCGCCGCTGCTTCCGAAAGGCCCGGTTCACTAGCCCGCCATGAGGGCGGCGCATGAGCGGCGAGTGATTCCGCTGTGGGCCGTGTTCGCGGCGGCAGGCAGCCTGGTGCTGGCGATGCATGCTCCGCTGCTGCGCCTTCCCTATTACTGGGATGAAGCCGGGTACTACATTCCCGCGGCGTACGACTTCTTTCGCACCGGCACTCTGATTCCGCATTCGACGCTGACCAACGCGCATCCGCCGCTGCCGTCGCTGTGCCTGGCGCTGTGCTGGAAGGTTTTTCACTTCGCGCCGCTGGTGACGCGCGCGGCGATGTGCGTGGTGGCAGCGGCTGCGCTCACCGCGGTGTGGCGGTTGGCGATGGTCACGACCGGCAAGGCGTCCGTTGCGGGCGCGACTGTCGTGCTGACGGCGCTCTATCCCGTCTTCTTTGCGCAAAGCTCGCTGGCGCATGCGGACCTGTTTGCCGCCGCGGCGACGCTTTGCGCGCTGGCGTTTCTGCTGGAGGAGAGGATTTGGCTGGCGGCGCTGTGCTTCACGCTGGCTGCGTTGTCGAAGGAAACAGCCATCATGACGCCGGTGGCGCTGGCGGTTTGGACGGCCTGGCGGCGGCGTCCGCGGCGCGCGCGTGTCCGCACCGTTGCGGCGCTGCTGACGCCCGTGCTTCCGCTCGCCAGCTGGTATGCGTATCACTGGCACAAGACCGGGTTCGTCCTGGGCAATCCCGAGTACGTGCGCTATAACGCGACCGCTACGCTGACTGCGGAACGCGTGGCGCTGGCGCTCGGCTATCGGGTGATGCACCTCTTCTTTCACATGAACATGTTTGTTCCGGTGGCGCTCATGCTGGCGTGCATGCTGCTGCCGCCGGTTGCGGGGGGTGACGCTGCGGCCTCGGGCGCAGAGACGACGACGGTGCGCGCACGGATCGCGGTCGAACACCAGGCGATCTTCTACGTCACGATTGCGGCGAATCTTGCGCTGTTCTCGTTGCTGGGCGGCGCCCTGCTCACGCGTTATCTGCTGCCGTTGTACCCGCTGGTGCTGCTGCTGGCGGTGAACACCTTTCGCAGACGAGTGCGCGAGTGGGGGGCGCTGGTGGCGTTGTGCGCGGCGGCGTTCGTGGTGGGCCTCTTCGTCAATCCGCCGTACCGGTTCGCTCCAGAGGACAACCTGGAATATGTCACGGTGATTCGGCTGCACCAGGCGGCGATTGCGCAGGTCGTCGAGCATTTTTCCGGCGCGACGGTGCTGACCGCATGGCCGGTGAGCGATGAACTGAGCAAGCCGGAACTGGGCTATGTGGCGCAGCCGGTCTCGGTTGTCGCGATCGACAACTTTTCGGCCGAATCGATTGAAAAGGCGGTGGAGCTGCCGGCGAACTACTCGGCGGCGCTGCTGTTCTCAACGAAATACGATCCGCAGCATTTGCCGTTTCTCTTTGGACGGCGCAGCGAGGAGTGGGACAAGCGGTATTTCGACTTCCATCGCGATCTGCTGCCGGGAACGATCGCCCGGGTGCTGGGCGGACGCGTGGTATGGGGCGCAGCGCACAAGGGGCAATGGGTTGCGGTGGTGGGGTTCGACGCTACGCCCGGTGCACGCCAGGCGGCGGGGACTGGCCGTCCAGGGACGCGCATCGCGTACAACCGCAGTTATCGAAGAGAAATGCAGGTCCATTCGACTCGCACCTGGATCGCGTGTTGCGCCAGAAGCGGGCGCAACAATTTGGAAGGCTCGCTCAGGATGACACCTCCGCTGACGTGGCGAAGTTCAGGGATGGGACGTTAGCGAGCGCGGGCCACTAATTCAGCGATGCCGTCGCTCTCTCGGTAGATGACGGTTTCGAGGGACGGAAACGCTGTGCCCAATTCGCCGGGATGCAGGGCGTAGGCGAGCGAATGACCCCCCTGAAAGCGCCGATGGCCGGAGGTGTAGGTCTTGTAGACGAGTCGGCCGCCGGGCGCGAGGAGGAGCGGCAGGGCTGAGAAGTGTTCGCGGGCGAGAAACAGGAAGACGGTGATCAGGTCGAAGCGGAGGTCGTAGACGTCCTGGTACTTGGTCGCCCAGGCGATGGTCTCGTCGACCGGTTCGCGGCGAAAGGTGAGGGCAACGCCGGCTGCAGCGGAACGGTTGGCCGCCAGAGCGAGGCCCTCGTCAGAAACATCGGTGAGGAGGACGCGCCAGCCATGCTGGGCGAGCCAGATGGCGTGGCGTCCAGCGCCGCCGGCCAGATCGAGGGCGTAGCCGGGGGGCAGATCGGAACCGGCTTCGAGCAGCAATGGATCCGGCTCAGTGAGCTGCGCTTCACCGGCCGCAAATTTGGCGTTCCAGCGTTCCTGGTCGGTCATAGGGGAGGTGGGTTCATCGTCGCACATCGAACTGCAGAATGGGCGTTGCCGCGCGGATTTTCCGCCGCGACATGACGTCGGCGCAAACGGGAACCACCCGTCGGGCGAGCGAGGCGGCCCATTGGCTCCGCTATACTCAGGAAAGAATGGCGGCACAAAGGACCTTTTACATCGAGACGTTCGGCTGCCAGATGAACGTGCATGACTCAGAAAAGGTCATCGGCACGCTGGAACAGCAGGGCTATGCCCGGGTGGAAACGGAAGCCGACGCCGACCTGATCCTCTACAACACGTGCTCGATCCGCGACAAGGCGGAGCAGAAGGTTTTTCACCGGCTCAACGACTACAAGGCCCTCTACAAGCAGGGGAAACGATTCGGCGTGCTGGGGTGCGTGGCGCAGCAGGAAGGCGAGAAGATTTTCGAGCGCGCGCCGTTTGTGTCGCTGGTCTCCGGTTCGGCCTCGTATCGGCGCCTGCCCGAGATGCTGGTGCAGATTGAGCAGGGCGCGACGCGGGTGACCGGCCTCGACGACCGGCAGACCGAAGAGACGTTCGAGACGGAGTTCACCGCGCGGTCGAATCCGCATCGCGGCTACATCACGATCATCGAGGGCTGCGACAAATTCTGCGCGTACTGCGTGGTGCCGTACACGCGCGGCAAGGAGCGCAGCCGGCGGTCGGAATCGGTGCTGGCCGAGGCGCGGCGCATGGCGGAGAGCGGATTCACGGAGATCCAGCTGCTGGGCCAGAACGTGAATTCCTACCGCGACCCCGACGGCAAGCGCAGCTTTGCGGAGCTGCTGGCGGCGGTGGGGCAGGTTCCGGGGATCCGGAGAGTGCGGTTTACCACGTCGCATCCGCGCGACTTTACCCGGGACATTGTGGAGGTGATCGACGCGGTTCCCACGCTTTGCGACCATGTGCATCTGCCGGTGCAGAGCGGATCGTCGAAAGTTTTGCGGCTGATGGCGCGAGAATATACACGCGATCAGTACCTGGAACGCATCGCATGGATTAAGGGGGCGCGGCGGCCGATCAGCATGACCACGGACATCATTGCCGGGTTTCCGGGCGAGACGGCGGAAGACTTCGAGGAGACGATCGATCTGCTGAACGAAGTGCAGTACGACGGAGTCTTCGCGTTCAAGTACTCGCCACGGCCGAATACGCCGTCGCTGTCGATGCCGGACCTGGTGAGCGACGAGGAGAAAGCGGCGCGGCTGCAGATACTGCTGGAGCGGCAGCGCGAGATCCAGCGCGCGAATTACGAGAAGCATCTGGGCCAGGTGCTGGAGACGATGGTGGAGGGGCTGAATCCGGCGCGCGGCCAGGTGGTGGGGCGTACGTCGCAGAACAAGACGATGAACTTCACGACGCAGCAGCCCATTGCTCCGGCGCCGGGGGTTTACCTGCCGGTTCGGGTGACAAAAACCTTCCCCAACAGTCTGGTTGGGGAAGCGGTATTGCAGTGAGGTCGCGATGGAAGTGGAGATGAAAATCCGGGGCCTGATGGTCGATCCTTCCACGAACATGCCGGTCGTGATTCTCAAAGACCCGAACAGCGAGGCGGTGCTGCCCATCTGGGTTGGGCTGTATGAGGCCCAGGCGATTCAGCTGGAGGTAGTGAAGGCCACCACGCCGCGGCCTTACACGCACGATCTGTTGAAGAACGTGGTGACGGGGCTGAATGCGCAGGTCCGGCGGGTGGTGGTTTCGGAGCTGCGCGGCGACACGTTCTATGCGGTGATCTGGGTGGAGCAGAACGGCGAGATTGTGGCCATTGACGCGCGCCCGTCTGACGCGCTGGCGCTGGCTCTGCGCTCAGACTGTCCAATTTTCGTTGCGGAAGAGGTGCTGCAGGCGGCCAAAGTGGTGCCGAATGCAGCCGAGGCGCAGCCGAGCGAGCAGGATTTGCGGCGCTGGCTGGAGAACCTGGGCGACGAAGATATGGGCAAGTACAAAATGTAACCAATCCCTCCGTTTAGTAACCATTCCCGTTACGAAAGACGAACCTACCTCCGTTATCTTGCTCGCGCGGACCGCTGCCACTACAAATGGGAGCATAACAACGCAGATCTGGGGAACGGGGCTGAACGGAGGCGGGTGACTGCATCCACAGCCCCATTTTTTTGTTGCCGATACCGGCAGGCGTTTCTGCCCCGTCTCTCAACCTTCCGTCGCCCGGGCGCATCGTATACAAACGGAACCGCGCGGGCTGCCTCCTGGGTTACATTCCAATCGTGCCGGACCGGGCACATCGTGCCATGCATCGGGTTGCGGTAGTATAGCGAGGGCTACCGGGAACATATTTTTTGATGGGAGAGTTACAGAAATGAAAAGACTTCTGATATTTGTGTGCGCAGCGGCGATGGCCGTTCCCGCGTTTTCGCAGGACATGTCGAAGCTGCGGGATCGGCTGGACGCGGCGACCAATGTGCTGAACGAGGTTATGGCGACGCCTGACCACCAGATCCCTGATTCGATCCTGCATCAGGCCACCTGCGTGGCGGTCGTGCCAGGACTGCTGAAGGGCGCCTTTATCGTGGGCGCGGAATACGGCCAGGGCGTGGCGACGTGCCGGACCGGCCACGGCTGGAGCGGCCCGGTGTTCCTGCGCATGGCGGGCGGGTCGTGGGGCTTCCAGATTGGCGGAAAGGGAACGGACCTGGTGCTGGTGGCGGTGAACCAGAAGGGCATGCAGGATCTGCTGGCGAGCAAGTTCAAGATCGGCGCGGGCGCCTCAGCGGCGGCTGGACCGGTTGGCCGTGATGCCGGCGCCTCCACGAACTGGAAGCTGCAGTCGGAACTCCTCACGTGGTCGCGTGCGAAGGGGCTCTTTGCAGGTGTCGACCTGAGCGGCGTTTCGGTTTCGCAGAATATGGCCGACACGGAGATGCTCTACGGGGCTCCGCACAGCGCCCACGCGATTCTCGATGGGCGTGTGCCGGTGCCGGAGGCGGCGCAGCCATTTGTTCGCACCGTCGCGAAGTACTTCCACGAAGCGCGGGAAGATGCGCACTAAGTTCGGGGCATAACCTGAGGGGCCGCGGGAGTTGATGGCTCCCGCGGCTTTTCGCGCATTCCGCCATCGGAGCATGCCCTCGCTGTCCCTGTGCCTTTTCCCTCCCGGCGTTGCCCACCAGTCATTCTGGCTTCCATCCCCGCAGCTTCCCTCACAATGGTTGGCAATTCTCGCGAACGATGACGCGCAGGCGGGATTTACACTGACGCTTTCGCCGGGAACGATGCGAGAAGCACTGGAGTATGCATTCGCGTGGACGCTGCTGCAC
>JBARMS010000153.1:0-3144 GCA_049802575.1 Acidobacteriaceae bacterium | reverse complement strand
AGTTGATGGCCGGCGGCTCCCGCCACGACGCGCTGTTCGATCTCGCGCAGCACTCGCCCGCCAAGCGAGCGCTGTTCTCCTGCGCGGAGCTTGGCAAATCACACCCCGCCACCAGCGCTGTCATCCTGACGACCGAAGGGAGGAAGGATCTGCGGCTGCCTTGTCGCGTTGGCTACTCCAAAGGTCGGCGCTGGCGCTGATCCGTCCGCACGACTATGAGACCATGAACGGCGAAGAGTTCGGGCGAATGGATGCGAATAGAAAAAGCAATTGAGGAGATCAATCGGCCTGCTGGTCGTTGGGTGCGCCTGGAAAAAGTCCGGTGGTCTCGCGGCCATCTGGCGCTCTCATTCGGTATTCACAAAGGCAAGCGCGGAGGCCGCTTCGATGCCTGGATGTTTCAGTGTAGTGAGGTGCTCGATGCGAACATCACCGCTCTTGATGGAGGAGGATTGGCTATGTATCGGAGTTCGCATCCTGCGGCACGCCAATTTGCCGCACGGCAAGCTGAAGTCCGATGGCACGGCGTCAGCGACGAGGTCGTGGGTGCCCTTTACAAGGCACACATCGAAGCAGTCGATGACTGGATTCCATTCGGCTCGTATTCGAACATCCGAGCAATCTCGAATGACAACTTCTCCTGCCGAGGTCCGGACTTTCTCATGCGCGCCTACGCCAGAGCGCTTCGAGCCATCGCGAAGCAGCCCCAAATCATTCTCGCCCGAGCTAAGCCGGACGCAATTCGACCGGGCGTGCTTCACTTTGGAGGCTCGTACGTTGTCGCCAATCGATTCACGGCTGAACGGCACTCCGACGAATGATGCGGGTTTCGTTTGATCGTGCGACCTCAGCTATTCAACCAACCTTCACCCGCGACCGGTACTTCAGCTTACCGCGCACGCCTGGCCGAAACCGATACAGCGCCCCGCCCACGTTGACCTTCGCCGGATCGTATCCCTCCGGCGCGAGCATGAGGCAGTTGTTCAGCCCAGCCGTCGTCACGTACATCTCGTCCAGATCCGGCCCGCCGAAGGCCATCGACGACGTCTGCGCCGCCGGTGTTTCCACGCGCCGCTCTCGCTTGCCGTCGGGATCGTACCGCGTCACGCATCCGCCAAACCAGTGCGCGACCCACAGGAATCCCTCCGCATCGACGGTGAGCCCATCGGGCATGCCCTCGGACCGGTCGATGCGCACAAACACCCGCCGATGGCTCAGAGCGCCATCGCTGCGCCGCCAGTCATAGGCATAGATCACCCGCGCCGCCAGATCGGTGAAGTAGAGCGTGCTCGCGTCGGGGGAAAACGCCAGCCCGTTCGAGAAGAGAATCCCCTCGTCGGAAATGTGCGCCGAGCCATCCGTATCGATGCGAAACAAATAGCTCGGGTCGGACCGCCCCTGCGCATCGAGGTGATACGAGCCCGAGAACACGCGGCCCTCCGGATCGGCGAGGCAATCGTTGAGCCGGCACTCCTGGCCCTCGGCTTCCGACGCCAGCAGCCGCGGCTCTGCGCCCGGCGCCCAGAGCCACGCGCCCTGGCTGTTCGTCACCACGAATCCGCCGTCCTGCTGGATGGTGAACCCGTTGACCGTGAAGCCCTCGGCGAGCAGCTCGTGCCGCCGCGCGCGCCAGTCGTACCGGTAGAAGCGCCGCCCGTCGATGTCGGTCCAGTAGAGCGCCTGCTCTCGTTCGTCCCAGTGCGGACCCTCGCCGCAGAGGTTGCCGTCGTCGGCAATCGTCTCCATGCGAATCTCAGCCATGGGCCGCATTACACCACAGGGAACCGGGTTCCGTCGCGGGAAATGAATGCTTTCAAAACCACAGCTGCGCGTGATATCGTGACTCCTTCCGACGAATTTTCCTGGAGGTCCTGCCCCAATGCGGCTCCACAATCGCGTGGCTCTGGTGACGGGAGCCGCCATGGGAATTGGGAAGGCCATCGCGGTCCTCTTCGCGCAGGAGGACGCGCGCATCGTCGCCGCCGATATCAACGAGGAAATGGGCGCGGCCACGCAGCGCGAGATCGAGCAGGCTGGGGGCGAGTGTCTCTTCCGCCGCACCGATGTCAGCCGCGAATCCGATGTGGCCGCCATCGTGGCGGCCGGCATGGAGCGCTTCGGCCCCATCGATGTGCTGCTCAACGTCGCCGGCATCGCGCATGAATCGCCCGCACATCAGTTGAGCGAGCAGGACTGGCAGCGCGTCCTCGATGTCAACCTGAAAGGCAGCTTCCTCTGCGCGAAGCACGTGCTGCCCGGCATGATGAGCCTGAAGCGCGGATCCATCGTCAGCATCTCGTCGGTGCAGGGCCTGTTCGGATTTCCGGGCTACCCGCATTACGCCGCCAGCAAGGCCGGCATGATCGGCATGACGCGGCAGATGGCCCGCGAATACGCCGGCAGCGGCATTCGCGTCAACTGTATCGCGCCCGGCACCGTCGATACGCCGATGAACGCCGGCGTGTTGTCGCGCGTCGCCGATCCCCAGGCGCTGAAAGATGCGTGGAACAAGATGCATCCGCTCGGGCGATTCGGCCAGCCCATCGACATCGCGTACGGCGCGCTGTTTCTTGCCTGCGACGAAAGCTCCTGGATCACCGGGCAGTGCCTGCCCATTGACGGAGGAGTCTCCTGTGCGGTGCTGTGACCGAACCCGCGCCGCCGACGGCCTGCCCAGCCCGGTTGTGACACCTGCACTCCATGACTGACTTCCTCAATCTGGACGACCTCGCCGCTCGCGTCTCGAGCGGCTCGCGCCTCGGTATCGGGGGCGTGCATCTTGCGCGGCTGCCGCTGGCGCTCATCCGCAAAGTGCTCGCGCTCGGCAAAAAGGACTTCATCTTCACCAGCTGGGGCGGCGGCCTGCCGCTCGAGCTGTTCCTCGAAGCCGACGCCGTGCGCCGCCTCATCTTCTGCTTCTCCAGCCTCGATATCTTCGGCCTCGCGCCGCGTTTTCGCGAAGCGCTTGAGTCCGGCCGCATCGAGGTGGAGGAGTGGACCGCGCTCGCGCTGATGCAGGGCCTCCACGCCGCCCACTTCCGCCTGCCGGAGATGCCGTTCCAGCTGCCCGCCGGCTCCGACATCATGCAGAGCGGCGACTTCTGGAAGGCCGCGCCCTCGCACTTCACCGGCGCGCCCATCGGC
>JBARMS010000152.1:0-48109 GCA_049802575.1 Acidobacteriaceae bacterium | reverse complement strand
CATGTCCAACTTCGATCCGTCGACAGGCGAGCTGGTAGAAGCGGGAACGAGCGGATGGCCGAAGGCTCTGGTCAACACGCCGCATAACGACTGGGGACCGCGCATCGGCGTTGCCTACGATCTGCGTGGCAACGGAAAGACGGTGCTGCGCGGCGGGTACGGGTTGTTCTATTTCGTCAGCCGCGGCGGTGTCGGTGAGGAGCTGTCAGAGAACCCGGACTGGAACGGTACGCAGAGCTACTACGCGTGCCCAACGGCGGCGACCTGCGGGACCGGATACCGCATTACGCTGAGCGGCATGGCGCCGAACGGAAGCAACGATCCCCTGGCGGCGACCGGAGCGCTTCCGTCGAAACAGGGTGTCGATCCGAAGGCGATCACTGCCGCGGACAACGTGGTGTACTACCCGAAGGAAAGTCCGAACCCGCATATCCACCAGTGGAACCTGCAGGTGGAGCAGGCGCTGGATCGCAGTACCTCGCTGACGGTGGCGTACGTGGGATCGAAGATGGGCAATCTGCCGCTGCAATTCAATGCCAACCAGAATGCGCTGGGTACGACGACCAGCTGGTTCCCGGTGGGAGGGTCGGTCAATCCCGCGGGCGTGGGGACGATCAACGCGTATGAGATGGTGGGCAGCGGAACCTACAACGCTCTGCAGACGCAGCTGGTTCGCCGGTTGGCGGGCGGGCTGCAGGTGAACGCTTCGTACACCTGGGCGCACGCGATCGACAACGCCGCGGACGTGCTGGCGAATGCTCCGAACGGAATACTGGTGGGCGGCGGCGGCACGCCGTTGCTGCAGTACCAGCGCGGCAACGCGAACAACGATATGCGCAACATGTTCGGAGGCGCCGCAATCTACGATCTGCCGTTCGGGCGGGGAAGACAGTTTGGGCAAAATATGCCGAAGCCGGTCGACTTTGTGCTTGGCGGCTGGCAGTGGAACAACGTGGTCTTCCTGCAAAGCGGCACGCCGATGGACATTCAGGGTGCGCCGAACAGCCCCAATGGACGGCCGGACTACCACGGCGGATGCAAGACCGATGTGTCGTGGGACGTCTGGATCAGCTGCCCGGCGGGAGCGTTTACGGCTCCGGCTGGATTGGTCGGCGATCTGCAGCGTAACGCGTTTCCTGGCCCGGGCACGCACACCTGGGATACTTCGGTGGTGAAGAACTTCAACATCACGGAGCATGCCCAGACGCAGTTCCGGACGCAGGTGTACAACCTGACGAACACGCCGCAGTTCCAAATCCCGGACACCAATTACAACAACGGCGACTTCGGGCAGCTGCTGAGTCCTCGCCTCTCACCGACGAACCGCGAAGTGGAATTCGCGCTGCGCGTTTCGTTCTAGATGCATGGGGCCGGGAAGCACACGGTGCTTTCCGGCCCGTGCCGTTTTGTGAACCGCCGGCCGCGAGCGGCTGAGCGGGCCAACGCAGGATGCGGATTCGGCCCTTGCCATAAAGCATGAAGGCAGTTTGGCGCTGTCTCTGCTCGTGCTTTGTCGGCCGGAACCGCCTGCATGCGGCGGCTGTCCGCGGGCCTGATCTGCGGCTGCCGAACCGGCGCGTGGACCTGCTGGAACGCACCTTTCTGCTGACGGGGGGAAGCTTTGAAGCTGCCTGGTTTCGCGGCGCTGCTGATCACTTGCGGAGGGACCTGGTTCGGGGCCAACGCGCAGAACGCACTGCCTCCGTGCTCCACGAGCGCGGCCGCTCCCTGCGTCGACAAAGTGGATCCGCCGAGCTGGTTTGCGAGCCTGCCCTCGCCCCTGCTGTTGCTGCATGGGCAGAATCTCGGAGCGACCCAATTCTCCGTCACTGGGCGTGGGGTTACGCTGACCCGCTCGCAAATCTCCGCCAACGGCCACTACGCTTTTCTTTGGCTCGCGACAGAGAAAGCCGCGCCGCAGACGCTTCAGATTCACATCGCCGCGCAGCAGGGCTCGGCAACGGTCCCGTTCTTGCTCCAGCCGCGCAGGCCCGCGCCGCACACCGGATTTTCGGCGGCCGACGTGATGTACCTGATCATGACGGATCGATTCGCGAATGGCGATGCGGCGAACGCCCCGCACATTTCGGAGCGCAGCCAGCCGCGCGGGTGGCATGGCGGGGATTTTCGCGGCGTCCAGGATCACCTCGATTATCTCGAGGAACTGGGCGTGAGCACGGTTTGGCTGACGCCGGTGTACGACAATGATGGCGGCCGGCAGGCATACCACGGGTACAGCGCGACGAATCTGTATGCCACGGACCCGCATTTTGGCACGCTCAATGATTTGCGCAGCCTGTCCGACGCGCTGCACCGGCGCGGGATGAAGCTGGTGCTCGACACGGTGCCGAATCATGTGGGCGCGGCACACCAGTGGGCTGCCGATCCGCCGACGCCGGACTGGTTCCACGGCACGCGCGCCAGTCATTTGATTGCGGGCGCAAATTTTCAGGACGTGATCGATCCGCACGCGACGTGGGAACAGAAGCGCGACGTGACGGAGGGCTGGTTTGCCAACGTGCTGCCGGATTTGAATCAGGAAAACCCACTGGTGCGGCAATACCTGATCCAGAACGTGATTTGGTGGGTGGAGAGCGCGGGCGCGGATGGGCTGCGGTACGACACCTTTCCCTATGTGGGGCGCGCCTTTTGGCAGGCGCTCGACGGGGAACTGAAGACGCTCTATCCGCACCTGACGACGGTGGGTGAAGTTTTCGATCCGAACCCGGTCATCACCTCGTATTTTGCCGGCGGCGTGAAGCACGAGGGCATCGACACGGAGTTGGGCACGCCGTTTGATTTTCCGACGCAGTTCGCGCTGCGCGCGATGTTCTCGCAGGGGAGCGCGGCGGGCGGGATGCGGCCGCACCACGATGACTTCACGCGTCTGGAAAGCGTTCTGAGCGAAGACTGGCTCTATCCGCATCCGGAGCGGCTGGTGACATTCATCGGCAACCACGACACGACCCGTTTTCTCTCCATGCCGGGGGCTACGGTTCCGGATCTGAAGCTGGCGTTCGCGCTGCTGGCGACGCTGCGCGGCATGCCGCAGATTTATTCCGGGGATGAGATTGCGATGCGGGGTGGCGGCGATCCCGACAACCGCCACGATTTTCCGGGCGGATTTCCCGGCGACATGCAGAATGCGTTTACCGCAGCGGGCCGCACGCCGGAGCAGACCGGCGTGCACGACTGGTTGGCGACGCTGCTGCAGTTCCGGCGGCATCACGCGGTGCTGGCGACGGGCGCGCAGCAGGAGATCTTCGTGGATCCGACGGCGTTTGTGTTTACCCGCGCAGCGAATTTGGAGGACGGGTGCAAAGCGGGAACCAGCGAGCCGATGCTAATCGCGGTGAACGACGGAGGCCAGGCCCGCCAGGTGCAATTCGCTCTTGAGCACACCGCTCTCGAAGGCTGCTCGGTTTTCACGGGCGCGGTGGGCGCGACGGTAGAGGTGCGGGCTTCCGGCGGGACGCTGACGCTGACGTTGCCATCGAAACAAGCAGAGATTTTCGTGGCGCGGTAGCTTCCGAGGAGGCATATTTCGGCGTCAGGCGGCTTCGGCGTGCTCGACAGGCGTTGACGGATCGGAGGAGAGCTCCTCGAGACTCTTGCCTTTCGTTTCGGGCAGCAGCAGGAGCGTCGTGATCAGCCCCAGAACACTGACGATGGCGGCGCCGGATTCCGCGGCGAGCAGGCCGTGCCAGCGCATCAGAAATGGAAATGTAAAGACGCCAAAAAAGCCGCCCAGTTTACCCATGGCGGCCGCGACGCCGTGGCCGGTGGTACGCACGCGAACGGGAAAGATCTCCGATGGGTAGACGAAAGTGGTGGCGTTGGGGCCGAACTCCGTGAAGAAGAAGCTGATGCCGTAGATGATGACGAACGGGATCACCATCTGCTCGATGTGCGGCACCAGGGCCATGACGCCGAACGCGATGGCCATGAGAGCGAAGCCGAGTGACTGAATCGTCTTGCGGCCCAGCTTGTCCATGGTGAGGATCGCGACGGCGTAGCCGGGCGCGGCGAAGATGGCAAAGATGGCGAGCTGCGTAAGGGTCTTGCGGAGCAGGCTGGAGTGAGCGCCGAGCGCGGCGAGCACCATGGGGCTGGAGACGGTATTGCCGTAGTAGGCGAAGTCCATCATGAACCAGGCCAGGCTGGCTCCGACAAGGCGGCTCAACAGGCGGTTGTCATTGACCAGGCGGTGGAAGCCGTCCCAGAACGATACGGAATGGCGCTTTTCGTCGAAATGCTGCGCGCGGGTGAGCTTGCCCGATGCGTCCTCTTCGTGGCCGGAGGCGTGCAGGAAGCGCGGCGTCTCTTTGAGATGGCGGCGAGACCAGTAAACGGCGAGAGCGGGGACGGCTCCAAAAGCGAGCAGAATGCGCCAGGTAAGGTCGTGACTGAGGTGCGAGGCAAGCAGGGCGGAGGCGAAGAGCGGGCCGACGATGAGCCCGGCGGCCTGCATCGCGAAGACCATGGTGACCATCATGCCGCGCGACGCCTTGCCGGCGTACTCGCTCATGATGGTGGCGGAGACGGGGTAATCGCCACCAATGCCGATGCCGAGGATGAAGCGCAGACCGATCAGCCACCAGATATTTTGGGCGAAGGCACAGCCGATGGCGCCGGCGGCGAGGACGAGCACCTCGACACCGTAAATGCGCTTGCGGCCCAGCATGTCGGCGACCCGGCCGAAGAGCAGCGCGCCAAGGGCGGAGGCGAGGAGCGCGGTGGACTCGACGAGCGAGTCTTCCAGCTTGGCGACGTGCCATTCGGAACGAAGCATGGTCATGACGACGCCGATGATGAAGAGGTCGTAGGCGTCGGTAAAGAAGCCCATGCCGGAGATGAACATGATCTTCCAGTGCAGAGCGGAGGGTTTGGCTTCGTCGAGTTCGCGGAAATCGGCGGACGGGAAGGGCCGGATTTCGGCCATGGGACACCTCAGGCCTGGAGAGGATTCATGCGCGCCGCTCCGCTGCGTGGTCGCGTGACGCGCGGTGACGTCCATCGGAGTACGTCTCTCCTGAGAGAGATGGTGGGGAAGGTTACTGGGAGGTTAATGGGGGATGAAAAGGCGGGCAGCGGACAGCAGACGGCAGTCAGCGGCTAGCGCGCTCACCAGAGCCACACCGCCTCGGATAGGGCGCCCGCGCGGGCTAGCGGAATAGCGTGAGGTCGATGGAGTCGGCCATGGCGGCGTAGCCGGCGTCTTTGGGGTGGAGGTGGTCACCGGAGTCGTACTGCGACGCGAAGACGTTCGGATTGCTGGGATCGCGTGTTGCCTTGTCGAAGTCGATGATGCCGTCGAAGATACCGCTGGAGAGGATCCACTGATTGACGGCCTCGCGAATCTGCTCGCCCTGGTCGGTGAAGTAGCCGGCTCCTTTGTACGGGGTGAGGGTGGCGCCGAAGACCTTGATGCCGTGCTCGTGAGCGCGGGCGACGAGTTGCGCGAGGCCCTGCTCGAGGTCAGTGGCGGTGAGGTGGTAGTTAGGGTTGTTGGGATTGTGGAGGGTGCCGATGTCGTTGATGCCCTCGAGGATGATGACGTAGCGGACGCCGGCCTGCGAGAGAACGTCGCGATCGAAGCGGGCGAGGGCGCTGGGGCCGATGCAGGTGATGAGGATGCAATTGCCGCCGATGCCTTCGTCGAGGACGGAGAGATTCGCGGTAGCGGGATTGTTGTGCAGGCGGACGGCCAGGTCGTCAGGCCAGCGGTGGTTTTGGTTTTCGGTGGCGTAGGCGCCGTCGGTGATGGAGTCGCCGAAGGCCACGACCGCGGCGGCATGCGGCGTAGCGGGCTGAACGTCGATGCCCTTGACGAAGAACCACGAAGGGGTGACGGCCGGATCGGGCAGGCTCGCCGCGCTGACGTGGTTGCCGGTCGCGATGAAGTTGTCCTGCTGGGCGCTGGAATGGACGGAGACGTTGCTGACCTGTTGGAGCGGCAGGTAGAGGCTGACGGCGAGGTTCGCGAAGGCGGGCGTGGCGAGGTCGACCGAGTTGCTCAGTACTTCAGCGCCGGCGGGAATGACGATGGAGGGCTGACCGCCGAAGGTGAGGGTGCGGAGGGTTGCGGGGTCGACGCTGCTGTCGGTGTGAGCCGGGTCAGCGCTGGCGCTGAGGGCGATGCTGGCCGCGTCGATGCGCAGCGGCTCGGTGCCGAATTCGTTGGTGAAGCGCACGCGGAGGGCCCTGCCGGCGATGGATGTGTGGACGATTTCGCGCAGCGTGGAGTCGACGATCGTTGGGATGGTGTGCCAGGGATCGCCGCCGAAAGGCGAGGTGGCCCAGGTGCCGACCCAGTGCTGCGCGGGGGCTGGAGTGGTTTGGGCGAAGGCGGGCAGGGCACAGCAGAGCAGGGCGGCGAACAGGGACCAGCGCATTGGGAGACGATTCCTCGAAGAGTAACTTGGACGGATCATGATAAATGGGGACTCGCCGTCCAGCAGACGCGCTTCGCGCACGGGATAGACGGCCAGACCGTCCATCTCCGAAGACCACGCAAAGGTGGGACGCTGTACGCTGACCCAAGCCAAAATCAGGCTTAAGGGGGCACCCGGAGATCTGCGGGACAAACCCACCCGAGCAACATCGGCTCGGATGGGGGATCCGGTTTCGTCTTCAGCCTCGTCGCGTTAGCGCTTCGCCTGCTCGAAGCGCTTGTTGATCTCGTCCCAGTTGACGGTGTTCCACCAGGCGGCGAGGTAATCGGGGCGGCGGTTCTGGTACTTCAGGTAGTAGGCGTGCTCCCAGACGTCGTTGCCGAGGATCGGGTCGTGGCCCTGCGAGAGTGGGCTGTCCTGATTGGCGGAAGTGATGATCTTCAGCTTGCCCCCCTCCCAGACAAGCCAGCCCCAGCCGGAGCCGAATTGTTTCGCGGTGGTTTCGTTGAACTGCTTCTTGAAGGATTCGAAGTCGCCGAAATCCTTGCGGATTTGCTCGGCAATCGCGCCGGTGGGCTCGCCGCCGCCGCCCGGCTTCATGATCTTCCAGAACATGGTGTGATTGACATGGCCGCCGCCGTTGTTGCGGACTGTGGTTCGCACGTCCTCGGGAACCGAATTGAGGTTGCGGAGCAGGTCTTCGGCGGAATGTTTGCCGAGGTCGGGATGCTTCTCAATAGCGGCGTTGAGATTGTTGACGTAGGCCTGGTGGTGCTTGTCGTGGTGCAGGCGCATCGTCTGCTCGTCAATGTGCGGCTCAAGCGCGGCATAGTCGTAGGGAAGGGGTGGAACTTCGTGTGCCAAAGCGATCCTCCTCGAGAGAATTGTGGAGTTTCCGGGCCGCGCGGGCGATCGGATGGGGACAAGGGACGACCCGCGCTGTCTGCGCTTTCCGATCATACTGGATGCGCGTGCGGCGGCGCAGGGTTCAGGGTTACGCGCCTCAGGCAAAATAGTTCGCGAGGCGAGGCGAGGCGTGGGCGGCACGGGAGGGAAATTCAGGCGCCGGCCGGACCGGTTTTTTCACGGCTCGCCCCCATTTAGAGTGGGAAGGGGACAGCCGCAGTGAATTGGGCCCATTCGAGCGGGAATCGTTCGATACAGGCAACTTCGATTCACATGGGGCGTCTACTTCAGGATCGGCTCCGCACATCTCTGCATCCCAGGCGTCATTGATTGAATTTTGAAGAGAAGAATCGATCTGCGTTGGCCCCTGGACGAATAACCCGAAGGGAACTGCTGAGGCGGGCAGGCGCTACGGGTGCGCTGGCGCTGGGCGGCCCCGCACTGGGCTTCGCGCAGAACCAGAACACTGCGCCGAAGGTGAAGCCGGGGCAGGAGCCGAAGTCAGAGTCGCAGGCGGCCCAGCAATATCAGCACGCGCCGGGCATGTTCATCAACCGGCCGCTGACGCAGGTCACCAAGGCGGCCGATACCCTGCTGGACGATCTGGCAGGCCGGGCGAGCGACTTTTTCTTCAACGAAGCCAGCCCGCGGACGGGGCTGGTACGAGACCGCGCAGCGGCGAAGGGGCTGTCGCCGAGCCGCGTAGCGAGTATCGCCGCGACCGGATTCGGGCTCACGGCGCTGTGCATCGCGCACAAGCGGAATTACCTGCAGAAATTTGATTGCGAAGAGCGCGTGGAGAAGACGCTGGCGTTTCTGCTGGAGGATTGCCCGCACGAACACGGGTTTCTCTACCACTTTATCGATATGGAGAGCGGGCAGCGGATGTTCGGCTGCGAGCTTTCGTCGATTGATACCTGCTGGCTGCTGTGCGGCATCCTGACCTGCCGGCAATATTTTGCCGGCAACGAGCGGATCGAGGCGCTGGCCACAACATTCTACCGGCGCATCGACTGGGATTGGATGCTGAACGCGGGGCAGACCCTTTCGATGGGATGGCTGCCGGATGCGGGTTTCCTCAGCCACCGCTGGGATATTTATTCCGAGCTGCTGTTGCTGTATCTGCTGGCCATCGGGTCGCCGACCCACCCCATTCCGGCGTCGACATGGAACAATCTGCAGCGGCCGGTGGTGCAGTTTGGGGGCATTGACTACATCAGCGGCGTGGCGCCGATCTTCATCCATCAGTACGCGCATGCGTGGTGCGACTTTCGCAACATCGCCGATCTGCACGCGAATTACTTCATGAACTCGGTAGCCGCGACGCGAGCGCATCAGCTATGGTGCCTGACGGAGGGGCGCCGCTTCCCGTGGTTCGATCAGAACTTGTGGGGCATTTCGGCATCCGATTCGCGGGAGGGGTATCGGGTATGGGGCGGCCCGCCGGCGATGGGGCCTCTGGATGGCACGCTGGTGCCCAATGCCGCGGGGGGCTCGCTGGTCTTTCTGCCGGCTGAGTGCACCCATGTGCTGCTCAGCATGCGGGACCAGTTCGCCGACAAAGTGTACGGCCGCTATGGGTTCGTCGACGCATTTCAGCCGCATGCCAACTGGTACAACTCCGATATTCTTGGCATCGACCAGGGGATCATGATGCTGATGGCGGAGAACCTGCGGTCGCAGTTTGTGTGGGAGCAGTTCATGAAGAATCCGGAGATCGCGCACGCCATGGGTGAGGTGCAGTTCCATCCCGATCCGGATACGAATGCGCAGGTGATGTAAAGGCCGCTAAATACTGTCAGCGATAAAGCGGTCAGCTAAGAAGCGGTCAGTTGAAAACCGGCCAGCCAACTGCTAACCGCCGACCGCTGAATTCGGGCGGTGAATCGCTCTTTTTTGCGAATTGTTGCGACCATCAGTCATGCGGCGGCATTTTCATAGACAATGGCTGACGCATGACCGAGACAACTTCGCATTACCGCTGGGTGGATGGGCAGGGTGAGGCGTTTGGCGCGCCGGGGCTGGAGCCGCGGTGGACATCGAGCGCGAAAGACGCAGTCGCGACCGCATATGCGGCGTCGAGCAAGGTATGGTTCACGGTGTCGCACGGCATCCTGAACGAGATTTATTGCCCGACCATCGACCGGCCGCAGATTCGCGACATGCAGTTCCTGATTACGGATGGCGAAACGTTCTTCCACGAAGAGCGCCGGGATCTGGACCATGAATTTGAGTACATCGACGAGGACGCGCTGGCGGTGCGGGTGCGCAATCGCGACCGGGAAGGGCGGTACACCATTGTGCGGGAGATGGTTGCCGATCCGCATTACCCGGTGGTGCTGGTGCGCGTGCGGATCGAGGGCGATGAGGAATTGCTGTCGCGGCTGCATGTGTACGCGCTGCTCTCGCCGCATCTGGAAGGCGGCGGCATGGGCAACTCGGCGCGGGTCGCGGAAGTTGCCGGCAAGCGGATTGTGATCGCGTGGCGCGACGAGATGTCGCTGGCCATGGGCTGCGCGTGCGGATTTTCGCGGGCGAGCTGCGGATTTGTGGGCGCGAGCGACGGATGGCAGGACCTGAAACAGAACTTTCAGATGGACTGGGAGTTTGGGTCGGCGCTGAACGGCAACATCGCGATGATGGGGGAGATTCCGCAGGAACACGTGAGCCATTTCACGCTGGGGATTGGGTTCGGCGAAGGGCATCACGCGGCGCTGGCGTCGACGATGGGATCGCTGGCAGTGCCGTTCGATCGGCATCTGGCGCGATTTGTCGAGCAGTGGCATCGCGTGGCAACGCCGGACCGGCTGGCGGGCGTGACCAGCGATGGGGGCAGGCTGCTTCACATCAGCCACAACGTGGTGCTGGCGCACGAGGACAAAACGTTTGCGGGGGCGTTTATCGCGTCGGCGTCGATCCCGTGGGGCTATGCCAAGGGCGACGACGATCTGGGTGGGTATCACCTTGTGTGGACGCGGGACATGGTGCAGACGGCGACGGCGCTGATGGCTTGCGGGCGCGCTGAGACCGCGCTGCGCGCGTTGGTTTATTTGGCATGCACCCAGAAGCCGGATGGCGGATTCTCGCAGAACTTCTGGGTGAACGGAGAACCGTACTGGACGGGGATCCAGCTCGATGAGGTCGCGTTTCCCATCATGCTGGCGTGGCGGCTGTGGAAGCAGAACGCGCTGGAGAACTTTGACGTGTTTCCATTTGTGGAGCGGGCCGCCGGATTCATGGTGCGATACGCTCCAGTGACACAGCAGGAGCGCTGGGAAGAAGCGGCGGGGTACTCGCCGTCGACGCTGGCCGCGGCGATTGCGGCGCTGATTTGCGCGGCCGACCTGGCACGCGCGCACAGCTCGCCGGAGCTGGCGGAGTTTCTGGAGCAGCATGCGGACTGGATCGAGAGCCACCTGGAAGACTGGACTGTGACGAACCGCGGCGTTCTCCTTCCGGAGGTGAAGCGGCACTATATGCGCATCGGGCCGCCGGAGTGCGGCGATCCGTACGCACATGAGAACTGCGGAACGGAGACGGTGCACATCAACAACATTCCGCCTGGCGAGCAAAGCGAATTCGAGGCACGGGAGATTATCGACGCCGGATTTTTGGAGCTGGTGCGGTATGGAGTGCGGGCGGCGGACGATCCGCTGATCGTGGATTCGCTCAAGGTTGTGGATGCCCTGCTGAAGGTGGAGACCCCGAAGGGTCCGTGCTGGCTGCGCTACAACCATGACGGGTACGGGCAGCGCAGCGACGGCGGTCCGTTTTTGGGTTGGGGCAAAGGGCGAGCCTGGCCGCTTCTGGCGGGCGAGCGGGCGCATTACGAACTGGCGGCGGGACGCGACGTGCGCGATCTGATTGCGACGATCGAGCGCTTCGCCTCGGCCGGCGGCATGCTGCCGGAGCAGATTTGGGACGAGCCGGACAAGAACGGGCTGGTGCTGGGTGGCCCGGCGGGATCGGGGATGCCGCTGGTTTGGGCGCACTCCGAATACCTGAAGCTGCTGCGATCGGCGACCGATGGGAAGGTGTTCGATCGAATCCCGATCGTGGAGGAGCGGTACGCGCGCAAGAATCATCCGCCCAGCCATATTGAGGTGTTCAAGGTGCTCCGGCGGCAGATTCGCGATATGCCGGCGGGCAAGACGCTGCGGATCACCTCGGCGTCGCGATTCCGGGTGATCTGGTCGAGCGATCAGTGGCATACGACGCAAACTCTGGAGAGCACGCAGTTGGGGTATGCGGGGTCGTACGCCGATTTACCGACAATACCGGGGCAGGCGGGCGTGCTGCTGTTTACTCTGTTCTGGCCGGATGAAAACCGGTGGGAGGGCAGGAATTTCGAGGTGGAACTCGAGCAGGGGAATGGAGCGTGACGCCGCAGGGCGGTTTGCGTCATCCAACTACATAGAGCGAAAATCAGAATAGATTTGTCCCTGGCCGTCCGGCGTGTCCCCCTTAACGTGAGGAGAGATGAGGTCTTATGAGCGAACTCGACCAATTGTCGATTAATGCCCTGCGCTTTCTTGCCGTTGATGCGGTGGAAAAGGCGAACAGCGGCCACCCCGGAGCGCCGCTGGGCTGCGCGCCGATCGCGTATCTCCTCTACCACAGGTACATGCGGCACAACCCGAAGCACGCGAAGTGGTCGAATCGCGACCGCTTCGTGCTGTCGAACGGCCACGCGTCGGCGCTCCTCTATGGCGTGCTGCATTTGACGGGATATGACGTGTCGATCGAGGACCTGAAGCAGTTCCGCCAGTGGGGATCGAAGACGCCGGGGCATCCGGAATACGGCGATACGGAAGGCGTAGAGGTGACGACGGGCCCGCTGGGCCAGGGGTTCGCCATGGGCGTGGGGATGGCGATGGCGGAGAAGCATCTGGCGGCGATTTACAACCGGCCGGGGTTCGACGTGGTCGATCACTACACCTACGCGCTGTGCTCGGATGGAGATTTGATGGAAGGCGTCTCGCACGAGACGGCTTCCTTGGCGGGCACGCTGGGGCTTGGCAAGCTGATCTATCTCTACGACGACAACCTGATCTCGCTGGATGGTCCGACGGAGCTTTCGTTTACGGAGGACGTGCTGAAGCGCTTTGAGGCATACCACTGGCACGTGCAGATTGTGCAGGACGGGAACGACCTCGAGGGAATATCGAAGGCCATCGAGGCGGCGCAGGCAGTGAAGGATAAGCCGTCGTTCATCGCGGTGCGCACGGTGATTGGCTATGGCAGCCCCAAGGCGGGTACGAACAAGGCACACGGCGAAGCGCTGGGCGCCGAAGCCGTGAAACAGACGAAGAAGAACCTTGACTGGCCGGAAGACAAGACCTTCTGGGTGCCGGAGGATGCGGCAAGGAACTGGCTGCAGGCGGTGGACAAGGGAGCGAAGGAAGAGTCGGACTGGAACGCGATGTTCGCGAACTACCGCAAGGCGTTTCCCGAGGTGGCGGCGGAGTTTGAGCGAGTGCAGGAAGGCCGGCTGAAGGACGGGTGGGAGCAGAGCCTGCCGAAGTTCCCGGCAGACTCAAAGCCAGTGGCGACGCGGACCGCGGGCAACACCGTGATGAATGCGTTTGCGAAGGCGGTTCCGGAACTGATGGGCGGAGCGGCGGATCTGTCGACGTCGACGAAGACGGTGATCAAGGACAGCAAGAATTTCCATCTGGACCCGACCGGCGAGAATGTGTATTTCGGAGTGCGCGAGTTTGGGATGTGCGCCATTGTGAACGGCATGGCGGCGCATGGCGGGGTGATTCCTTACGGATCAACGTTCTTCGTGTTCACGGATTACTGCAAGCCCGCGCTGCGGCTGGCGGCGCTGATGAATATTCACTCGACGTTCGTGTTCACGCACGATTCAATCGGGCTGGGTGAGGATGGGCCGACTCACCAGCCGGTGGAGCACCTGACGATGCTGCGCGCAGTGCCGCGCCTGACGGATTTTCGTCCTGCGGATGCGAACGAGACGAGCGCGGTGTGGGGTTTGGCGCTGGAGCGCGGCCAGGCTTCGTTCATGGCGCTCTCGCGGCAGGATCTGCCGCTGCTCGATCCGGTGAAGCATCGGGTGTTCGAAGGCGTGCGGCACGGTGCATACATCGTAGAGCAGGGCAGCGATTCGCCGGATGTGCTGATTGTGGGCACGGGCGCCGAATTATGGCCCGCGATACGGGCAGCCGAGCAACTGAAGAAGTACGGGATCACGGCGCGGGTGGTGTCGATGCCAAGCACGCACATCTTTGAGGAGCAGACGGAGAGCTACAAAGCTTCGGTCTTCCCCGACAACGTGCCGAAGCTCGCGGTGGAAGCAGGGGCGACTCTGGGCTGGTGGAAATACGTGGGCAAAGACGGCGACGTGATCGGGCTGGACCGCTTCGGCGCATCGGCCCCGGGTGCGACGGCCCTGGAGAAGCTGGGATTCGGCACCGACAACGTGGTGGCGCGAGCGAAGGCGCTCGTGGAGAGGGCGCGCGCGCAGCGGAAGCCTGAGCCGGCGCTGGTGGGGAAATAGCCATGAAGCTGGCGATCGGAGCCGATCATGCAGGGTTTCCGCTGAAGGAAGAAGTGCGCGGGTATCTGGAGAGGTTGGGGCACGAGGTCATCGACCTGGGCGCGTTCAGCACGGAGCCGTCAGACTACCCGGATTTTGCGGAAGCGGTGGGACGCGCGCTGATCGCGGGGCGAGCGGAGCGCGGCATCCTGATTTGCGGCAGCGGCGTGGGCGTGTGCGTCGCGGCCAACAAGATGCCGGGAATTCGCGCCTGCATGTGCCACGACCACTACTCCGCGCATCAGGGCGTGGAGCACGACAACATGAACGTGCTGGTGCTGGGGGCGCGGATCATCGGGCGGGAACTCGCGTTCGACCTGATCCCGGCGTTTCTCGACGCAAAGTTTCAGGCGCAGGAGGAACGCTTCGTGCGCAGGCTGAATAAAGTTTTGGCCATTGAGGCCCGTAATATGCCGGAAACAGCAAAGCCGTAGAATCGACGGGCGGGTTCCCTGGGTTGTTGCGCCCTTCGGTTCATCGTCATTCAGGCGCAGTCATCGCGTTGCAGCATCCGCAAGCCTTCCATGCGGAATTCGACAGGGTCAGGAGGAGCTGCCATGGGCGGCATCAGCACCATCCTGTGGGACGTGGGCGGCGTGCTGCTCACCAATGGCTGGGACCTGCAGCAGCGCACCGAGGTGGTGGCGCGCCTTGGCCTCGATCTGGCGGAATTTGAGCGTCGGCACGCCGAAGTGGACCACCCATGGGAGAAGGACGAGATCTCGGCAGATGAGTATCTGCGCCGGGTGGTGTTTTACGAGCCGCGGACTTTCACGCAGGGGGAGTTCCTGGATGCGATCCGCAACGAATCGAATTTGCTGGCGGACAGCGCCATCGGAATCCTCAGCGAGCTGGCGGCATCGGAACACTATGTGCTGGCGACGGTGAACAACGAATCGCGCGTGCTGAACGAATTCCGCCTGGCGCGTTTCGAGCTGCTCGATCGCTTCGACGCCTTCTTTTCGTCGTGCTATTTGGGCTTGCGCAAACCGGACCGGAGAATCTACCAGATCGCGCTCGACGTGCTGCAGCGCGATCCGGAGGAGACGGTGTTTATCGACGATCGTCCGGAAAACGCCGCAGCGGCCGCGTCGCTGGGCATTCACGCAATTCGTTATACCGGATCGGCGAACCTGGCGGAAGAACTGGCGCGGCTGGGCGTTCGCACAGCGCCGGCAGATATCGCGCAGAGGGTTTTGCAAAGGGCTTAGGGAGTTTCGGCAAAGAGCTTCGAATTCGCAGGAGGGAGAGAGTATGGAACTCGGCATCATCGGACTGGGAAAAATGGGCGGCAATATGTCGGAACGCCTGCGACTCGGCGGGCATAAGGTGGTTGGCTTCGACTTCAGCGCGGAAGCGGTGAAACGACTGACAGATTCCGGATCGCTGGGCGTATCGACGCATGAAGACCTGGTGAAAAATCTGACTGCGCCGCGCGCCATCTGGCTGATGGTGCCGCAGGGCAAGCCGGTGGATGACACGATTGCGAAGTTGAAGCCGCTCATGCAGAAAGGCGACACCTTCATCGACGGCGGCAACTCGAATTACCAGGACAGCCAGCGGCGCTATCAGGAACTGAAGGCGGAGGGGTTCAACTTCGTCGATGTGGGGACGTCGGGCGGCGTGTGGGGGCTGAAAGAGGGCTACAGCATGATGGTTGGCGGCGAGGACGCCGTGGTCGAGCGGCTGTACCCCATTTTCGAGACGCTGGCGCCGGGCAAGGACAAGGGCTGGGGCCATGTGGGTCCGGCGGGCGCGGGACACTTTGTCAAGATGATCCACAACGGCATCGAGTACGGCATGATGCAGGCCTACGCCGAGGGCTTCTCGATAATGCAGAAGAAGTCGGAGATGGATCTGGATCTGGCGCAGGTGGCGCAGATTTGGCGCTTTGGCAGCGTGGTGCGGTCGTGGCTGCTCGATTTGACGGCGGACGCGCTGGGGAAAAATCCGGAGTTGAAGGGCCTGGAGCCGTACGTTGAAGATTCGGGCGAGGGCCGCTGGACGGTATTCGAGGCGATCAATCTCAATGTCGCCGCGCCGGTGATTACGGAATCGCTGCTGCGCCGCATTCGCAGCCGCGAGGAATACAACTTCACCGATCGCATGCTGGCCATTATGCGCAACGAGTTCGGCGGCCACGCGGTGAAGACAGACAAGGAAGCCGCGGCGTAGGGCGGCGAAGACGCAGCCAGCTGACAAGCGGCTCAGAGCGACAACTGGAGGGCGGGAGGAGGAGCATGGCAACGACGGAGATGAGGATTTCGCCGGAAGATGTGAAGCAGGCGTCTTCGAAGGTGCAGGAGCGCATCCCCGATCCGATCGCGATCGTAATTTTTGGCGCGTCGGGCGATCTGACGAAGCGCAAGCTGCTGCCGGCCCTTTTCCACCTGGAGCAGAGCGGGCTGTTGCCGCAGCAGGTGCGCATCGTGGGCGTGGCGCGGCGCGACCTGGGCAAAAAGTTTGCCGAGGATATGAAGGAGGGGATTCTCGAATTTGGCGGCGTCAAGGACGGCGCGGACAAGCTGGACGAGTTCATCGGCAAGATCGACTATCACCCGATGGACTTCGACAACGATGACGGCTACGCGAAGCTGAAGAAGATTTTGGAAGACGGCGATCATGATTACGGCACGCGCGGCAACCGGCTGTTTTACCTGGCGACGGCGCCGGAATACTTCGCCGACATCGTGCACCGGTTGGGCACGCACGGCATGGCGAAGCCGGAAGTGGGGGCGGTACGGATCATTATCGAGAAGCCGTTTGGGCACGATCTGGAAAGCGCGAAAGAGCTGAATGACGACGTGAACACGGTGTTCAGCGAGAATCAGATCTTCCGCATCGACCACTATCTCGGCAAAGAGACGGTGCAGAACATCCTGGTGTTCCGGTTTGCCAACGGAATTTTCGAGCCGATCTGGAACCGCAATTTCGTCGAGCACGTGCAGATCACGGCGGCCGAAAGCATCGGCATCGAAGGCCGCGGGCCGTTCTACGAGAAGGCGGGAGCGCTGCGGGACGTGGTGCAGAACCACATGATGGAGCTGCTGTCGTTCATCACGATGGAGCCGCCGGCCAACTTCGCCGCGGAGGCGGTGCGGCGGGAACAGTTCAAGGTATGGACGTCGATCAAGCCGCTGAACATCTTCGATTGCGTGCGCGGGCAATACGGGCCGGGGCTTGTGGACGGGCAAATGGTGAAGGGTTACCGCGAGGAAGACCGCGTCGATCCAGACTCACGCACCGAAACATATGCGGCGGTGCGGCTGGAGATCGAGAACTGGCGGTGGGCGGGAGTTCCGTTCTATTTGCGGGCGGGAAAACGGCTGGCGACGCGCGCCACCGAGATCACCGTCCAGTTTAAGCAACCGCCGCTGTTACTCTTTGGCGCGGATGCGCAGGCTGGCTGCGCCGAGATTCAGCCGAACATCATCACCATGCGCATTCAGCCGGATGAAGGGATTTCCCTGCGTTTTGGCGCGAAGGTGCCGGGGCCGCAGATGGCGGTGTGTCCGGTGGTCATGGATTTCAGCTACGCGCAGGCGTTCGGCGCATCGTCGGCCAATGGATACGAGCGGCTGCTGCTCGACGCGATGCTGGGCGATGCGACCCTGTTCGCGCATCGCGACGGCGTGGAGGCGCTGTGGGCGCTGTACACGCCGGTGCTGGAGGCGTGGGCGAAGAAGTACCCGCAGACCTTCCCGAATTATGCAGCCGGCACGTGGGGACCGCAATGCGGCGACGAATTGATTGGGCGCGACGGCTACACGTGGCACACCATCAGGATGCCGGCAGCGAAGCAGCCAGCGGAGTGAATGCCGGGGCGGGATTGCCGTAGAATGCTGCTTCGCACGCACGGGGCAGCATTTCTTGTGTGAAGACGAAATGCGAGCCCGAATTGGGGAACGATGGCCAGGCAGATTCACGTTGAGTATCGCGTTTTTGCGGAGCAGGAAGCCCTGTCGCGGGCGACCGCGCAGCATTTCGTCGATGGGATTCGGGCGGCGGCGGCAGCGCGTGGCTTTGCGCGCATTGCGATTTCCGGCGGAGGCAGCCCAAAGCCGGTATTTGCGCTGCTGGCTGATCTGAAGGAGCCGTATCGCGCGGCGATTCCGTGGGACCGCCTCTTGATTTTCTGGGTGGACGAGCGCTGCGTCCCGCAGGATCACCCCGACAGCAACTTCGGCGCGGCCAAAGAGCTGCTACTGAGCCAGGTCCCGCTGCCGGCGGAGAATGTCGTCCGCATCGAAGGCGAGCTGAATCCGGAAGAGGCGGCGGCGCGGTACGAATCGGCGATTCGGGAGCAGTTCCGGCTGGAGGGCGCGGAGGTTCCGATCTTCGATCTGGTGCAGCTGGGCATGGGAGACGACGGGCACACCGCGTCGCTTTTTCCGCATACAGGGGCGCTTGAGGAATTTGTGCGCATCGCGGTGGCAAATCATGTGCCGCAGCAGAAGCAGAGCTGGCGGGTGACGCTGACGCAGCCGGTGATTAATGCGGCGCGCGACGTCTTCTTTTTGATCGACGGCGAAAAGAAGGCTGATCCGGTGGGGCGCGTACTGACGGGCGCTTACGATCCCGAGAATCTGCCCTCGCAGCTGATTCAGCCGGCGAACGGCAGGTTGCTGTTCCTGCTGGACAACGCGGCAGCTGCGCATCTGCCGCCGCCGGATGCATCGGGGACCGGAAGACTGGAGCTGACGCGATGATTCTCGCCGGGGACGTGGGCGGGACCAAAGTCCATCTTGCGCTGTATGGGTTCGATCGTGGGCAACTGGTGCATGTGCGCGACGAGCGCTTTCCGGCGCATGAATATACGGGGCTCGAAGAGATCGTTCGCCGCTTCTTGGGCGAGAGCGGCAATCCGGAAATCACGGCTGCTTGTTTCGGCGTGCCGGGGCCGGTGCGCGGCGGGCGGCTGCGCCTGACGAATCTGCCCTGGATGCTGGACAGCCGCGAGCTTTCGGCGGGTCTGAACATCGTTCATCTTTTTTTGATCAACGATCTCGAGGCCAACGGATACGGCATTCCCGAACTGACGGCAGAGCAGATTTTCACGCTGAATGAAGGCGATCCCGCAGCAGTGGGCAATCGCGCCCTGGTTTCGGCGGGTACAGGGCTAGGCGAAGGCGTTCTGGTGTGGACCGGCAAGACGCACGTGCCGATGGCGTCGGAAGGCGGGCACTCGGATTTTGCCGCGCGCAATGCGCTGGAAATGGAGCTGCTCCAATACCTGATGAAGAAGCTGAACGGGCGGGTGAGTTTCGAGCGCGTCGTCTCCGGGCAGGGGGTGACGAACATCTATAACTTTCTCCGCGATGAAAAGAGAATGGAAGAGCCCGATTGGCTGAAGAAGCGCATGGAGAGCGAAGACCCGAACGCGGTGATTGGCGAGGCGGGCGAGCAGGGTGCGAGCGACCTTTGCGCGAAGACCCTGGAGACGTTTGTCTCGGCGTACGGCGCCGAATCGGGCAACCTGGTGCTGAAGGTGCTGGCCACGGGCGGAATGTATGTGGGCGGAGGGATCGCCCCGAAAATCCTGAAGACCATGCGCGGCGGCGCATTCATGCGCGCTTTTACCGACAAGGGACGGCTGAGCGAACTGCTGATCCACACGCCGGTGCACATTATTCTCGAGAGCCGCGCGGCCCTGATGGGCGCGGCCGCGTTTGCCGAGGCGCGAGCCGCTGAGATCAGCGGGAAATCGGTGCGCGCGGCATCGCGCTGACGAGCGGAGAAAACCTATCGAGATCACTCTGCTGGTTGTGCTGATTGCGTTCGTGGCCTCGCTCGTTCGCTCCACGTTCGGCTTTGGCGAGGCGATGGTCGCGGTTCCCTTGCTGGCCTTTTTCCTTCCGCTTACTGTCGCGACGCCGCTGGCGGTGCTGCTGTCGGTGACGGTCGCGCTCATCGTCGTGGTGCAGGATCACCAGCGCATCCATGTGAGGAGCGCGTTGTGGCTATTGGCAGCGACCTTGCCGGGATTGGCAGTGGGGCTGCTGCTGCTGAAGGCCGATCATCAGGCATGGCTCAAGGGCGCGCTGGGCGCCATTATTCTCGGATTCTCGGCGGTGTCGCTGAGCGGACGCATGCCCAGCCATCCGCGATTTGAAGCGCGCGGATGGCTGTTGGCGTTCGGCTTCTGCGCCGGCGTTCTCGGTGGAGCCTTCGGCATGAACGGGCCGGCGCTGGCCATCTACGGATCGCTGCGGCGCTGGCCGCCGCAGGAGTTCCGCGCGACGCTGCAGGCCTACTTCCTGCCCGCGAGCCTGCTGGGCCTGTTCGGCTTTGGGGCCGCGGGAATCTGGGCGCACTCGGTGACGCACTATTACCTGATCTCACTGCCGGTGGCCGTGCCTGCGGTGTTTCTGGGGCGCGCGATCAACCGGCGCCTGCGCGGCGATGCCTTTCGAAAATACGTGTTCGCGGGGCTGGCGGTGATTGGGCTTTTGCTGATGGCGCGGGCGACGGTGACGCTGTTCTGACGCGGGATCGAGTGCCGGTGCTATGGTTGGGATGTCCCTGGGATCTTCGTGCCGGGAACGCGGGCGTCTCCGGCGCAAAGGATGAATTCCGTGCACGCGAAACGACTCTTCCCCACATTTCTCGTGGTCTGTGCGCTGCTTCTTATGCCGCGTCTGGCGCTGGCGCATGCGCATCTTGAATCGAGCACGCCGGCAGCGAACGCGACGGTGGCCGCCGGCAATGTCGCCATTGAGCTGCGCTTCAACTCACGCGTGGACGGTCAGCGCTCGACGCTGGGAATCGAGGCGGCGGGCGGCAGCGGACAGGCGAGCCTCGTCCACGAGGCCCAGCGCAGCGCGAGCACGCTCAATGGCCACGCCATCCTGCGGCCTGGCAAATATGTGATCCAGTGGCAGGCACTTGCCCCCGACGGCCACATCACGCGGGGCGAGATTCCGTTCACGGTGCAATAGGCCTCCTTGATCTGGTTCGTCCGCGATTTCGACCTGCTGGCGCTCCTGCTGCGAGCTGTGTCGTTTGCGCTGGAGGCAGTCGCGTTCGGATCGATCTTCTTTTTGCTGTTCGCGGCGCGGCCTGCGGGTCTGGAGGCTGAGTCGCAGGCGCGGCTGCGGCGCACGGGATCGTGGTTTGCTCTCGCGCTGGCAGGCATCCAGATTCTGCTGATCATGACGACGTCGGCGGAACTGATGGGCAGCGGGGGAATGACGCTGCGCGATCTGATTGCGGCCACATACTTTGTATCGGGAAGCATTTTTGCGGGAGCGGCCTTGGCGCTGTTTGTTCTGCTGCGGGCGACCCCGCAGTTGTGGCCCGCGATCGTGGCCTCGCTCGCCGCGCTCGGAGCTTCCGTCTCGCTCAGCCATGCCGCTTCGCGCATGGATCACCGGCCGCTCCTGCTGGCGCTCACGGCGGGTCATCACTTAGGCATGGCGGCGTGGGTGGGGGCGATGCTGTTCCTGCTGCTGGCCCTGAAGCAAGAGCCGGGGAGCGCGATTGCCGCGGAGCTGGCACGGCGTTTTTCCGCCATGGCGGTCGTCGGAGTGGTCGTGCTGGTGGTGGCAGGAGTGGGGCTGTCATGGTTCTACGCGGGGTCGTGGCCAGCGCTGGCGGAGACGTCGTACGGCATTTTGCTCTCGGCGAAGATTGTGCTGACCGCCGTGATGGTCGCACTGGGAGCGGCGAATTTCATCTCGCTGCGCAACCATGAGGGGGTTCGCAAGCCGGCGCTGTGGAGGCTGCGGCGCTTCGGTGAGGTAGAACTGGGGCTGGGATTCACGGTGATTCTGGCGGCCGCATCTCTGACGGCTCAATCGCCTTCGGTGGACGAGATGCTGCAGAACGCGCTCACCGGACATGCAGTGGCCCAGCGGCTGGAGTGGCGCCCGCCGAGTTTCCATACGCCGGGTTTTGCGCAGCTGGCGCCCCCGACGCCGCTGAGCGTGGCCGTGCCCGAAGCTACGTTCACCGGGGGCAGCGCCAGCGACACGAATGACCGGGCGTGGTCGGAGTACAACCATCACTGGGCGGGTCTGATTGTCCTGGTTGCGGGTGCGCTCGCGCTGGCAGCGCGTCTGCCGGGCCCGCGATGGGTGCGCGCCGTGGCGCGGCAGTGGCCGCTGCTGTTCCTGGGGCTGGCGGTGTTCATTGTGCTGCGCGCCGACCCGGAATGCTGGCCGCTGGGACCACGGCCGTTCTGGAGGAGCTTTACCGCGCCGGACGTGCTGGAGCATCGGGTGTTCGCGGCGCTGACCGCGGCGTTTGCCCTGTTTGAGTGGGGCGTGCGCACGGGGCGCCTGCGCTGGCGGAAGGCGCGATATGTGTTTCCGGCGATTTGCGCGGCAGGCGGCGCGCTGCTGCTCACGCACACTCATGCGCTCAGCGAGGGGACGGACCAAGTCTTCGCGGAACTGAGCCACACGCCAATGGCGGTGCTGGGGGCGTTGGCGGGATGGTCGCGATGGCTGGAATTGCGGCTCGGCGCGCGTTCAGAGGATGGGAATGTATCGCGCGCACGGCGAATGGCCGCGTGGCTGTGGCCCCTGTGCCTGATGCTGGTGGGACTGCTCCTGCTCAACTATCGCGAGTCGTAAATGGAACCGGACGCTGCTTCGGTGCGTTATCTTAGGTAGTTCTCTACTTCCGCATCGAGGAAATCCATGACTCTTTCGCAGTTTCGTTCGGCTGTCGTCTGCTTTGCGCTCGTTTTTGCGGCCACGACTTACGGCCAGCGCCTGTCCGACAATGTCATTCCGCAGCAGTACACGCTGACGCTGACGCCCAATCTGCAGACAGCGAGCTTTGTGGGCGATGAGACGATCGACGTGCAGGTGCAGCAGCCGGCGGATACGATCACGCTCAACGCCGCGGAGATCACATTTGGGACGGTGACGGCATCGTTTGCGGGGCGGGAGCTGCAGGCGACGGTCACGACCGATGCGGACAAGCAGCAGGCGACATTCAGCTTTGGAAGGAGCATCCCGGTCGGGCCGGTGTCCCTGCACATTCTGTATCACGGCATTCTGAACAACGAGCTGCGCGGCTTTTATCTTTCCAAAACACCGAAACGTAACTATGCGGTGACACAATTCGAGCCGACGGATGCGCGCCGCGCGTTTCCGAGCTTCGACGAGCCGGCATTCAAGGCCACCTTCGACGTGACCCTGGTTGTGGATAGCGGCGATACGGCGATTTCGAACACCAACATTGTCAGCGATTCGCCGGGACCGGAGGACGGGAAGCACACCATACACTTCGCGACCACGCCGAAGATGTCGACCTATCTGGTGGCCTTTCTGGTCGGAGATTTCCAGTGCATCAAGGGGCAAAGCGACGGCACGCCGATTCGCGTATGCGGGCCGCCGGAGGAGATGCAGTACGGAAAATTCGCTCTGTCGGCGGCCGAGTTCGTGCTGCACTACTACAACAGTTATTTCGGCATTCGCTATCCGATGCCGAAGCTGGACCTGATCGGGATCCCGGACTTCGAAGCCGGAGCGATGGAAAACTTCGGCGCGATTACCTATCGCGAGACGGACCTGTACATCGACGACGCGAACGCCACCATCGATGAGAAGAAGAACGTGGCCGAAGTGGTGGCGCATGAGATGGCGCACCAGTGGTTCGGCGATATGGTGACCATGAACTGGTGGGACAACATCTGGCTGAACGAGGGCTTCGCGACCTGGATGGAGAATAAGCCGGTGGCGGCGTGGCACCCCGAGTGGCATATTCCGCAGGACGTGGCGGCCGAGCTGAACGGCACGCTGAATTATGACTCGCAGAAA
Source organism: Acidobacteriaceae bacterium (assembly GCA_049802575.1). Taxonomy (GTDB): domain Bacteria; phylum Acidobacteriota; class Terriglobia; order Terriglobales; family Acidobacteriaceae; genus Palsa-343. Next base: position 24,479 of record JBARMS010000152.1, on the reverse strand, counting down.
ATCACGCGGGCGATTCGCGCGAAAGCAGACACGCCGGATGAGATCAACCAGATGTTCGACGCGATCAGCTATGGCAAGGCGGCCGCGGTGCTGCTGATGACCGAGCAATACGAGGGGCCGGAGGTCTTCCGGAAGGGAGTGCACGCCTACCTCACGGCGCATATGTTCGGCAACGCGACGGCTGAGGACTTCTGGAATGCTCAGGCGGCGGCCAGCCACCAGCCAGTCGACAAGATCCTCTCCAGCTATGTGACCGAGCCGGGCGTGCCGGCGCTGAGCTTCTCCGCGCCCGCCAACGGGACGGTGCAGGTGAGCCAGTCGCGTTTCTATCTGAATCCGGAAGTGAAGCCGGAAGGCCAGCAGACGTGGACGATTCCGGTGTGCTTTGCGGGCGCCGGGACGCAGGCGAAGTGCGATCTTCTGGATTCGGCCCAGGCGTCGCTGAAAGTGCCGGCTTCTTCCGTGTTTTATCCCGATGCCGGCGGACGCGGTTATTACCGCTTTGTGCTGCCCGACGCCGTCTACAACCAGGTGCTGGCAGACGTGAACACGAGCCTGACGCCCGAAGAACGCATCAGCCTGCTGGGCGACGCATGGGCGGGCGTGCGCTCGAACCACGATTCGGTGGGGACGTATTTGAAACTGGTGGCTGCGGTGAAAGACGACACCAGCCCTGCGGTCATCGAGGCGGCGGTGAGCCCGATTGGGACGATTGAGGATCGCATTGCGAGCACGCCCCAGGAGCACGCGGCGCTCGCCAAATGGGTGGTAGCAACCTTCAATCCGGCGTACGAGCGGCTGGGCGCCCCGGCGGCCGGCGATACGCCAGACAAAAGGCAGCTGCGGTCGCTGCTCTTCGGCGTGCTGGGATCGGTGGGGCACGACGCCGATGTGATCGCGGAGGCGAAGAAGATTTCGGAGGCATACCTGACGAATCCGGCATCGGTGGATCCTAACCTCGCTCGGACGGCTGCGGCGATCGCTGCGCAGAATGGCGATGCTGCATTTTTCGATCAGCTGCAGCAGCTGTATGAGACTGCGAACAACCCTCAGATCCAGGAATACGCACTGCGGCTGCTGGCGGTTTTCCGGAACCCTGATCTGCAAAAGCGCTCGCTGGAGTTTGCTGTGTCGGGCAAGGTGCGTAATCAGGACGCCATTTTCGAACTGCTGATCCCGATGCAGCAGCCGGAAACCCGCGACATTGCGTGGGATTTCATGCGCAACAACTGGGACAAGGTGCAGACGCAGATCACGACGGCGATGGGCGGGTATCTGGTGCAGGGGGCGTCGACGTTCTGCAGCGAGGAGAAGAAGCAGGAGGCGGTCGAATTCTTCACGTCGCACAAAGTGGCGGCGTCGGGCCAGTCGCTGCAGCGGGCGAAGGACGCAATCGACGACTGCATCGAGCTGCGAACGAATCAGGGGCCGAAGCTGGAGCAGTGGATGCAGGGGCGGTGAGATCGCAGCGAAGAACCAGTCAGCGAAAAAGCTGTCGGCGATAAGGGGGTCAGCGAAAAACCTGTCAGCGGAAATGCGGCCGGGCATGGGAGGGAAAGGGCACCGCACGGACCGGCGCTTTCGCCAAACGGTGCTCCCGACCCGGAAGCGAACCTGGTTGGGTACTGATTCGCGAAGGCCGCTGCTTCGATAATGGGAAGCGTGAAGGGTGCTTCCGAAACGGGAACTTCAGAGGCTGGGACTTCTGGCCTGCTGCAGGAGTATCTCGCGTATCTGCGCGTGGAGAAGGGGCTGCGTCCGCTCTCCTGCGAGGCGTATGAGCGGGATCTGCTGCAGTTCAGCGAATACCTGGAGGGCGCGGCTGCGGCGCTGCTGCGCGCGGAACAGCGACACGTCGCGGGATTTCTGGAGCACCTGGCGAAGCATGGGGTGGAATCGCGCTCGGCGGCGCGGAAGCTCTCGTGCCTGCGCGGATTCTATCGCTGGCTGCTGCTCGACAAGCGCATCCGGCGGGATCCCACGCTCAATATGGAGTCGCCGGCGACGTGGAAGGTGCTGCCGAAGTCGCTCGCGCTATCGGAAGTGGACGCGATGCTCGAGGGCGCGGCGACGGCCGCCCACAATCCGCAGGCGGATGGGATTGCTCTGCGGGATTGCGCGATTCTGGAGCTGCTGTATGCCGCCGGGCTGCGTGTTTCCGAGCTGACCGGGCTGAACGTGGCCGATGTGTCGCTCGAGGCCGGTCGGGCGCTGGTGCGCGGCAAAGGCGACAAGGAGCGCCTGGTGCCTCTGGGGCGGACGGCGGTCGAGGCGATCGAGCAATATCTCAAGTACGGGCGTCCGGCGCTGGCGAAACGAGCTTCGCCCCGGCTGTTTGTGTCGGCGCGCGGCGGCTCGATCAGCCGCGGATGGGTGTGGCACCTCGTGAAGCAGAGCGACCACGCGGCGAGTCCGCACATGCTGCGGCACAGCTGCGCGACGCACATGGTGGAGCGAGGCGCGGACCTGCGGACGGTGCAGACGCTGCTGGGGCACGCGGACATTGCGACGACGCAGGTGTACACGCATCTGGCCCTCGGGCGACTGAAGGCGGTGCATCGGATGCATCATCCGCGCGCGAAGCGCGTTGGCAAGCCGGCGAGTTAGCAAGTCAGCAGGTTAGCGAGTCTGCGGAGCAGAAGTCGGGGATGAGCAAAAAATCCAAACCCGAGATCGTGCGGCGCGTGGAGGGGTTCCTCGCGATGTTGGCCCACGAGCGGAACGGCAGTCCGCATACCGTGCGGGCTTACAAGCGCGAGCTCGAGGGATTTGCGGCTTTCGTGGTGGGCCGGTTCGGCGCGAAGTTTGCGCCGGCCAAGATCGAGCATCAGCATATTCGCGCTTATCTTGGGGAACTCTATGCACGCGGGCTTACGAAGGCATCGGTAGCGCGAGCGCTGGCCGCGATTCGCTCGTGGTTCAAGTGGCTGGCGCGCCAAGGGTTGGTGGAGCAAAGCCCGGCGGCGCTGGTGGCGACGCCGAAGCTGCCGAAGCATTTGCCGCGCGTGCCGACGATCGAGGAGATGAACCGCGTGGTGGAGAGCGCCGACGACGAGGGCGCTGCGTGGCCGGAGCGGGACAAAGTAATCTTCGAACTGCTCTACGGGTGCGGCATCCGCAATGCGGAGCTGGTGGGCATCGATCTGAAGGATATTCACTGGGCGAACGAGGCGATTCTGGTGCGCGGCAAAGGGCGCAAGGAGCGGTACGTGCCGCTGGGCGATGCGGCCGCGCAGGCGCTGCGGGCATATCTGCCGGTGCGCGCGGAGAAGCTGGCAGCAGCGAACGGGGGCGCGGGAAAGCAGGCCGACGCTCTGCTGCTCAATGTGCGGCTGCGCGGGAGCGGGCGGCTGACGACGCGCAGCGTGGGGCGCATTGTGAAGCGGATCGCGCTGGCCCATGGGCTGCCGGCCGACGTGCATCCGCATACGCTGCGACATGCGTTTGGCACGCACATGCTGGAGGAAGGCGCGGACCTGCGGGCGATTCAGGAACTGCTGGGGCACGAGCGGCTCTCGACGACGCAGCGGTATACGCAGCTGACGGTGGGGCAAGTAGCCGAGGTGTACGACCGGACGCATCCGCGGGCGAAGTGAGGCGTCGGCCAGGTGTGAAGCGGTCCGGGGGTGAAAAGGCGGGCGTTAGACGCTAACCGCATGCGCGCTTTAGAAAGCGTGTGCGAGCACCGAAACAGGCGAAACTCCGGCGAATCGACGCGCGCGAACGAACCCGGTGCGATTCGGCGTGCATCCCACCATCGTCATGGCTTCGACAGTCTGGAAGGGTTACATTTCGTTTGGGTTGATCTCGGTGCCGATCCGGCTGTATGTGGCGGCGCGCGAACATCACATCAGCTTCAACCAGCTCCACTCGGTCTGCGGAACGCGGATTCGCCAGCAACTGTACTGCCCGCATTGCGAGCGCGTGGTGGAGCGCAACGAAATCGTCAAAGGGTATCCAGTCGATAAAGAGCACTACGTGCAAGTGACGAACGAGGAGCTGAAGGGGCTGGAGGCGCAGTCGTCGGAGACGATGGAGATCGTGCAGTTCGTGAAGCTGCCCGAGATCGATCCGCTGTATTACCAAACGTCGTACTTCAGCGTGGCGGAGGAGCCGGGACGGCGCGCCTACTCGCTCATCCGCAGGGGCATGGAGGACCTGAACATCGGCGCGATCGCCAGGATCACGCTGCACCAGCGGGAGCAGATTGTCATGATCCGGCCGTTTGAAGACGGGCTCGTGCTCCATACGCTCTACTATCCGGAGGAGATTCGCGCAGTCGCGGAGTTTGAGAACCAGGCGGAAGTGGACGTGCAGAAGGCGGAAGTGGAGCTGGCCGAGCAGTTCATGAAGCAACTGACGGCGAAATTCGATCCGGACAAGTTCAAAGACGAGTACGAGGGGCGCGTGGAGCAACTGATCGAGAGCAAGCAGGGCGAAGCGCCGGCTCCGGCGAAGCAGCCGAAGCGCAAGATGGCTCCGGTGATCGATCTGATGGAAGCGCTGAAGAAGAGCATGGCGCAGCAAGGCGGGGCGGAGAAGCACGTGAGTGCGCGGGCCGAGACCGGGCCGGGCAAGAAGCCCTCGCAGCGGGCGACGGCGGCAGCGCACAAGCGGAAGAAGGCGAGCTAAGGACTAGCCGTCCAGGCGGGCCACGCCCCTAAATTACTGGCTCACGCGAATTGCTCTGGCCAGGCTGCGCGAGAGCCTGGTCCACCGCTGACGCGATTTGGGTGGCGTCACGGCCGCGAATCAGCACCGTTTTGTTGCGGGCGTGCCGGCCGCCGGTGATTTCGATATCGGAGCGGCGCACGCTGAGCAAATCCGACAGAAATTCATTGAGGGCGGCGTTCGCGCGGCCTTCGATGGGCGGCGCGTGCAGCGCGATTCTGAGGGCTGTGCCGGAGCCTTCGCCGATGGTGCCGAGGATTGCGGTGCGGCTGGCGCGCGGCGTGACGCGTACGAAGAAGCGAGCGCCCTCCGGCGAATCGCGCACCGGCAACATCACGGCCCGGGCTCCCGGGACTGCGGCTTGGGGCGCGGACCGAAGAGCGCGGTCCCGATGCGCACCAGCGTCGAGCCTTCTTCGATGCCGATCTCGAAATCGCCGGACATGCCCATGGAAAGCTCTCGAAAATCGAGCCGGGGATGGCTGGGGGCAAGGCGGTCGCGCAGCTGGCGCAGGCGGCGAAAACAGGCGCGCGCGGATTCAGGGTTGTCGTCGAAGGGCGCGATGGTCATGAGGCCGCGCATCGTCAGGTTGTGCAGATCGGGCAGGCGCTCCAGGAGCGCCGGCATTTCCGGGCCGTTGGGGTTGACGCCCTCCTTGGTCGCCTCCTCACTCAGCTTGATTTCCAGCAGGATGGGCAGGCGTTTGGGGAGCCTTGCGGCCGCTTCGTTCAGGCGCTCGGCAATGCGGACCGAGTCGACGCTGTCGACGCCCTCGAAGATTTCGGCGGCTCGGGCAGATTTGTTCGATTGCAGGTGGCCGATGAGGTGGACCTCCGCGCCGGCGACTCGTAGCTCCGCGAGCCGCGCGCGCTTGGCGTCGAACTCCTGGACGCGGTTTTCGCCGAAGAGCGCGACGCCGGCGGCCGCGGCCTCCGCCAGAGCTTCAGCGGGATGGACTTTCGAGACGGCCATGAGACGAACATCGGCGCGACCGCGGCCAGCGCGGCGGCATGCGGCAGCGATGCGGTCTTCCAGAGCAGCGAGGCGCTCGGCAAATGCGGGAATCGAGTTTTCGGCGGCCATATCTCTGCTCACGCAGACCATGTTACAAAGAGCGCTGCGGTGGGATGAATGTGACTGCGGTAACACGCAGCGCCAGGAACCTGATTTGGGAATCAACCTCCGGAAGAGGTCTGCGCATCCCATGCGGCCAGATGATGGGTTACAGGCTTCTCACATTTCCGGTTGATGCAGGCACCCGCTCGGTGGTTCTTGTCCACGGCAGGGTGCACGGCATGGGCCGCGAGTCTGCGTGTGAGATGGTGGCGCTCAAAGAGACCGACCCAGAGACTCACCGGATTTCCTTCTCGCGCTGCAGCGTGATCAGCACCGCGATCGATCTGCCCGATGGGGATTACACCGTCACGTTTCGCGAGGGCAGGGCCGCGGTGCGCCGCGAGGGCGGATTGTGGCTGGCGGATGGCGTCTGGCTGGAAAAGGCGGCCCGAGCGCGAACGCGATAACTCGGGCAGAAGCCGGTTCTCTGCGTCGAATCCTCGTTGGTTACGACGCATCGCGTGACTACCAGACCACCGTCATCCGCCTGTTAGGCTGAAGAGAGGCCGGTCTTCGGCTGTGCAATTCGATGACCAGGTGAACATGACGCCGATTCAGACCACCCCCGCCGTCCGCTTCACGCATGAGGATTTCCGGCGCGCCGCGCTGTCGCCAGCGCCCCGAATCGCGGTGTTCGACTGCGATGGGACGCTGTGGCATGGCGACGCGGGCGTGGGTTTCATGAACTGGTCGATCGCGACGGGGCTGCTCTCGCGCGAGGCCGCCGCGTGGGTCAATGAGCGGCATCGGCTCTATCGCGAGGGGCAGGTCTCTGAAGTGGCGATTTGTGGCGAGATGGTGCAGGTGTATGCCGGGCTGAGGGATGCAGAGCTGCGCGAGGCGGCGGCGCGCTACTTCGCCGGGGAGGTGGAGTCGCAGATCTTTCCGGAGATGCAGGCGCTCATTGCGGATCTGCGCGCGGCAGGGACGGAAATCTGGGCGGTCAGCTCGACGAATGACTGGGTTGTGGAAGAAGGCGCGCGCCGGTTCGCGATTGAGCCGCAGCGCGTGCGAGCTGCATGCGTGCGCATCGAGCATGGGCGAATCACCGACGATCTGGTCGAGGTGCCCACCGATGAGGGCAAAGCCGAAGTGCTGCGGAAGATTGGGATTCCCGCGCCCGATGCGGTGTTCGGGAATTCGATCCACGACGCAGCCATGCTGGAGATCGCGCAGCGGCCGTTTCCCGTCAATCCGACGTCTGAACTGACGGAGTTGGCGGGACAGCGCGGTTGGGCGGTGTTTTATCCCACAGCAGTTCTTGCCGAACGGACCAAATAAGCCAGTGAAGATCGCATCGCTGCAGCCCAGCGTGAGTATCATTCTCGACCGGCTCGGCTGCCTTGATGCCCTCACGGCCTGCACGCGGTACTGTGTGGCGGCGGTTCCGGCCCTGCGCGAGCGCCCTGTGACGGTGGTGAAGGATTCCTGGTCAACGACCCCACAGGAACTGCTGGCCGTAAGGCCCGATCTGGTGATCGCGTCGGTGCCGTACCGGAACGAATCGCTCGCCGCGATTCTAAAGGCTGGATGTCCAGTGCTGGCGCTGGCTCCCCACTCACTCGCGGATATCGAACAGGACATCCGGTTGATTGCTGCCGTTTCCGGAGCGGCCCCCGACCCGCTAATCGCGGAAATGCGCGAGGAGATCGAGCAGATCCGGCGGCAAGCGGCAACCTTTCCGGATAAGCCGCTGGTCTATTGCGAGGAGTGGGGGAAGCCGCTGATCCACTCGCAGCTGTGGGTGCAGGAACTGGTGGAAGCAGCGGGCGGCGTCTTTCTGGGCGAACCCGACAAGGCGACGACGGCGCAGGCTATGGTCGCGGCGAGTCCCGATGTAGTGATTGCGGCGTGGTGCGGCGCGGGGGACCGGGTGCCGCTGCCAAAGCTGGCTGCACGGCCGGGATGGAGCGGAATGCGCGCGGTGCGGGAGGGGCGGGTGTACTGCATCGCCGATGAGTTGCTGAACACACCGGCGCCGACGCTGGTGGGTGGACTGCGCGCGCTTGCGGCGGCGCTCCATGGTGACGCTTTCGGTACCCCGGAGGGGCTGCGGCGCATCCAGCCGGGAATGGGAATCGAACCGGCGCTTCCGCGCGTCTAAACTACAGGTGGATATGGGGGATGCAGAACAGAACGGGAACGCCAGGTCGATCCGCTTTGTGGCGGCGGCGCTGATACTGCGCGGCGGCGAAGTGCTCATTTGCCAGCGCAAAGCCGGATCGCCGATGGGTCTGAAGTGGGAGTTTCCCGGGGGAAAAATCGAACCCGGTGAATCAGCCGAGCAGGCACTGCGTCGCGAATTGAATGAAGAGCTTGGGATCGAGGCGGCCGTGGGCACGCGGATTGCGCATGTGCGCCACAACTACCGCAGCGGGGGCGCCGTGGATCTGCAGTTCTTCGCCGTGCACAGCTTCGAGGGCGAACTCACCAATCAAATCTTCGAGGACGTGCGCTGGATTCCGCTGAAAGACCTTCCCACATTTGACTTTCTCGCGGCCGACCGCGACCTGGTGCGGGATTTGGCGGCGGGAAAGCTGCTGTGAGGCAGCGGGCAGCGGATAGCTGTTAGCAGCCAGCGGTCAGCCTCCAGCAAAAACTCTCCGGAGCCGGCTGTCTTGCAGCTGGATCACTCATATCCCCACTCATTGATGAAATGGAAGCCGCGCTCGAGCAGGAAGTAGTGCGCCGGTGTGGGCGTGCGCGTGAAGGAAACCACCTGCGGCGTGAAGGGCGGAGCCGGTTTGGCAGGGGTCTTGCCGCTGGCTTTCGGCGCGTCTGGCGGAACGGTGGTGAGGACCAGGTGGTTGCCGTCGGGCATCTGCCAGGCGTACTTCGTTTCGCCTCCGCCGTAGGCGTAGATGGTGAGGAGATGCTTGTCGGCCCCCAGGTGGAGGCTGGTGCGCCAGAGTTGTCCATTCTCAGCGCGCCGCATGCCGTGGGCGACAGTGTCGATGTAGAAGTCGGTGGCAGGAACGCCGTCGCCGGTGATGAAGGCGCCGGTGGCCGGGTGGGCTGCCTCGAGATGCCAGGCGCCGAGCAGGGGCGACGATGTGCGCTTCGCGATCACGTTCTGCCGCCAGCCGTGGCTGAAGTTCCAGGGAATGAGCACGAGGAAAGCGAGCGTGAAGGCGACCTCCACGACGCGGAGCGTGATGCGTGCCCAGCGGCGGGATAGAGACGGCGCCCACGTGGCGCGGGCGGCGGCCGGCCGGTGCAGCCAGAAGAAGTCGAAGAGCGCGCGCAGATCGGGAACGGCGAGAAAGAGGCACACGAGGAGCAGATTGGCGGCAAACAGCTTGACCGGAACGTCGAAGAAGAGGTTGAAGAGGAGAACGTTGGTAACCACGAACGCGGAAACAAGAGCGCCGAGAAGAGCGGTGCGGCGGAAGAGGATGAGGACACCGCCGATGACTTCAGCCAAACCGCAGATGATTTCGTACAGCGGATGCAGGCCGATGGCAGCCCAGAGCATGGTCATGGGCGCCATGCTGCCAACCGGCTCGTTGAGGATGCCGAGAGAGAGGGGCGGCATCTGCATCGGGAAGACTTTGGCGAATCCGTAGGTCAGCATGTACATGCCGCAGGTGAGGCGGAGCAGGAGGCGGAGCCATGCATGGAGGGTGGTGTACTCCTTGCGGCGATTGCCGCGCAGAGCTGCGGCGAGAGTCCACAGCAGGCCGCCTGCGACCGCGAAGACGACGTACATGCCGTTCATGATCCAGTCCTGCGCCGTATCGCCGGAGCCGGTTGGATGGCGGGATGCAGCGAGGCCGGTGAGGTGAAAGAGATGAACGGCGAGCCACGGGGTGAGGTGGTTGGGCGTCCACATCAGCGCGTCGTAGACCCATCCGCCGACCAATGGGAAGATGCCAAAGATGGTCCCGTTGCCGCAAAGAAGCGCAAAGGTGAGGAACCAAAGGAAGGCGATGCGGAAGGCAACGCGGGTAACCGGCGACCAGGCGGGCAAAAGCCTGGGCGCGTCATTTGCGGCAGGGGCAAGGGGAACGGGGGCAGCTACGACGGCTTCGGGGTGCACGCGGCTCACGCTGATGGGGAATCCTCCCATTCTGGTGGAGCGCGTGGCCGGGGTCAACTGAATCGTAAAGGAAGCTGGCGAGCCTCAGTGATGGCCGGGCCACCACTGCTGAACCATCAGGACCACCGAGAGGATGCTGACGATGATGGCGGTGATCCACGCGGCGGCGTTGAACCAGTGGGAATTAACATGCTTGCCCATGAGGTCTTTGCGATTGATGAGGAGCAGCATGAGCACAATGACCACCGGCAGCAGGATGCCGTTGAACGTCTGCGACTCGATATACCACTGCATGAGCCGCGCGTTGGGGATGAGCATGACGGCCGCGGCGCCGCCGACGATGAGCAGCGTATAGAGGCCGTAGAAGGAAGGCGCTTCGCGGAAGCGCTTGTCCACGCCCGATTCGACGCCCAGGCCTTCGCAGACAACGTAGGCCGTCGAAATGGGCAGAACGCTGGCCGCAAAGAAGCCGGCGTTGAAGAGACCGAAGGCGAAGAGGATGAACGCGTACTGGCCGGCGAGCGGCTTCATGGCTTCCGCGGCAAACGAGGCGTCCTGAATCGAGGTGATGCCGTGCACCCAGAGCGTAGCGGCGCAGGCCACGATAATGAACCACGCCACGATGTCGGTGAAGATGGAGCCGACGATGACGTCGAGGCGCGAGGCGGCGTAGCTCTGCGGCGTCACGCCCTTTTCCACGATGGAGGACTGCAGGTAGAACTGCATCCACGGCGCGATAGTGGTGCCGATGACGGCGACCACGGCGAACACGTAATCCTTATCGGCCAGCACCGACATGGGAGGCAGTTTAATGGTCGCGGCGAGCGCCTGATGCCAGCCGGGATGCGCCAGCACGCCCGCGATGATGTAGCTGAAGTAGATCATCGAGGCGATGAGGAAGATTTTCTCCACGCTCTTGTAGTCGCCCCGCACGGCGAGCAGCCACACGAGGACGCTGCAGATGGGGATGGAAATGAACTTGGAGACGTGGAAGAGTTGCAGGCTGCCGGCGATGCCGGAGAACTCGCCGATAATGTTGCCGAAGTTCACCAGCACCAGCAGGAACATGATGATGACGGTGACGCGGAGTCCGAATTCCTCGCGGATGAGGTCGCTGAGGCCTTTGCCGGTGACCGCACCCATGCGCGCGCACATTTCCTGCACCACGATGAGTGCCAGGGTGACGGGAATCATGGTCCAGAGGAGCGCGTAGCCGTACTGCGCGCCCGCCTGGGAGTAGGTGAAGATGCCGTTGGGATCGTTGTCGACATTGGCGGTGATGAACCCCGGACCGAGCACCGCGAGGAAAAGCAGAATCCGGGTTCTCCAGCGTTTCAGCATGTCGAGACAAGTCCAGAATTGCGGGTTGCCGAGCCGCGGCCCGGCGATTGGAGGAGAGCAGCGAAGACTCAGTGTAGGCGAGAACGCGGGGTTTCGTCCCACCGCGCGAGGCCTATTTCTCGCGGAGGGAGCGAACCCGCGGAGCCGGAGCTTTCTGTAGACTGAAAACCAGCATGATGCAACGTCGCTTGCCCCGGCCGGGGCCGCTTGTGCGCGTTTTAAGGCTGGCTGTTTTCGCCAGCCTGACTGCCTCTTTTGCCGGATCGCTCAGTTCCGTTGCCCACGCGCAGGGAACGCGGCTGTGGACCGAATCGCGGTTCGAGGATTTTGAGCGCGGTACACCCAACGGCGTCGCCATTACCAGCGACGGTCATCTGGTTCCGGGGCCGCAGAGCCAACAGATCCTGAGCACGCCCTCGACGTACGTTTGGGCGGTTGCGGCGGATCGCGAGGGCGACGCTTACCTCGCTACAGGAACGCCGGCGACGGTTCTGCGGGTCACGCCGGACGGCAAATCGACGACGCTTTTCACCACTCACGACATGAGCGTGCAGACCGTCCGCGTCGGCCCGGATGGAGCGGTTTACGCGGCGACGCTGCCTTCCGGCAAGGTCTACAAGCTCGACCCACATGCGGATAACAAGACCGACGACAGCGCCACGGTGGTGTTCGATCCGGCAAATACCCCGGAGAAGCCCAAGTACGTTTGGGACCTGGCGTTCGATGCGAAGGGCCAGCTTTACGTGGCGACGGGCGCGCCCGCGGCGATCTATCGCGTGGCCGCCGGCGGCAAGCCCACGATGTTCTTCAAGAGCGACGAGGAGCACATCCGCTCACTGGCTTTCGACAGGCAGGGGAATCTGATCGCTGGGTCTGACGGCACGGGGCTCGTGTACCGCATCGATCCTTCGGGCAAGGCGTATGTGCTGTACGATGCGCCGAAAAAAGAGATCACGTCGGTGGTGGTGGCTCCGGACGGGACCATCTATGCCGCGGGCGTGGGCGAAAAGGGAAGGAACAATCTGCCGCCGCTGACCGTGACGGGGCAGCAAACCGTCACTGCGACGATTACGATTGTCGCGCCGGGATCGGTGCAGGCCTTCAGCGGGAATACGCTCATCCCCGAAGGTTCGGAGGTGTACGAGATTCCCCACGGCAGCGGACCGCCGGAAAAAATATGGGCCGGGCATGACGATATCGTGTACGCGCTGGCGTGGACGCCCGAGGGCGTGCTGGCGTCAACCGGCAATCGCGGACGGATTTACCGGATCCATGATGACGGGACCTACGCCGACATCGCGCATCTGGAAGCTTCGCAGGTGACGGGATTCGCTGACTCGGCGCAGGGCGTGTATGTGGGGACGGCGAATTCCGGAAAGCTCTATCGCCTGAGCCGCGGCGAAGCGCCGGAGGGGACCTACACGAGCGAGGTCTTCGACGCCGGCTTGTTCGCGCAGTGGGGACGCGTGGAAGTGGAAGCGGGCCCAGGGACGCCGGGCTTCCAGATGTTTGCGCGCGCGGGCAACATTGAGAATCCCGAGCGGGCGTGGGGCGCGTGGAAAGCATTCACCCCGAACTGCGGCGCCGTCGGCGTCGAGTCGTCGCGTTTTCTGCAGTGGAAAGTGGTGGAACATCCCGGCAGCGTCGTCGGCGCGGTGGGCGTGAATTATTTGCCGGTCAACGTGCCGCCGATGGTGGACGAAATCGTCGTGGTGCCGGGCGCGCGGGCGATGAGCTCGGCGCAGCCGCCGGGGCAGCCGCAGCAGGTGACGATCAATTTCCCCTCCCAGCAGAACAACGGGATCACTTTTGTGCAGCCGGAGCCAGGTAAGGAGCCGCTGGCTGCGGTGAAGGAGCGGACCGCGGTGACGGTGCGCTGGGCTGCCCATGATGACAACGGCGACGACCTGATCTTTTCGCTGTTCTATCGCGGGGAGGGCGAGCACAACTGGCAGATGCTGCACGATCATATCCGCGAGCGCTTCTATTCCTTCGATTCCACGGAGCTGCCGGACGGACATTACCGGGTGAAGGTGGTCGCGAGCGATGCGCCGTCGCACAATCCTGGCGAGGGACTCACCGGCGACAAGGTCAGCGACGACTTTGTGATCGACACGACTCCGCCCGTGGTGACGGGGCTGGAGGCGCATCTCGAGAACGGCATGTTTCACACCTCGCTGACGGCGACGGATGCGATCTCGCCCGTGGCGCACGCTGAGTATTCCATCGATGCTGGCCGCTGGCAGTACGTCGAGCCGGTGGGCAAGATCGCCGACGCGCTGACGGAGCGGTTCGACTTCAGCGCACCGCTGCCGCCGCGGCCAGGCGCCGAGGCTCCGGTCGATCCGCATGAGCACGTGATCGCCATCCGCGTCTTCGATCGCGAGGAGAACGAGGTGACGGTGAAAGCGGTGGTGCGGTGAAGACATCGAAAAACCGGGCAGCGAAAAACCCGGCAGCGGAATGGCTCTCAGCGGGAAAGAACCGGTGATGGGCGCCTCCTGGAATCATGCGATTTGAACTGTTTGTTGCGGCACGGTATCTGCGGGCGAAGCGCCGCCAGGCCGTCATTGGCCTGATCACCTGGATTTCGATTGCCGGCGTCGCCGTGGGCGTGGCGTCGCTGATCCTCGCACTGGCCATCACCAACGGCACGCGGCGCGACCTGCAGGATCGCCTGCTCAGCTCAACGGCGCACGTCGACCTGATGCGGACGATGAGCGACGGCATGCGCGACTGGCGTCCTCTGCTGGCGCGCCTGGAAAAGCTGCCGCATGTGACGGCAGCTGCGCCTGGGCTCTACGAGCCGGTGCTTATCTCGCGCGGCGCGCGCGCGAATGGCTCGATTCTCAAGGGGATTATCCCCGCGGATGAGCGCAGGGTCTCGGACATTCTTGCCGACGTGGTGGCGGGCAGCGCAGCGCCGCTCAGCCAGCCGGCGAATCTGCAAAATGAATCAGGAGAAGCAACGCCGCCGATCGTGATCGGCAGCGACCTGGCGGACTCGATCGGCGCGAAGGCGGGCGACACCGTCATGGTGACCAGCCCGCAAGCCGATTTGACGCCGTACGGGCTGATCCCGAAGTACCAGCGCTTTCAGGTCGCCGGCGTTTTTCACACCGGGTTTTATCAATATGACTCGAGCTTCGGGTTCATTCGCCTTGCCGACGCGCAGTCGCTGTTTGGCGAACCGGATCTGATCTCGATCATCTCGTTCAAGGTGGACGATCTTTACCACGCGAACACAATTGGCGACGAGATTGAGCGTGCCGCCGGTCCGGGATTCACGACGACCAACTGGATGGAGCAGAATCGGGAGCTGTTCCGCGCGCTGAAGGAAGAGCAGGTGGTCACGTTCATCGTGATCGGCCTGATCGTCTGCGTGGCCGCGCTCAACATTCTCATCGCGCTCACCATGATGGTGATGGAGAAGACGAAGGACATCGCGGTGCTGCTGTCGATGGGCGTGCAGCCGGATCAGGTGCGGCGCATCTTTCTGCTACAGGGGCTGCTGATCAGCGTCATCGGCACGGCGATCGGTCTGGTGCTGGGATATACCCTGGCATTTCTCGGCCATCACTACCGGTTCATCCATCTGTCGGCGGATGTGTACTCGCTCGACTATCTGCCGTTTGCGCCGCGCGCCATTCACGGTGTGATGGTGACGGCTCTGTCGCTCGGGGTTTCGCTGCTGGCAACGCTGTATCCGTCGAGTTCGGCCGCGCGAGTTTTGCCGGCGGAAGCGCTCCGTTACGAGTAGAGGCAACCAGGGCTGGCTCCCTCGACGTCTGATGATGGTCTTTGGAGAGGAATGCGCTGGAGACCCGTCATCGTCGCGGTCTGTCTGCTGGGGTTTGCCCCGTTCTGCCTCGCGTATTCGTTTCTGACCCACGAGACGCTCATCGATATCGCGTGGGATGCGTCGATCAAGCCCGTTCTGCTCAGCCGCTATCCGAATGCCACGCCGGAGGAATTGCGCGAGGCGCGGGCCTACGCCTATGGCGGCTCGACAATCCAGGATGCCGGCTACTACCCCTTCGGCCACGAATTTTTCAGCGATCTGGCGCATTATGTGCGCACCGGCGACTTCATCACGAATCTGATCCGTGAGTCCCACAACATTAATGAACTGGCCTTCTCGCTGGGCGCGCTGTCTCACTATGTCGGCGACTCTGTCGGACATCGTTACGCCGTCAACATTTCGGTGCCGCAGGAATTTGCGGGCCTGCGCGACAAATACGGCTCCGTTGTCACCTATGAAGAGGACCCCCATGCGCACGTCCGGACGGAGTTTGCCTTTGACATCGACCAGCTCGGGCATGCGCGCTTCGCGCCGTCGGGCTATCTGCGGCATGTCGGCTTCCGCGTCCCGCTACAGTTGTTGAATCGGGCTTTCTATGACACGTACGGCATTACGCTGCACAGCGTGATCGGCGACGAATTTCCGGCCTTCCGCACCTATGCGTGGTCTGTGCGTACGCTGCTGCCGCGGGTGGGATACGCCGAAGTGCTGCTGCATCGCCGGAGCTTTCCCGCCGATGCAGACGATGCCGCGTTTCATGAATACGCGGATCGGCTGCAGGCGACGGATGCGGCGAACCATTGGGATGCATATCGCAAGAGGAAGCCGAGTATGCTGACGCGCGTTTTCGCCGTGCTGATCTTCATCACCCCGAAGGTGAGCGCGCTTTCCGATCTTGCGATTCGCGGTCCGAAATCAGACACCGAGCAGGACTACGTGAGCAGCGTGAATCGCGCGACGGCGGAGTACGCAGAGCTTCTGAAGAAACTGCAGAACATCGGAAAGAACACGTTCGAAGTCCCAGACCTGGATCTGGACACGGGTTTCGTCACGCGGCCGGGAACGTACCGGCTGACCGACGCGACCTACGCGAAGCTGCTGGGGCGCGTTACGGCGACCAGCGCCAAACCGCCTCTGGGCCTGCGCCAGAACATTCTCGCTTTCTACGCTGATCCAAACGCGCCGATCGTGACGAAGCGGCACCCAAAGCAGTGGCGCAAAGTACAGGCGGAACTGGCTGAGCTGCGATCGATGCCCGCCACACGCATCCCGAACGCGAAGTAGCGCGCACCCGCCCCTCCAGGCGTCGGCGACCGTGTATTCTGCCCTTGCATGAAGCGCATTCTTACGGCAGTCGTTCTGGTTCCCGTTGTTCTGCTGCTCATCTTCTATTCGCCCACGCAGCCGCTGCCGCTCATGGGCGCGATCTTCGTGGTGGCCGTGCTGGCCATGTGGGAGTATCTGGGCCTGGCCGATGCGATGGGCGCCAAAACGCCGCGCATTGTGGTCGTGATTGGGCTGGCAGCGCTGCTGGCGACCATCTTCCGGCGCTCTGACTTGCTGGAGCCGGTGCTGGGCATCGTCTCGCTGGTTCTGTTCGTCATTTGCGCCTTCCGCTCACCGGTGAATCGCGTATTACCCGATGCCGCCTACTCCATCCTCGGGCTCATCTACATTGGCCTACCCATGGGCATGCTCTATTTGCTCAGCACGTCGCTGCTGCTGTTTCTTTTTCTGGTGGTGTGGTCCGGCGACGTGGCCGCGCTGTACGTGGGGCGCGCTTTCGGCCGCTGGAAGCTTGCACCCACGCTCAGCCCGAACAAGACCTGGGAAGGCAGCCTGGCTTCCATCGCGGGCAGCGTGCTGGTGGTGCTGCTGCTGATTTGGGTGAGCGGCATGCTGGTGGCGCGCAATATCGAGGCGATCTCCTATCCCGGTTCCATGGTGCGCTGGATTGGGCTGGCGGTGCTGGTGAACATAGGGGCCCAGGTGGGCGATCTGCTGGAATCCGCGATCAAACGCGGTGCCGGCGTTAAGGATTCCGGCCACCTTTTGCCGGGCCACGGCGGCATGCTGGACCGCATCGATGCGCTTCTGCTGGCTGCGCCGCTGCTATGGTACGCTCAGTTAGCGCAGCAGTCCTTTTAGCTAAATTGCTCGCGCGGCAGACCTTCTTCCCTTGAAGCACGTAGCCATTCTGGGATCGACCGGCTCCATCGGCCAGAGCACTCTGAGCATTGTTGAGAGCTACCCGGAGCGCTTCGCCGTCGCTTCGCTTGCCGCCGGTCATAACGTGGAAGCCGCGTTTCGCCAGAGCCTGCGCTGGCGGCCTCGTGTCGTCTCCATGGCGACTGAAGAACTGGCCGGCGATGTGCGGCAGCGGCTGCGCCGGGAAGGCCTCGCGGATATCGACGTGGTCTGGGGCACAGAGGGCACGATTCGGGTCGCCACGCTGCCGGAGGCCGACTTTGTGGTCTCGGCAATTGTGGGTGTCGCCGGCCTGGAAGCGACGTACGCAGCGGTGCTGGCGGGTAAGACGATCGGCCTGGCCAACAAGGAAGCCATGGTGGCCGCGGGGGAAATCCTGACGGCCGCGGCGCGGGAGAAGAAGGTTGCCCTGCTGCCCATCGATTCAGAACACAACGCGATTCACCAGTGCATGCGCGCCGGCCACCGGCGCGAGGTGCGGCAGATTTGGCTGACGGCCTCGGGCGGCCCGTTCCGCGCGCTGCCGATCGAAGAATTTGCGAACATCACGGTGGACCAGGCCCTGCGCCATCCGACGTGGGTGATGGGCAAGCGGATCACCATCGATTCGGCCACCCTGCTCAATAAGGGGCTGGAGATTATCGAAGCCTGCCGGCTCTTCGATCTGCCGCCGTCGGCGGTCAGGGTCACGGTTCATCCGCAGTCCACGGTGCACTCGCTGGTGGAATATGTCGATGGCAGCCTGCTGGCGCAGATTTCCGTGACGGATATGCGCCTGCCCATCCTGTACGCGCTCAGCTATCCGGAGCGGGTCGAGTCGGATTTGCGCTTTGACATGGAGACTCTGTCGGACCTGCACTTTGAGCCCCCGGATCTGGAGCGGTTTCCCTGCCTCCGCCTCGCCTATGAAGCTGCCGAAAAGGGGGGAGCCCATGCCATTGCTCTGAACGCCGCAGACGAGGTCGCCGTCGAGGCATTCCTCGAACGGGGCATCCCGTTTATGGGCATACCCGCTACAATAGAAGCAGTACTCGAGACAACCCCCGAGAGTCATCCGGCGACCATACAAGAAGTGCTCGCTGTCGACGGCCAGAGCCGCGAACGGGCGCGGCTGGTGCTGGCGCGGCGCTCGGCGGTCCGTTGCTGCTGATTTGGGACAGTCCGGTACAGGATTGAGGTCCAACCTTTCCGTATGTCTTTTGCCGTAATCTCAATCGTTTCGTTTTTTGTTGTGCTCAGCGTGATGGTGCTGGTGCACGAATTGGGCCACTTTCTCGTAGCCAAAGCCTGCGGCGTCCGGGTCGAGACGTTTTCGCTGGGTTTTCCACCTCGCCTTTTCGGCATTCGCCATGGCGACACGGACTACTGCATCGGTGCGCTGCCGTTCGGCGGCTATGTGAAGATGACGGGCGAAGCGCCCGGATCCGAGACAACCGGCGACCCCGGCGAATTCAGCGCGCATCCGCGATGGCAGCGGATGCTGATTGTGCTCGCTGGTCCCATCGCCAACTTCGTCCTGGCATTCGTTCTGATGGCCGGGTTTTACATGATGCACAACGAGGTGCCAGTCTACGAAGAGAATCCCGCCGTGCTCGACGTGGTGCCGCCGAACTCGCCCGCCGGAAGGGCTGGGTTGCAGGCCGGCGATCGCATCATTCGCTTCGACAAAGCAAAGAATCCCACCTGGGAAATCGTGACGGAGCACGCGGCCATCGATGCGAATTCCACGGTGCCTGTTACGGTCGAGCGCACCATCGGAGGGCAAACGAAGGAATTCAGCACCGAGCTGTTTCTGGCGGATCCGAGTAAGGGCGAAGATTTTGAAATTGAATCGCTGGGCCTGCTGCCCCAGGAGCAGAGCGGTCCGGTGATGGTAGAAGACGTGGTCGCCGGCGATCCGGCCGCGAAGGCAGGGATCAGGACCGGTGACGGGATTGTCGCCATCAACGGCCAGACGGTGCACGGGGTTCTGTCGATCATTGCCATTTTGAACGAGACAGGCAGCCGGCCGGCCTCGATCGTCGTGCAGCGCGGCGGGCATACCTTTACGGTTGCGGCGCAGCCTATGTGGGCCGATTTCAGCGGCGAATTGCCGGGCTATCGGCTTGGATTCGGTGCCGGGCCTCCGCCGTTCCGCGTGGAGCAGTCGCCGCTGCCGAAGGCTCTGCGGCAGTCGGTGAGCTACAACGTTCGCAATTCGGGTTACATTCTCGATATTCTCGGGCGCCTGTTCTCGCACCATGGCGCCGTCATGCAGCAGCTCAGCGGGCCGATCGGTATTGCGCGCGCCACCGGCGAAGCGGCCGAAGCCCATGGATGGGAGCCCATCGTCGGGCTCACCGCGCTCATCAGCCTGAATCTGGGCATCATGAACCTGCTGCCCATCCCCATCCTCGATGGCGGCACGATTCTCTTTCTGCTCATTGAGGGTGCGCTGCGCCGCGATCTGAAGCAGGAGTTCAAAGAGCGCGTTTATCAGGTGGCCTTCGTCATGCTCATCCTCTTTTTCGCGTTCGTGATGGTCAACGACGTTTCGAAGCTGAATCTCTTCTCGAAAATCAAGCCGTAATACCCGATCCGCCGGCGAGCGGGGGCGGCCGATAGCCGAATTCCCTCTCCACCGCCGCAGCGACTGCAAGCACCAACTCGTCTTCATAGGGACGGCCGGCGATCTGCACCCCGATGGGCAGTCCCTCCGCCGATTGGCTGACCGGTACCACCGCGGCCGGACCGCCAAGCAGGTTGAACCACTGCGTGTAGCGCATCGCATCGAGATACGAAATCTCTGCGCCGTCGAGGTTCCAGCGACGCTCGAATGGTTTGAAGGCGGGGATAGAACATACCGGGCAGAGCAGAATCGGGAACGCGCGCATTTCCCCGAGGAGTCGCGCGCGGACCTTGTCCGATTCCACCCAGGCGTCGAGGAGCGAATCTGCCGTCAGCGGCGCTTCGGCGCGCGCGAGGTCGAGAAAGCCGCGGAAGGTGGGGCTCAGCTCCGGCTCGCGCCCGCGAATGGTAGGCTCGTAGAGCATCGCGCCGCACTGGATGAAAAAGGTCCACCATAACCGCCGCGCTTCTTCGAGGGCCTGCGGACGGAACGGCTGCACCCGGAATCCCTGCCGCTGGAGGCCGCCGATGGCCTGCTGCACGGCGGCTCGCGTTTCCTGTGTGACGGGGATGAGGCCATCATCCTCGAACCAGCCGATGGTAATTTGCTTTGCATCGTCGAGCGAGACGGGCCGGTGCGGAATCGGCGCGCTCGAGGGGTCGGCCGAATCCTGACCGGCGAGGGTGACAAAGAACAGATCCAGATCGGCCACGGTGCGGGCCAGAGGGCCAATCGCGCCGAGGAATGCGAACGGTCCCTGGCATGGAGGCAGGTGGCCACTGGCCGGTATGCGTCCGGCGGTGGGTTTGAGCGCGCAAATGCCGGTGAAGTGGGCGGGCTCACGGACCGATCCGCCGCTGTCGCTGCCCAGACCGCCGGCGGAGAGGCCAGCCGCAATGGCAGCTGCTTCGCCGCCGCTGGATCCGCCAGCGGAATACGCGAGATTCCATGGATTGCGCGTGCTGCCGTAAAGCACATTCTCAGTTTCGTATGCCATCAGGAATTCGGGGCAATTCGTGGTGCCGAGGAGCACTGCGCCCGCATCGAGCAGCCGCTGGACGACGACCGCGTTGTTGTCGGGAATCGATCCACGATTGAGCACGCTGCCGATTTCGCAGCGATAGCCGGCCACTGCAATCGAGGACTTCACCGTGACGGGCAGTCCTGAGAGCGGACCGGAATGCGCCCGCCGCGCCTGCGCGCGCACCCGTTCCGCGTCGAAGTCGACCAGCGCGCGCAAGAGCGGATTGAGCCGGCGAATCTGAGCGATGTGCTCGTCGGCCAGCTCGAGCGGAGTGATCGCGCGCCGCTGCAAAAGGGCGAGCTGTTCGGTAGCTGGCAGAAGAGTGACCGACATGGCAGGAAGCGAACGCTGATTATAATTTGGCGAAGTGAAGAACGAATTCTGCGCGCCGTGGTTGCCGTCTTCCGCGCCTGACTGGGCATCGCTGCTGGGGCGCGCCGTGCGCGACGAGCATCCCGTTCGCATTCCGGGCATCGGCGGAGCCAGCGTGCTGGTGACCGGGGCCGCCGGCTTTCTTGGCGCGGAGATCGCGCGCGTCCTGGCTGCCTCGGGCGCAGCGAAAATCGTGCTGCTCGACATTTGCGAGCAGCACTTGTTCGAAATCTCTTCAGACATGGCTCGGCGCGGATACGGCTCGCGCTGCTTGGCGACGCTGGGCAGCGTGTGCGACAGGGTCCTGCTGGATTCGGTGTTTGCCGAGCATCGCTCCGAGATCGTTGTCCACGCGGCGGCGCTCAAGCATGTGCCCCTCATGGAGAGCAATCCGATTGCGGCCGTGGCGACGAATGCGCTCGGCACGTGGAAAGTGGCACAGGCGGCGGAGCAGCATGGAGCGCGACAGATGCTGCTGGTATCGACCGACAAGGCAGCTGCGCCGTGCAGCATCATGGGTGCGGGCAAACGCATCGCGGAGCTGGTGATGCTCGCGCCTTCTCGCACGCGCCGGGCCGCGCTGCGGCTGGTAAACGTGATCGGCTCGCCGGGCAGCGTGGGCCCCCTGTTTTTAGAACAGATGGCGCGCGGCGGTCCCGTTACGGTCACTCATCCGGGCGCGCGGCGCTGGTTCTTCACGTCGACCGAGACGGTGCGGATGATGGGGGAAGCGATTGCGGAGCAGGTCAGAGGATTGTTGCTGCCGGATCCAGGTGAGCCGATGCGAATCGCCGAGCTTGCGCGACGTATGGTGGCGGCGAGCGGCCGCGACGTGCCGATCGTTTACACCGAGCTCCGACCGGGAGAAAAAGTCGACGAGGTTCTGTTGGGTCCCGACGAGCAGCTCGACGGTTCTGCATCGGACCTCCTGCGCCAGGTGACGAGTCCGGCCAGGGATCACTTTGAATCGCGGCTGGCCGCCCTGGAAACGGCGGTCGCACGGCGCGAGGGCGCGGAGATGCTGCGCCTGGTCGGCGAGCTGGTCCCAGGCTACAAGCCAGGCGCGGTGGTGCGCGCGGCGATTCAGCAGCATGCAGAGGCGGCTGCCCCACTGCCATGACCCGCCGCATCGCTGTCGTCACCAGTTCGCGTGCGGATTACAGCCATCTCTACTGGCCCCTGCGCCTGCTGTCGGAGCATCCTGAAGTCGATCTGCGCCTCATCGTCATGGCTTCGCATTTATCGCCGGAATTCGGCGCGACCGTTCGGGAGATTGAGAAAGATGGCTTTCCTGTCGCGGCGCGAATCGAATCGCTGCTCAGCTCGGATACCGACGTGGGGATGGCCAAGAGCATCGGCGTCGCCGTACTGTCTCTGGCCGATGCGCTGGGCACGCTGAGGCCCGATCTGCTGCTGCTCATCGCCGATCGCTATGAAATGCTGGCGCCCGCGGCGGTGGCGCTGTCGCTGCGAATTCCCATGGCGCACATCGAAGGCGGCGAGATCAGCGAAGGCGCCATCGACGATGCGGTGCGCAATGCGCTGACGAAGATGAGCCACATTCATTTCACCTCGACGGAGGCGGCGCGTTCCCGCGTCATTGCGATGGGCGAGGAACCCTGGCGCGTTCATCGCGCCGGAGCGCCTTCGCTCGATCACCTGCGGCGTAGCCGTCTTCTTTCTCGCGAGGAGGTGGAAGCGCGGTGCGGAGTGGACTTCAGCAGACCCGCTCTGCTGGTGGCATATCACCCCGTGACGCTTGAGCGCGATACGACGGTGGAGGCGGGCGCACTGTTTGCGGCGCTCGAAGCGATTGCCAATCGGGGAGACGCCCAGCTGCTGTTTTGTTATCCCAACGCGGACGCTGGGAGCCGCGCGCTCATCGAGCAAACGAACGCTTTTCTCACGCGGCACCCGGCAGGGAAGGTCTTCATCAATCTCGACGCGGTCACGTACTGGAGCCTGCTGCGCTGCGTGGATGCGATGATTGGCAATTCCTCTAGCGGCATCATGGAGACGGCGTCGTTCGCCTTGCCGACTGTGAATGTCGGGATGCGCCAGAAGGGGCGCTCGCGCGCGCGCAACGTTCTGGATGCCGAAGCCGAGGCCGGCGTTATTCGGGCGCGCGTCGATGAGGCGCGCAGCCCCGAGTTCCGCGCCGGACTGGCGGGAATGACGAATCCTTACGGGGATGGCAGCGCGGCGGAGCGGATTGTCGAAGTGCTGACGAGAGTGCCGCTCGGCCCGGAGTTGCTGATCAAGCGAGCCATGCCTGTCACTGGCGAGCCCGCACCATGATGGAGATTCCGCTGTCGGCCCCGGACATCGGCGAGGCCGAGATTGAGGCGGTGGTCGCGGTGTTGCGCTCTTCGCGGCTGAGCCTCGGTCCGAAAATGGAGGAGTTCGAGCAGGCCATGGCCGCTTACGTGGGCTTGCCGCACGCTGTGGCCGTCAGCTCCGGCACGGCCGGCCTGCACCTCGCGCTGCTGGCCCTCGGAATTGGGCCCGGGGACGAAGTCATCGTCCCTTCCTTCACGTTCATTGCGGTCGCCAACGCCGTGCGGTACGTCGGAGCCGTCCCCGTTTTCGCGGATATCGACGCGGAGACGCTCAACCTCGATCCGGCCTGCGTGGACGAGGCAGTTACGGAGAAAACGCGTGCGCTGCTTGCCGTGCACACCTTTGGGCGGCCCGCGGCTATGGAGGCACTGCTCGACATTGCTAGGCGCCATCGGCTGCTGGTGATTGAGGACGCATGCGAGGCGATCGGCGCTTCGATCGGCGGCCAGCGCGTGGGCAACTTTGGCGACGCTGCCGTTTTCGCGTTTTACCCCAACAAACAGATCACCACGGGCGAAGGCGGCGTGGTAGTCACGCGCGGCGCAGAAACGGCCCGGCGAGTTCGCGCTTTACGTAACCATGGCCGTTACGAATCTACAGCTGCGAATCTCGCAGCTGATTCCTCCTGGCTCGATCATGCGGAGCTCGGCTACAACTACCGTTTGTCGGAGACGCACTGCGCCCTGGGCCTGGCGCAGCACCGCCGGATCGAAGAGATCCTCAATCGCCGGGCCGAGATCGCTGCGCGTTATTGCGAACGGCTCAGGAACTGTGCAAAGATTCAGCTGCCTGCGCTGGATGTTCCGGGGCAGCGCCTGAGCTGGTTTGTCTTTGTCGTACAGCTCGCAGAGTCGTTTTCGCGTGAGCAGCGCGACGCGGTCGTGCTGCAACTGGCCGGCGCGGGGATTGCAGCGGGCCGCTACTTCGCCCCTGTCCACCTGCAGCCCGCGTACGCAGC
>JBARMS010000151.1:0-1652 GCA_049802575.1 Acidobacteriaceae bacterium | reverse complement strand
GACGTCCTCGTCAATCTGTACAGGGCCGGAGCCTGCCGAGTGACGGTTCGAGGCGTTCCTCTTGACACCCGATACCCAGAATTCCTCATGTGTTTGGACGTCCATATAGTTGCCGGAAACACCTCCTGTGATACGTATGAGTTCGCGATTGCGGTAGAAAATTGAACGGCCAGATTTCGAGAACGTTACCCGACCAATCCAGGCGGGTCCGTTGTCGCGATGCCCGGATTTGAGCTCGACATACATCATTCGGGTGCGCTGACCTCGCGTTAGCTGGGTCGCCTTAGCCATGGTGACCTCCCTCCGCTTGCGCGTCGCCCAGGCAACAGACCACAGACACTGGAAAGAGGGCCATTGGGACTCATCTCTACTCTGTCGGCTTTGTGTTCAGACTGGCCAGTTTTTCGAGCATTGCTGAGCGAATGAATTTGAAGTACGTGCGTTCGATCATGCGCAGGCTCGTGCCCGTTTGTGCGGCCACAGTGAGCGGGTCCACGCCGTAGACCTGTAATAATTCGCTGATCCGTGCGTGTCGAAAGCTGTAGGCCGAGACTCCGCTCGCAACACGTTGCTCCCCTTGCGCGCCCTTGTTTTGAGCAGAGACTGCCGAGCGAACCTCCTGCGCCCATTGATCGCGACGCCACGGGTGTCCATCGGCTGTAGTGAAAAGCCGGTCAGCGGGATCCTTGCGGTGCGCTTGCGAGGTGAAGAAGGCGACACCTTCCTCGTCCAGTACCACATACCGGGACCGAAGCTTCGGCGGGCGACCCTTTCGATGCGAAAGCTTCAGATGCTTGCCATCGAAATCCGCCGCAGTTGCCTCCGCGAGCTCCTTCGGACGTGCTCCGGAGAGTTCAAGCCCACGCAGAAGGGCTGCTGCCGCGGGGCTGGCCGAATCGATTAGCCCTTTACGTTGCGCCGGCGACAGGAATACCGCTGTTTCCGATTCATCATCGTCTGGTAGGGTCTCCAGGCGCCACGCCGCAGGATTGCCAATATGTCCGAGTCGGTGCGCACGGTTCAGTCCGGCAGTCACCGCGCGGACCATTCGGTTGACCGTTCGCGGCAGCCTTCCCGGGCGGAGGCGATCGCGCCAATCGAGAAAATCGTCGTTCGTGGCGCTCTCGAGCTGCAGCGCGGACAGGGTATCGGTGTATCGCTCGGACTTGGGGTCGAAGCGCAGTGCCGTCTTGAATTGTCCCTCGGCCTTGGTCGCAGCGTCCGCGCGATCATGGCGGCGCAAGTCGTTCAAATACGAGCCCAGCGCGGCGAGCACGGTGCCGCGCTTTATGGCCCGGACGGGTGAGCCGGTGAGCTGTGCAAGCCATTCTTCAGCCCGTCGCTTTGCCTCGTCATATTCGAGTGCTTCCCCGAGCGGCTGATACTGCTGCCGCTTGTCGCGCCCGCGGAACCGCGCGTGCCAGGTGTCCGGACCTCGGCGAAACCCCAGGTATGCGCCGGCGGCGAGCCGTTGCCAGTAGGGGTCTCGCCGGGCAGACAGGACGGCGCGGGTTCGTTTCCGAGACAGATCCGTCATGCGCTAGATCATCGTATGAAACGGTACGAAAAGTCCACTCCGGTCGACAGTGGACAGAGTTGGACGCGAGAGCTATAAAACATGCTATTTCTAAGATGGTCATATAGAGCGTTAG
>JBARMS010000150.1:0-5059 GCA_049802575.1 Acidobacteriaceae bacterium | reverse complement strand
GCGGTGAGCGGCGTGCGCAAATCGTGCGTGACGGAATCGAGGAGCGCGGACCGCAGCCGCTCCCCCTCGCGCCACGCTTCGAGGCGGCTGCTCCGTTCCAGGGCCGCGGCTCGCTCCAGCGCGATGGCGAGCAGGCTGCCGATGGCCTCGTAGATTTGCGGCGAGAAACCGCCGTCGGTCACTGCGAGAGCGCCCGGCGAACGCATGCCCAGCGAAAGTGGAATGATGTGGACACCGTTGCGCTGCGTCACGGCCACGTCTGCCTGGTGAGCCGCCTGCTTCAGATCCACAGCCGACAGCAGTTCGTTGCCTGGGTCGGAGAAGTATGCCGTATCTCCGTCACGGACGTAGAGCGCCACCGCGCGAAACCCGAAGACGCTGGCCGCGATGGACGGAGTAGCACGCGCCAGACCGCGCAGGTCCTCCTGCAGCAGCAGTTGCTGGCTGAACTCATAGAGGCGCTCGACTTCTCCGCGGCGCGCTTCCGCCGCTTCGGCGTGGCGGCGCGCCTTATTGGCCAGGTGGCTGACCAGCACACTGCTGCAGAGAAAGGCTGCCAACGCAATCCAGTTACGGGGATCGGCGATGGTGAGGCGCCCCACGGGCGGAAGGAAGAAGAAGTTGTACAGCAGCGTGCACAGGATCGAGAGATACACCGAGTTGGCCAGTCGCCATCGCGAGGCGGTGAGCAGTACCAGCATGAGAAAGCTGAGCGCGACGGTCGTCTGGTTGACGCCAGCCACGTGGCGGAAGACAGCGACGAGGAGAAACGCGGCGGCAGTGAGCGCCGCATATCGCGCCGCCGCCTGGACAACGCGCGCTGTATGCTTCTCCATGTCAGGCGATGATAACCCGGAGCGCGAAAGATGGCGGAACGGATTCTGGTGGTTGACGACGAAATTCAAATCACGCGCGTGCTGCGCGCCTCCCTTGCGGCGCAGCGCTACGACGTGCGCACGGCGAATGATCCGGAAGAGGCGCTGCGGCTGTTTGAGGAGTGGAAACCGGATCTGCTGGTGACGGATCTGATGATGCCGGGCATGACCGGGGTCGACCTCTGCAGGGCGATTCGCCGCACAAGCCAGACACCCATTCTGGTGCTTTCGGTGCGCGATCAGGAACACAGCAAAGTCGAGGCCCTGGATGCCGGCGCGGACGATTATGTGACCAAGCCCTTCAGCATCCAGGAGCTGCTGGCGCGGGTGCGAGCGCAGTTGCGCCGCGCCCCGGAACGGCCGAGCGACGCACCGATCGAGGCAGGAGATTTCGTCGTGGATCCCGCAGCCCACACCATTACGGTGGCGGGCCGGCCCGTCCATCTGACCCCCAAGGAATTCGACCTGCTGCTGCTCTTCGCGCGCAATGCGGGCAAGGTCCTCACGCATCGCACGCTGCTCACCACGGTATGGGGAGCGCAGTCGGCGCATCAGCCGGAATATCTGCGCGTCTTTGTCGGGCAACTGCGCAAAAAGCTTTCGCCGGATGGGCAGAAGGAGTACATCCAAACTGAACCGTGGATAGGCTACCGCTTCCTTGCCGAGGGCTTGCCGGAGTGAGCACGGCAGGAATGAGCGGATCGCATTAGCTGCTGGCGGTTAGCAAGCGGCGGTTCGATTCAGCGATCCGTTTCTCGACGATGCTCGCGATGCCTGGGAGCGGGAGCTGTGCCGATCCTTACTATTCCCTTACATATTCCTTCGCGAAGCATTGCGGAGCAGCCGATAGCCTCAGATGTTTGCCGGACCGCCTGCGGATGAACCGCGCGGGGCCGGCAGACCGAGAGGATTATCCATGTCGATTATCCGCTTCTGCGCTCCCCGTCTGCGCGCAGGAACTGGGCCCACGCTGGCACTTCTTGCCGTGCTGGCCTTTGTTTCCGGGACCGCGTCTGCGCAATCTGCCAAAAAGACTGACAACGCTGATCCTGCCGCTACGAGCGGCGCTGCACCTGCTTCGACCCCATCCACGGCGACGCCGTCCGGCGACGCCGCGATCCTTCAGGAACTGGAAGCGATGAAGGCGCGGATCGCCGAACTGGAAGCGCAGCTGACATCGGAGCACGCGGCTGATGCCAGCAGTGCCGCAGCCGCCGCCCTTGCGCGCGAGAGCCGCGCGCTGACGGCCAACAATGCGGAATCCGCGCCCCGGCAACCGGCGATCCCGATGTCGTCTTCTCTTCTCCCCGCTGCTGCGACCGCGACCATCGCGCAGGCTGAGGCGGCCAGTCGGGCTGTCGATCATGTCAATCCTTTCGCGGACTCCTGGTCGGGCTGGCTGAACGGGACCCCCCGTACTATCGATTGCCCTCTGTGCACCAAATACTTCACGCCGGAAATCCGGGTGGATACCAACTACAACCTCGACTTCAATCACCCTGCCGATGACACCATCAGCGGATCCAGCGAGGTCTTTCGTTCGCAGGAGGTGCAGCTGGAACAACTGGGAGTGGGCGGCGACCTGCTGATCAATAACGTGCATGCGCGTCTCATGACCCAGTTCGGCGAGTATTCCGCCACTACGCCCCGCAACGACGCGAGCGTCTCCCGCGGCCAGTGGAACCTCGATGAGGCCTATCGCTATCTGGCCGAGGCGTACGGCGGCTACCACTGGGACAAGATGCACGGCATCAATCTGGACGCTGGTATCTTCCTGTCGTACATCGGGCTGTTCAGTTACTATAACTTCGATAACTGGGCCCACCAGCCATCCTTTGTCTCCTCCAACACGCCGTGGTTCTTCAACGGCGTGCGCGGTCAGTTTTTCCCTACCCAGCATCTCAAGGTCGAGCCGTGGTTCATCAACGGCTGGCAACCCTACGCGCGTTTCGGTACGAAGCCGGGCCTCGGTGGACAGATCAAATGGACACCGACCACGCGGATCAACATCATCTCGAATAATTATGGCTACGGTGAAGATGACTTCGGCATCCACGGCCGCACACGCTTCCATACCGACAACAGCTTTGAATACAAGTACTACGACCGGCCCGACGGCAAGCTGGACCGCATGGCGTTCTCCTTCACCGGCGATGCCGGCTGTGAGAGCGGCAGCGGCGTGGCCTGCACGGGGTCAGCGGATCACAAAGCCTTTGTGCCAGCGACAGCTACAACCCCGGCAGTTGACTACCAAAAGCAGAGCTTTCTGGGCTGGATGCTGTACAACCGCTTCTGGTTCGACAAGGAGCCTCGGCGGCGGCCAAATCGACAATCCCGGCCGTTATCTCGTGCTGCTGCCACCCATCAATGGGGCCACGGCCGTCAGCGGCAGCGCTTACTTTCCGGAAGATCCCGGTCAGCCCTTCCACGCTGAAGACGGAACCCTGACCTGGGATTACATGCCTTCGCAGTTCCTCACGTTTCGCACGGAGTACGGTTACCGTCACTCCGATGTGCCGTACTGGGCGGGCCGCGGCGGCTCCACGCCTCCGGGCGGCAACACCTACACCACGATCGGCAGCCCGGCGGACTTTGTCTGCACGAATGGCACAGGCTCCGCTGACTCCGGAATCGGATACACAGCCATGCCGTGGCTGAATTACAGCCAGGAATATTCGGCCAATATCGCCGCAGCAAAAGCAGCCTGCGCCGCGTATGCCTCTTACCCGAGCCTGTGGCAGCCCGACATGCGCCGCGACGAACAGAAGATTATCTTCGCGATTCTGGTGAAGTTCTGAGGTCCGGCGGCGGCGCCGCCATCCACCGGTGCCGCCGCTCACATCGGATCCGGATTGGCCTCCCCTTATATCTTCTTTACGGCATCCTTATACCGCGTTTAGCGGGCGCACAGCTTAACTGGGAAAGACAGTGACCAGGCCATGACAAACCGCACAGCACTCCTTCGGCTGACGGTTATTAGTTTTCTGCTGGCAAATTTGTCGCTCGCAGCTCGCGCACAGTCGCCGCCCAGCAGCAGCGACGTGGAACAGTTGCGCCAGCTGGTCCTGAGTCTGGAACAACGTGTTTCGGCGCTGGAGGAGCAGAACCGGCAACTCCGGCAGGTGAGCGCGTCCCCGGACCTGAGCGGTCCACAGACGGCCGCAGCGCTGGAATTGGCGTCAACCGAGTTGCGGAGGGGAGCTGCCGATGCGCCGGAAGCGGCGCAGGCAGATGGGCCAGGCAGGTCGTCTGCGGAACTGCTGCCCAGAACACTTCCCGGCGGGGCTGCACTGGACTACTACTTCGACGGGTACTACGAATACAACTTCAACGCCCCCATCGGCCGAGTCAACGATCTGCGCCCGTACGACGTGCTCAGCAACACTTTCAGCCTGAACCAGGCGGATTTCATCTTCGACCTCGAACCCGATCTGGACACGCACCGGCGCTATGGTTTCCGCGTCGATCTGCAGTTTGGTCAGGCCACCGAGACCCTGCAGGGGAATCCTGCGAACGAGCCTCGCCCGGAGATCTATCGCAACATCTTCCAGGCGTACGGTTCCTACGTTGTGCCGGCCGGTCACGGCATCGAGATCGATTTCGGCAAGTGGGCCAGCTCTCTCGGCATAGAGGGCAATTACGCGAAGGACCAGATGAATTACACCCGCTCCTACTACTTCAATTTCCTTCCCTTCTACCACGCGGGCGTGAGGACCAGCTACAAGATCAACGACAAGCTAACCGCGAACTACTGGGTGGTGAACGGCACCAATCAGTCTGAGCCGACCAACGGCTACAAAGATGAGTTGTTTGGATGGTCGGCGACGCCGGTTAAGTCTTTGAGCTGGACTGTCAATTACTACAACGGGCAGGAGCATCCGAACACGGTTCCAGCTACCAACTGTATCGTTCCTGTTCAGCCGGGACTCTGCGAGGCGCCGGTCACGCCGCCGCCCACCGGCAAGACGCACATCTTTGATACGTATGCGGCATGGCAGGTGACGCAGAAGCTCACCCTGGCCGGTGAGGCAGACTATGTCATCCAGCGGGAGTGGGTCTGGTCGGCTCCCGATCACGTGGACGGCGGCGCAGCCTATGCGCAGTACCAGTTGAACGCGCGCGCATCCCTGGCGGCGC
This sequence comes from Acidobacteriaceae bacterium, assembly GCA_049802575.1. Classification (GTDB taxonomy): domain Bacteria; phylum Acidobacteriota; class Terriglobia; order Terriglobales; family Acidobacteriaceae; genus Palsa-343. The sequence continues at coordinate 47 of JBARMS010000150.1, read as the reverse complement.
GTGGCGAATATCTATCCGACCGCGGCGGCCTCTTCAGCAACCAGACG
>JBARMS010000149.1:0-7503 GCA_049802575.1 Acidobacteriaceae bacterium | reverse complement strand
CGCGGTCGCGGCATAGGTGGGCAGCGCCAGCTCGTAGCTGAGGTCGATGCCGGGGTTCCCGTGAGCGCCGTCGATGTCGGTGGTGAAGTTGAAGATTTGCGACAGCAGAATGACGCCGTTCAGGTCGATGTTGTACTCGTTCTCAAGAAGATTCGAGAGCACGGCGGAGCGCGTGGTCCCGTAGCTCTCGCCGAAGATGTACTTCGGCGAGTTCCAGCGGTTGTACTGCGAGAGAAAGCGCTGGATGAAGCGGCCGAAGGCGTGGCCGTCTTCGTCGATGCCCCAGAAAGCCTTGCCCGCGTCCTTGCCGTTCAGCCGGCCGAAGCCGGTGCCAGGCATATCGATGAAGACGAGGTCGGTCACGTCGAGCAGCGACTCAGGATTGTCAGCCAGCTTGTAGGGGGCGGCGGGCAGGTGAGTATCCATCTCGGTGACGACATGCTTAGGGCCGAACGAGCCCATGTGCAGCCACACCGTGGAGCTGCCGGGACCGCCGTTGTAGAGGAAGGTGATGGGGCGCTGGTCAGGATTGGCGTCCTTTTTGAAGTAGGCGACGTAGAACATGCGCGCGGTGGGCGGAGCGTCGTTGGGATCTTTGGCCGCTGCCACAGTGGCGGCGAGTGCGGTGTCGGGCAGCGGCTTGCCGTCGGCGCCGAGTTGCGCATCCTCGGCATTGGTGGCGCCGATCGTAAGCGTGCCCGCGATCGCGTTGTAGAGGATGTGCTGGCCGCCGGCATCGAGGGCGCCCGGGGTGGTGACGGACTGCGAGGGTTTCTGCTCGGTGGTTTTCTCGGCGGGTTTTTCGGCAGGCTTATCGGTGGTCTTATCGGCGGCGCGGGCCAGAACAGGGAGAATCGTAACAGCGGCAGCGACACATACCGCGATCAGACGGCTTGACTTGGGCATCCATGGCTCCTGAAGAGGGGTTCAGCGGGTTTCCGGGGAAAAGCGATTATAGCGTTGCGCGGCGGCGGGGTGCGATGCCAGGCCGGTTTGTCTGAGGGATTTCGCGCAGGTCCAGCTCCCACGTTTGGCCGATGAGGTCCTTGCCGAAGCTGTGGTGGGGCTCCTCGCGGACGAGGCGGAAGCCGGCGGCCTGGTAGATCCGATGGGCCGCGGTGAGGATGCTCTGCGTCCACAGCGTGATGCGCGTGTAGCCAGCCTCGCGGGCGAAGCGGATGCACTCGTCGACGAGCGTTTGGCCAAGACCGCGGCCGCGCGCGGCGGGATCGACATAGAGAAGGCGGAGTTTGGCCGTGCCCGGCTGGTCGGGATGGCGGACGCAGAAGATGTGGCCGACGTGGCGGCCGTCCATTTCGGCAATCCAGCAGCGCTCGCGGGCGGCGTCGAAATGGTCGAGGAAGTCGGCCACGATGCGGGCGACGAGCGCCTCGAACGATATGTCCCAGCCGAACTGCTCGACGTAGCCGGGGCCTTCGAGCGCGGTGATCGTGCCCATATCGCCGGGTCGATGCGTGCGGAGGGTGATGGGCGCCGGCGGCAGCCCGCTGCCCTGCACGGAAGCTTCAATGGCCTGGAGCGAGCCGATGAACTGGGTACGCTGCGCGCCGGGCAGACGGGTGAAGAAGGCGCGCGCCTGGCGATCCGCGCGCTGGTTGAGGGTACGGAGAGCGGCGCGGCCGCGGGCTGTGAGCAGCAGATCGGCAGCGCGGTTGTCGGCCTTCGACGTGCGGCGCGCGACGAGGCCGGCGCGGCGGAATTTGGCGAGGATGCGGCTGAGGTAGCCGGCATCGAGATCGAGCGCGGCGGCAACGGATTTGGCCTGAGGCCGGGGCTGCGTGGCGATCTCGTAGAGCACGCGGCCTTCGGCCAGGCTGAACTCGGTGCGCAGGTAGCCCTCGCTGAGCGTTCCCAGGAAACGCGTATAGGCGCGATTGAAGCGGCGGAAGGCGGCAACGTCGGCGGCGAGAGCGGGATCGGGCATGAGAAAAGCGTGCGCCGGATTGGTTGACTTTGTCAACTAATCAAGCCGGGGCAACGTGAAAGCTCAGCGGCGCGAATGCCGATCAGTAAACGCCGGGGATGAGACGTCTGGTGGTGCGGCTGTAGGCGGCGTACTCGTCGCCGAAGAGCGAGCGCAGGGCGATTTCCTCGACGTGGATGCGGTAGAGAACGGCGAGCGTGGGCGGAATGAAGCAGATGGCGAGGCAGATCCAGTTGCGGGTGTGCAGGCCGACGGCGAGGAAGATGATTTCCATGCCGAGGTAGGAGGGATGGCGCACGATGCGGTAGAGGCCGCGGCGCTCCAGCGTCTGCGCGGCATGGGTGGCCACATTCGCCGTGAAGGAGCGGCCGAGCGTCAGGATGGCGGCGATGCGGACGACGAGACCGGCGACGAGCAAAGCGAGGCTGATGGGCCGCAGCGCATTCGGCATATCGTGATGCAGAATGCTCTGAAGCCAGCCGCTCAGCGTGAGCGCGACGATGATGACGATCCAGAGAACGACTTGCGTGCCGCGATCCTGGACCTTCGCGTCGGCGCGCCGCGTGCGGGTGGCGATGGCGATGAAGATTTCGCCGGCGACCCAGCCGAGGTATAGGCCGGTCCACCAGATGGAAAGGGTCATGGGTTTTCTCGACTGGAAAGCAGTGTAACCGGCAGGGCAGAAGCGTTCACCACAAAGGGCACAGAGAGCAGGAAGAATGACGGGAGCTTATCTGCGGCCGGCGCGCTTTTGCGCGATGACGAGGCCGCGCGGGGTGGGCAGCAGCACGACGGAGACGAGGCCCTCGGCTTCGAGGCGGAAGGCAGCTTCGCGGACGGTTCCCTGGTGGGAACTGGCGTCATGAATGAGGATGAGCCCGGTGGGGCTGACCTGCGGCAGGAAGCGGCGCACTTCCGCCTCACGAATGCTCTGTTCGCTGTCGCTAAAGAGAATGTCGATCGTGCCGTCGATCTTCATTTCGAGGCTCGACTCGTTGCGCAGGTCGATCCAGTCGCCGAGGCCGGAGGCGGCGATCTTCTCCCGGGCCTTTGAGAAAACGAGCGGATCGAATTCGCAGCTGACGATGCGCCCGCTGCGGTTGGCGCGGAGGCCCTCGGCCATCCAGACCGTGCTGACGCCGAGGAACGAGCCGGTTTCGACGATGAGGTTGGGCTTGAGGGTGGTGACCAGGGTGCGGAGGAACTCGAGCACCTCGGCCTCAGCGGTCATGGAGTCGTACATGTGCCAGCGCTGAGGGTGGGGGCACTCGGGCGTGGCGCGGTGGTACTCGGGCAGCAGGGCTCCCTGGGCGCGCTCGGCCTGGAGCATGACTTTGTGTTCCTGCTTGAGCTTTTTGCGGAAGAGCGGCAAGCGTTTCTCGAAGGACGCAGATGGAATCGCAGTTCGATTATAGAGAGCCAACGCGGCATTCATCGTTCGGAGCTATGATCCATTTCAATCGGGGCGGCGCGTTGCCGCGTCCGATGGAGCAGGAGGGAATCATCCAATGAGCCAGGCGAAGCTGCTGATGAATGTGGGCGATTTTGCTGAGGATTACGAGACCATGGTGCCGTTCCAGGCGCTGCAGATGGTGGGGCACACGGTGGATGCGGTGTGTCCGGGGAAGAAAGCCGGGGAGCAGGTGCGGACGGCGATCCACGATTTCGAGGGCGACCAGACCTATACGGAGAAGCGTGGGCACAACTTCACGCTGAACGCGACCTTTGCCGAGGTGAAGGCCGAGAATTATGACGGGCTGGTGCTGCCGGGCGGACGGGCTCCGGAGTATCTGCGGCTCGACGGGCAGGTGCTGGATCTGGTGCGCTATTTTGCGCGGGAGAACAAGCCCATCGCGGCCATCTGCCACGCGGCCCAGTTGCTGGCGGCGGCGGGAGTGGTGAAGGGGCGGACTGTCAGCTGCTATCCGGCCTGCGCACCGGAAGTGGGCCTCGCCGGCGGTACGTTTGCTCCGGTGGAGATGACGGCGGCGGTGGTCGACGGAAACCTGGTCACGGCTCCGGCGTGGCCGGCGCACCCGGAATGGCTGGCGAGGTTCCTGGGTGTGCTGGAGAAGCATCTGTCCAGGAAGCCGGAATTGGCGGGGGCGGGCAGGTAAACATGGTGTTTTCCCCCGTCTGCCGACGACGGGCAGACATGGGGCGGCCGGGGCGAGGTTCTGTACCACTCCGGCTCAATTGCCTGGAAATTCAAACAAAACCCATTGACTCCGGAATCACCAGGGGCTACTCTGGCGGCAATTGCGACCCTTGGCGGCGACAGCCAACCCGATGCGTGGGCTCCCACTGAAGCATCCAATCAGTGTGGAGTTACTTCGACTGCCGACCCCGCCGCTCCTTCCCTTCAACTCAATCCAGCCGCGTAGCCTGCGCCAGGCTGCGCCCGGAGGCATCTTCCGCGCCTAATGAGAAAACATCTCGAGATCACGCCCAATCTTGAGCCCCTGTTTGGGACCCGCGACGAAAATCTGAGACTGATGGAAGACGTCCTCCACGCGCGCATCGATCTGGCATCGGATGCGGTGCTGGTGGAAGGCCCTGACGACGCCGTTGCGCGCGTCGAGCGCATCTTCCAGGATTATGAGGCTCTGCGCAAGCAGGGCATCCTGCTGCAGAACGGCGAGCTGAACGGCATGCTCAAGCTGGTCACAGCGGACCCAACCATATCCCTGAAAAGCCTGGCCGAGAGCGGGAAACAGCGCTCGGCTGGGATCAAGCGGATGGTGCAGCCGCGCTCGCTCAACCAGCGGCGCTATGTTGAGGCCATCGAGCAGAACGACATGGTCTTCGGCATTGGGCCGGCTGGCACGGGCAAGACGTATCTGGCGGTCGCGATGGCGGCAGCGGCGCTGCTGGCCAAGAAGGTGAACCGCATCGTGCTGGTGCGTCCCGCGGTGGAAGCCGGCGAGCGGCTCGGCTTTTTGCCGGGCACGCTGCAGGAGAAGGTCGATCCGTACCTGCGCCCGCTCTACGACGCCCTCTACGACCTCATCGAGCCGGAGCGCGTGGACAAGATGCTGGAGCGGAACGTCATCGAGATTGCGCCGCTGGCCTTCATGCGCGGACGCACGCTCAACGACGCCTTCATCATCATGGACGAAGCGCAGAACACCACCAGCGAGCAGATGAAGATGTTCCTGACGCGCATGGGGAACAACGCGAAAGCCGTCATCACGGGCGATATTACGCAGATCGACCTGCCCAACCCGCGCAAGTCGGGTCTGGTCGAGGCGCTCAATGTGCTCGACGGGGTCGAGGGGATCCGCTTTGTGCGCTTTGAAGACAGCGACGTGGTGCGCCACCAGCTCGTGCAGCGGATCATCCGCGCCTACGAGGGATTTGGGCGCGCCCAGCAGCCGGAATTGCCGCTCACCATCGACGAGCCACGCGCGGCGCGGCCCGGCGAAGGGCGGGGCCTGGGCACGCCGCAGTAGGGCAGCTAATCTGAATACACTCGAACCCCATCCTGAGAGGATGGGGTTTGCTTTTGTCATCGAATCGCTGCTTTGACATCAAAACGTCTGTCGACGCATCATGTTGCTATGCGTACGACGGTGGCGATTGATGATGATGTCTTAGGCCAGGTGAAGGAGTTTGCGGCTGCTCGTGACATTTCGCTGGGACAGGCACTGACCGACCTGCTCCGCGACCAGTTGTCGCAGCCTGCACCCACCCACATCGAAAACGGACTGCGCGTCTTTAGCCGGCTTGGCGCTATTCGGCCCGTTACGCCCGAACTCGTTCGCCGGCTGGAAATCGATCAGGACGTTCAGAAGATCCGCTGATGGCCGCCTCGCTGCTGGACCTGAATGCACTGATTGCGCTCTTGTGGGCGGAATCGGAGTTTCACGCTGCAACCGAATCCTGGTTCCGGAACAACGCGCGGAAAGGCTGGGCAACCTCTCCGCTGACACAGTTGGGGTTTGTCCGCGTGGTCTGCAATCCCTCAGTCTTTCGAAACGCGCCGCATCCGGCCCAGGCTCTCGAGGTGATTGAGGAAAGCACTCGTCACGCGGCGCACGAGTTCTGGCCGCATGAGCTGACTCTTGCGGAAGCTGCCGCTCCTTTTCGCGAACATCTGCAGGGCCACCAGCAGATCGCGGATGTTTACCTGCTGGGACTCACTCTTCACCGCAAGGGCCGGCTGATCACATTTGACAAGGCGCTGCTGTCCCTGGCATCCGCGGCTGGAATGGGCCATTTGGTGACCTTACTGATGAAGTAGGGCCGGGCGGCCTGAGGAAACGGGAGCGCACTTCGAGGCGATACAATCGAACGGTCGATGGCTTATCAGGTCCTTGCCCGTAAATACCGTCCCCAGCGCTTTGCCGACGTGGCCGGGCAGGAGCATGTGACGCGCACGCTGCTGCGCGCGCTCGAGCAGGGGCGCATCGCGCACGGCTACATCTTTTCCGGGCATCGCGGCATCGGGAAGACGACGATTGCGCGCATCGTGGCGCAGGCGCTGAACTGCCGCACCGCGGTGGGCTCGCCGGAGCGGCCGACGCAGGAGCCATGCGGGGTGTGCGATTCGTGCACGGAGATTCGCGCCGGCAATGCGGTCGACGTGCTGGAGATCGATGCGGCGACCAACCGCGGCATCGATGAGATTCGCGAACTGCGCGAGGCGGCGCGCTACCGGCCGGCGCGGGATCAATACAAAATCTGGATCCTGGATGAGGCGCACCAAATCACCGACGCGGCGTTCAATGCGCTGCTGAAGACGCTGGAAGAGCCGCCGGACCACGTCGTCTTCATGATGGCGACCACGCAGCCGGAAGACATTCCGCAGACGATCCGGTCGCGCTGCCAGCACTTCAGCTTTCACGCGGTGAAGTTCGAGGACATTTTGGCGCAGCTGCGATCGATTGCGGGCCAGGAAGCGATCGACGCCGATGACGCCGCGCTGGCGCTGCTGGCCGAGGCCGGCGACGGATCGATGCGCGATGCGCTCTCGATCATGGATCAGGCCATTGCGTCCGCGCCAGTGGTCGATGGCCGCCCTCATGTGGCGCCGGATGCGATCCGCGAGCTGATGGGCTCAGTGCCGAACACCGTCTTCGAGCGGCTGATGGAGGGAATCAGCGCGGGCCAGACGGCGACGGTGATCGAAGAGATGAACACGCTGCTGAACGCAGGCAATAGCCCGGCGGCGCTGGCGCGGCAGTTCGTCCGCTATCTGCGCAACACGCTCATCGCGAAGATCGGCGGGGAGAACACCGACGTGCTGCAGATATCTGCGGACGAGCGGGCGCGCGCGGCTCGGTCGGCGCAGTTGTTTTCAGAGGAAGACCTGACGCGGTTCCTGCAGGTGATGCTGCGGACTTTCGATGACTTGAATTACCGGCAGGAGCAGCGGTTTCATCTGGAACTGGGGCTGGTGAAGCTGGTGCACCTGCAGCGGCTGCTGCCGCTGGAGGAGATTCTCAGCCAGGCCGCAGGCCACAAGCCCCAGGCCACCGGATCAGGATCGGCGGGCAGCGCGGGATCAGGCGCAGCGGGCGCGCGCAGCGTGACGCCGGGCGTGCAGGTTCGCGTGG
>JBARMS010000148.1:0-9115 GCA_049802575.1 Acidobacteriaceae bacterium | reverse complement strand
GGATTCCCTCCTTGCAGGCAAAGAAAAAGGACCGTCGCGGCGGTCCTTTTCTCTTTTTCCACTCTAAGTTCAGGATACCAAATCCAGGAACAAACCACGCCAACTTTGTTGGGGCGTTTTGGCTTGTAAGTGGCCTGGAATGAGGAGGGGTTACTTTGGTGAAGAGGTGCGGGGGTTGACAGGGAAAGCAGGGGATAGGGGGTAGGGGATAGGGTTTAGGGGATAGGTGGCGTTGCCTAAAAGGCAAGGATGGCCTCGGCGAGAGCGCGGGAGCGCACTGGTTCGCGCATCCACTCGGGGGCGGAGAGGTCCACGGGGGCTTTTAGCAATTCGCTGAGGCGGCTCTGCAGGCTGCCGACCGTCACGAGCGTCTGGCGCTTCGCGGGGTCGAACTCGACGAGCGGCTGGCGGGCGGGGTCGATGCGCCATCACCGCGAGGCGTTGAGCTAAAGACGTACGCGTAGCAGCGCTGTTGGGTTAGGTCGGCGTGTCAGGCGTGGGATGAGCGGAGTTTACTTTGGTGGAGAGGTGCCAGGGGACGGGACCGGAGTGGAAGCGACTTAGCTCACCCCCATCGTCTCCTTAAGAAACGTGGCTAATTCTGACAAGGCATCCCATTTGTTCGCAAGAAGCCAATCAAACAGTGCAACTGAATGCTCGATCTTCCGGTATGCGATCCGCTGATCAGAGAGAGCGCCGAACAGATCTCGTAGGAAGGCCGGTGCATTGATCTTTGAGAATTCAGCGAGTGGAAACGCTGGAGTCGCGAGTGGAATCCAGTATTTTTCGCTTTGAGCATGATCATTGAACCACCTTTCTATTTCCGCCGCTTCGACCTTTCCGGATTCAAGAAAACCTGGTATTTCATTCACAATAGCGCTTATGGCATCAGTATCTAGCAGGTAGTTCTCGAAAGTCCTCCTCGGAAGAAAGCGGACTTTCCCATCGCTAACGGAGATGAGCTCCCTTTTCTCATCCTCGCTTCTGGTCTCGGAATCCAGCACAAAGGCAACGGTGGGCGGCAAAAGCGAAGCCTTTCCCGATAGATTCCGATATATCTCAAATATTTTCTTTGCATCGCGCCCCTGCAGATCTCCGGTGTTTCGAATCCCCACAATTGCAGTGCCGGCCTGATGCACGTCCATTTTCTTCAGGAGCAGCGGAAATGAGTTTTGCTCGGTCGCCCCCTCGACCCAAATGATGCGGTCCATTCCAAAAACGTCGGCTAAACGGGCTCCCACCTCGTCCAGGAAGACGCGCGCCGTGTGTGTGGCCGAGGCGTCCGCGATCTCAACGGAGGAGTGGCCCTCGCTGCTGCGCAGAATGATTAGCTCAGGCGCGTCGGCGGCACGGATGATCGAGGGCGAATGGGTGCTAATGATGTACTGATGCTGGGGAAAGCGCTTGAGAACCTCGATAAGCTTACGGGCCGCGCCTGGATGGAGAAAGCTCTGCGGCTCATCTATCAAAATCACTCGTGAGTCGACTGAGTTGTACGCAACGTAGAGCATGGCGAGGATCTGCCCCGTTCCTGTGCCACATTCCGCGAGGGGCATCGCAAGGTCGTCCCTCTTCGTACTTCGCTCGATTGGCCACACTCGTACACGAAGCGTGCTCCGGTCAAGCAGATCGACCGAGATCCACTTAATCTGAGGGAGAACCTCCCGGACAAGTGAGACATATTCCTCCCAAGCGAACGAGTTAGGCTGCAACACGCCCAGCACTTCTGGCAGATTCGAGGCGTTTGGAGCTAGCGCCGTTGCCGTTCCGGTTGGCGCGTCGCCGACGTTAAATCGTTCGGCCGAGAACCGGTAAATTCTTGAGAGAAATTCGTCCGCTAACTGCTGTCCTAGGTCGGTGGGGCCGCCGGTCGCCGTCATGTAGGTGATCGTCCCGTTGGCCTCGGGTCGCCTGTGCAACAAGGTATGGTTCACACCCGGCTGCAGAACGAACAGATTGTGCGAAGGGATTTTGGGTGCGCTCACAACCCCGGGCTGACCTTGGGTCACCGCGCGTTGCAGGGCGAAGTTGAATCTCTTCTGAACTAAGAGCCACCCCCACACCCTTTCCAGTACACCCGGAACTTGGTACGCGCCGAAATACGGCATGACCGATTCGAGGCTTTCCTGGCCTTGCCGCGGATCGTTGGGAATAGTGAAAACGACTGATCGGTGCCCGCTGAATTCCTCGACCTCTGAGCTTGAGGCTGCGATTGTGAAATCGGCCTGGCTGGTCTTGTTCGCAGGTTCTCCTCGATTTGGTAACGAAGCTGTGCTCCTGTGGGGAACGCCTTGAAAATCGAGACCGAGCGACTGCAGGAGGGCCGTTTTGCCGGCGCTATTTTGGCCGGTAATAACGTTCATTCCGGGGGATAAACGAATGGGCCCCGAGTCCAGGAAGCACTTGTAGTTTCTTATTTGGAATCTAGAGAGTTGCATTGGTTATCCAGCATAGCGCGCGAGTCTCGCGTTCGCCTCACCCAAACCAAGCTGTATCTGCTCAGCTGGGGTTTTTGACGCCGAATAGTCGAACCATCTTGGGATTCCGTTGTGACGTGCCTGTCAACCTCGGTTATCGATCGGTCCTTAGGACTCTGGCTTTTCGCGCGGCAAAGCCGGTTTCGGTGAGACATTTGCATCCGTTTGAACTCGCTTCTGTTGATAGCTCAGAGGACTCCGCTCGATATGGCTGACAATCTTCCCAATTTGGCGTACACCATTGGGCAACGATTCGGATGTTGAGGAGGGTGCCATGGCAAAGCGGCCTGGTTCGCGTCCGGAGGGGTTTCAGTGCGACCTGCGTTTGCCGATTGCGGCGCTGGCTTACCGCCAGGAGAATCCGGAGTTGATGACCGAGACCGGGTTCGGCCGGATCAACGTGACCGCCTGGCTCTATAGGAACGAGCGCGGCGAAGAGGGAATCCGCGTCAACCCCAACATCACGATGGCGGCGATCCGCAAGGAGTTTGGGCGAGCGCCGACGCGCGACGCGGAGACGGGCCTGCATTCTGAAGGGATTGCCGCCCAATTCTTCAAGGAAAATCCAAGCTTTCGCGTGCTGGCGATTTTCTCAGAGCGGGTTCCGTGCCGGATGCAATGCGCTCCGCTGCTGAGAAACTACTTTCCGGGTGTGCCGTGGTTCTATTACTACGACCGAAATTCGTGGCGGGGCGACGACGGAAGATTGCTGAAGAAAGCTGCGGCGGCGTTGCGGGTGGCGTATGAGCTGCCGCGTTTCGGGTGAGGGGCTGGGACAGCGCCGTCCCTCCGGGACTCGCCTGGTGGGCCGGGGCGACCCCCAGCGCCGAAGCGCTGGGCTGGTCCGCGTTGCGCCTCCGGCGCGAGGATCGACTCCACCCAATCACGACCGGTTCGGCGGAGAAATTGGAACGACCCTACCCGAGCAAAACCAGCTCGGATCGGGCACCGGAGGTCGGTGAGTCCTGAAGATTCGAACATCCACACCCGAGCTAAACCGGCTCGGAGTCCTGGAGCCTGGGGGATTCCACCCAAGTCACAACCGGTTCGGAGGGGAAGTTCGAACACCCCCACCCGAGCAAAACCGGCTTGACTGAGGCACCCGGTTCGCTCCTTCGTTGAGGTGTTTACAACTTGATTCATCCCCTCATTAAGCTAATTGTTTGCAACGCGGGGCTTCCCACGCGAGGGTCGCACTGGTAACGTGACCTGCTGGTTCTGGCGGCGCCTGGGCTGCTCGAACCGGGTCCTTCTGCGCATGGGGCCCGGACCCAGAAAGTGCGCCTGTTATCTCCTAAAACCCTATCCCCTATTGTCTAACCCTTATTGCCCAACCCCAGCCTCACCCGCGCTGAATCCTTCCTCCTGGTGGCACATCTATTCTGTTGATTTCCTGGTCAACCCAGCGTCCAAAATCAGCTGTCAGGATGACCTGAAAGCAGGACCCGTTATGTCTTTGAGACCCGTGAAGGAGATTCTCTCCACCACTCCCACCCTGGAAGGCGCGGGGGTGCGTTTGCAGCGCGCCTTCGGCTTCGGCAAAACGAAGGAGTTCGATCCGTTTCTGCTGCTCGACGACTTCCGCAACGACCGGCCGGCCGATTATCTGGCTGGATTCCCGTGGCATCCGCACCGGGGGATCGAGACGATCACCTACGTGCTGGCGGGCAGCGTGGAGCATGGCGACAGCCTCGGCAACAAGGGCAAGATGACCGCCGGCGACGTGCAGTGGATGACCGCGGGCAGCGGCATCCTGCACCAGGAGATGCCGAAGGGCGATGAGCGGGGGCGGATGCACGGCTTCCAGCTGTGGGCGAACCTGCCCTCGCGGCTGAAGATGACCGATCCGCGGTATCAGGACATCCCGTCGAGCGCGATTCCCGAGGTGACGGAGGACGATGGCACGACGGCGCGGGTGATCTGCGGCAGCTTCTGGGGCGCGAAGGGTCCGGTGGATGGTGTGGCGGCCGAGCCGCAGTATCTCGACATCAGCGTGCCGCCGAACCGCAGCCGCAGGTTGAAGGTGGAGACGACGCGGAACGCTTTCGCCTATGTGTTTGCGGGGGCGGGGACGTTTCGGGATGCGAGCGAGCCGAGGGCGGTGCTGACGGAGTCGGGCGCCGATCCGAATGCGGCGCCGGTGTATGAGGCGCGGAATCACTCCCTGGTGCTGTTCGATCGCGGCGATGAGATCGCTGTGCAGGGGGGGCCGGAGGGGATTCGGTTTCTGCTGGTGAGCGGCCAGCCGCTCGAGGAGCCGGTGGCGTGGCATGGTCCCATTGTGATGAACACGCAGCAGGAACTGCGGGAGGCGATGACGGAGCTGCGGGATGGCAGCTTTATCAGGAAACGGTAAGGCGGCTGAGAAGCGGCGAGGGATAGAGCGGCCGGGTAAGAAGCGGCCAGCGAAAATGCGGCCTGTCGAGAGACAGCGGGGGATGAAGTGATCGGTGCTGGCGGCTGGCCGTTTTATGCCTGGCCGCTTTGTTGCTGCCTGTAAAGATTCCCGTGGTGCTGGCGTGCGGGCGCGGGGGCGGTTGGCGTCGTTATAATAAAGGAGCAGAAAGAGCCCCGATTCTTTCGACTTTTCGGTTTGAAGGGAACTCATGGCAACGACGAACGCCGGCGCCCCGTCTGCGTCGGGCGAAGCAGCCTCTCATCCATCGGCACCTCAAAAGCCGGTGGTTAACGACTTCAGCATCCAGGTAGCCACGGTGAACGGATCCGGCTCGCAGTCGGCGAACAGCGTGCTGCTGCGCAGCATCTTCGCGATGGGCGTGCCGGTGAGCGGCAAGAACCTGTTTCCATCGAACATTGCGGGATTGCCGACGTGGTACACGATCCGCGCGAGCAAACAGGGCTACGTGGCGCGCAAGAAGGACATCGACGTCCTGATTGCGATGAACGCGGAGACGGCGCGCGAGGATATCCTGGCGCTGCATCCTGGCGCGGCGGCGATTTACGAAGAGAGCTTCAACCTGAAGCAGTACCGCGATGATGTGGTGTGCTATCCGGTGCCGTTTGACAAGCTGACGGCGGCGGTGTGTCCCGAGGCGAAGCTGCGCAAGCTGGTCAAGAACATGGTCTACGTGGGCGTGGCCGCGCAGGTGCTGCAGATGGACATGCAGGCGGTGGAAGGCGCGCTGCGGAAACAGTTCGCGAAGAAGCAGAAGGCCGCGGATTTGAACTGGGGCGCGGTGGAGGCGGGGTACAAATACGCGCAGGAATCGCTGACGAAGGCTGATCCGTTCCGGGTGGAGCGGATGCATGCGACGGAAGGGAAGATCATCATCGACGGCAACGCGGCGTGCGCACTGGGCGCGATGTTCGCGGGCGTCACGGTGGTGACGTGGTATCCCATCACGCCGTCGTCGAGTGTGGTGGAACAGCTGATCGACTACCTGAAGCGGTATCGCGTGGAGGCGGATGGGAAGGCCAGCTTCGCCGTGGTGCAGGCGGAGGACGAACTGGCGGCGATCGGGATGGTGCTGGGCGCGAGCTGGGCCGGGGCGCGGTCGATGACGTCGACGTCGGGGCCGGGGATTTCGCTGATGGCGGAGTTTACCGGGCTGGGATATTTTGCGGAGCTGCCGGGCGTGATTTTCGACATTCAGCGCGTGGGGCCGTCGACGGGATTGCCGACGCGGACGGCGCAGGCGGATCTGCTGTCGGTCGCGGTGCTGTCGCACGGGGATACGAAGCATCCGATTCTGCTGCCGGCCAATGTGACGGAGTGCTTCGAGTTTGCGGGCGCGGCGTTCGATCTGGCGGAGGGGCTGCAGACTCCGGTGTTCGTGCTGAGCGATCTGGATCTGGGCATGAACAACTGGATGTCCGATCCGTTTACGTATCCGGAGAAGCCGCTGAACCGCGGCAAAGTGCTGACCGCCGAGGAGCTGGCGAAGCTGCCGGACTGGGGGCGGTATAAGGATGTGGACGACGACGGGATTCCGTTCCGCACGCTGCCGGGCACGGATCATCCGAAGGCGGCGTATTTCACGCGCGGATCGGGACACAACGAGAAGGCGCAATACAGCGAACGGCCGGAAGATTACCAGAACCTGATGGAGCGGCTGGCGCGGAAGTTCGATTCGGCGCGGACGATGGTGCCTGCGCCGCTGGTGGTGCAGACGGGCCAATCGAAGGTGGGGGTGATCGCCTATGGGACGTCGGACTTCGCCGTGATGGAGAGCCGCGATCAGCTGAAGAAGGAGTACGGGCTGGAAGCGGATTATTTGCGGATTCGGGCGTTTCCGTTCAGCAAAGAGGTGCGGGAGTTCGTCGCGTCGCACGAGCGGGTGTACGTGGTGGAGCAGAACCGCGATGCGCAGATGCTGAGCCTGCTGAAGCTGGATCTGCCGGCAGCGGAGACAACGAAGCTGCGGAGCGTTCGCCACTTTAACGGGCTGCCGATCGATGCGCGGTCGGTAACGGACGAGATTGTGGTGCAGGAAGGGATCTAGGGCAGGGCCCAAGGCACAGAGCTCAGGGCTCAGCGGGCGGCAATCAGGGATAACACGGCCAGGCATGAAACGGCCAGGGATTCAGCGGCCAGCGGATATCGTTGGCAGACTGAAGTTTGAAGAGAGAGTGAATTCATGGCAGCAACAGTTACAAATCCGGCGCCGACTCCGAAAGTAAATCGCATCGGTTTGCCGGTGCTGGAGTATCGCGGCGGCAAGACGACGCTGTGCGCGGGATGCGGGCACAATGCGATTTCCGAGCGCATTATCGACGCGATGTTTGAGATGGGGGTACAGCCGGAGCGGGTGATGAAGCTGTCGGGCATCGGATGCTCGTCGAAGAGCCCGGCGTACTTCCTGTCGCGTTCGCACAGCTTCAACAGCGTGCACGGGCGCATGCCGAGCGTGGCGACGGGCGCGCTGCTGGCGAACAAGACGATGATGGGGATCGGGATTTCCGGAGATGGAGACACGGCTTCGATCGGGATGGGGCAGTTCGTGCACCTGATGCGCCGCAATCTGCCGATGATCTACATCATCGAAGACAACGGCGTGTACGGTCTGACGAAAGGACAGTTTTCGGCGACGGCCGATCTGGGATCGAAGCTGAAGACGGGCGTGGTCAACGATCTGCCGGCGATCGATACCTGCGCGATGGCGATCCAGCTGGGCGCGACGTTTGTGGGGCGGTCGTTTTCCGGGGACAAGAAGCAGCTGCTGACCATGCTGAAGGCGGCGATTGCGCACAAGGGCACGGTGATGCTCGACGTGATTTCGCCGTGCGTGACGTTCAACGATCACGAAGGGTCGACGCGCAGCTACAAATACATGCAGGAGCACGAAGAGGCGATCAGCGAAGTTGGGTTTGTGCCGTCGTTTGAAGAGATCGACGTGGAGTACGATCCGGGCACGACCATCGACGTGAAGATGCATGACGGATCGAGCCTGAGGCTGAAGAAGCTGCATGAGGATTACGATCCGACAAATCGCGCGCACGCCGTGAAGACGCTGATCGAAGCGCACGAGCGGGGCGAGGTGCTGACGGGCGTGTTCTATATCGACACGCAGAAGCCGAACTTCACGGATCTGCTGAACCTGGTCGATGAGCCGCTGGCGTTGCTGCCGCAGGGGCGGACGCGGCCGGGGAAGCAGGTGCTGGAAGAGATTATGGGGAAGCTGGGGTAGTCGATAGCGGGTAGCGGATGCAGCGGTAGCGAGACGCCTCGGCGATGAGCCGGGGCGTTGCTGTTTGCGGCTCTAGTCGTCGTCTTTGACGATGGCGCGGTCGACCGACATTTTGCCGCCGCCCTTGAAGATGATGAGGATGGCAAGAGCGAGCAGGGCGAGGGGGAACTCATAGCCTTCGCCGCCGGGTCCGCCCAGGAGTCCATTGTGCGACTGGACCTTGAGGATGGCCACGATCATGACGATGGCGATGCCGAGGGCGGCGATGCGGCTGAGGAACCCGGCGAGCAGGAGCAGGCTGCCGACGAATTCAGCGAGGATGGCGCAGGCGGCGAAGAAGGCGGGGATGTGGAGGCCGGTTCCGAACTCGTGGATGGTGCCGTGCCATCCGGGGCCTCCGAATAAGCCGAGAGCCTGTTGCGAGCCGTGAGCAAAGAAGATGATGCCGAGGACCAGGCGCATGAGCGCGAGGGTCTTGTCGTCGGAGGAGCGGAGCAGGTCTTTCAAGGGTTTGATCTCCTGCGATGCGGGGGTGATCAGGACCGGAAAGCGCAGAATACCAACTTGCAGACAGGGATAATGGTTTTGCGGCGGCGATGCAAGGGAAATCGGCGTGGGGTTGGGGTGCGGAGTCCATGAGACAGTAGCCGCGGTCATGGGCCATTCCAGACGACCGTGCGGGGACAAAAGCGAGGGGTTTTCATTTTGGGCTCACGAAAGTGGCCGGTCTGTGGCTATCTGACAGTATTGAGGGTCGCGCGGGAACCGGGGCAGAAGTCTCCCGCAAGGGCTAAAGCCCGGCTTACTTTGAGCCCTTTACGGCACGACCGAGGTCGTGCCCTGATACAAAGGCAAAGCCATTTTCGGTGGTGGGGACGGCATCCGGGGCTCACGCCCCTTGTTGATAGCGCCGTCATTCCACGGGCTGAAGCCCGTGGCTTCTACCGCAGTCGTGCTGCGCACGACACGCTTCGCGCGCAGGGGCTGAAG
>JBARMS010000147.1:0-17136 GCA_049802575.1 Acidobacteriaceae bacterium | reverse complement strand
ACGGCATCGAGTACGGCGACATGCAGCTCATCTGCGAGGCCTATGACATCCTGAAGCACGCGCTCAACCTTACGCCCGATGAGTTGTCCGCCATCTTCGCTGAGTGGAACAAGGGCGAGCTGGACAGCTTCCTCATCGAGATTTCATCGCTCATCTTTGCGAAAAAGGATGAGGATGGCACGCCGATGGTCGACAAGATTCTCGACACCGCCGGCCAGAAGGGCACCGGCAAGTGGACCGTCGAGAGCGCGCTCGACCTTGGCATGCCGGTCACGCTCATCGGCGAATCGGTCTTCGCCCGCTGTCTCTCGGCCATCAAAGAAGAACGTGTCGAAGCCTCGAAGATTCTTCAGGGGCCCAGCGGCCAGGCGGCCACCGCCGATCGCGCGGACTTCATCGAGAACGTGCGCCGCGCGCTCTATTGCTCCAAGATCATCAGCTACGCGCAGGGTTACATGTTGCTGCGCGACGCGGCAAAGCAGTTCGGCTGGCGCGTGAACATGGGCGGCATCGCGCTCATGTGGCGCGGCGGCTGCATTATTCGCAGCCGCTTCCTGGGCAAGATCAAGGAAGCCTACGACACGCAGCCCGATCTGCATAGCCTGCTGTTCGACAGCTT
Organism: Acidobacteriaceae bacterium; assembly: GCA_049802575.1. Lineage (GTDB taxonomy): Bacteria > Acidobacteriota > Terriglobia > Terriglobales > Acidobacteriaceae > Palsa-343. Next base: position 16,517 of record JBARMS010000147.1, on the reverse strand, counting down.
CTTCGCCGGTGTGCTGAACGAGTATCAGGCCTCCTGGCGCAAAGCGGTCGTCAAAGCGATCGCGTTGGGCGTGCCGGCCCCGGCGTTTTCCACGGCGCTCGCCTTTTATGATGGCTACCGCACCGCACGGCTACCCGCGAACCTGCTGCAGGCGCAGCGCGACTTCTTCGGCGCGCACACCTACGAACGCGTGGATCAGCCGCGGGGGCAGTTCTTCCACACCAACTGGACCGGCCGCGGCGGACGCGTGTCGTCGACGACTTACAACGTGTAGGGTGCGAGGATCCTCCTGGGGCGCAGTCTGCGGACAAGATAGCGCGGCTGCAAACCTGGGAGCCTCAATCCGGGCAGCCTGAGGAGAAATATTGCTTCCGGCGGAGAGCATTTGCCCGTTCAGGACGTCTGTTAGACACGACGAGGATGGCCCGATGAACAACTGGATTCGACTGGGTTGCGCAAGTGCACGCGGCAGGATGATCGGCTTTACGCTGGTGGCGCTGCTGGGACTCCCCGGGGTGATGTCAGCACAGGCGACCGCGGCGCCGTCACCCAGTGCGCAGGCCGCGCCACAAGCGGCCGATCGAGCCCTGCCCGCGGCGACCGCATCCGGTCAGACAGTCGTGCCGCCTCGTGACCCCGCATCGGCAAAGCTGCCTCAGTTTGCGGTCGCCTCCATCAAGCCGAACAAGTCCGGCTCGAACGGAGTGCGCCTGATGTTCACTCCGGATGGATTCAAGGGGGATAACGTGCCCCTGAAATTCCTGATCCGCACGGGGTTCAACGTGAACGACGATCAGATTGAAAGCGAGCCCGACTGGACAGCAGGTTCCCACTTCGACATCGATGCCAGAGTTGACAGCGGGGATGTGGCCGAGTTGAAGAATCTGAGCTTCGAGCAGCGTGGGGAGATGATTCGCCAGCTCCTGGCGGATCGCTTCGGGCTGAAGTTCCACCAGGAGACAAGAGACCTGCCCGTCTATGCGCTGGTTGTCGCGAAGGGCGGCCCGAAGATCAGGCAGGCTACGGCGGGTGACACGTATCCCAATGGGTTCAAGGGGCCGGACGGCAAGGGCGCCACGGGCATGATGATGATGAACGCGGACGGCGAACTGACGGCGCAGGGCGTGGGCATGAGCAATCTCGTGAGGATTCTCTCCCAGCAGACAGGCCGCAGCGTGGTCGATAAGACAGGACTCACTGGCAAATACGATTTCACGCTGAAGATGCCGGCGATGCACGGACCCACGCCGATGCCGCACCCGAAGGATGGCGCAGCGTCTGGCGCGGATGACGCGGCACCCGATGATTCCGGCGAGGCTTCCATCTTTACTGACGTCGAAGAGCAGCTCGGGCTGAAGCTCGAGTCGCAGAAGGCGCCGCTGCCCGTCTATGTAATCGACCACATCGAGCAGCCCTCTGACAACTAATGTCCGAAAATGGGCAGGGCAGAGACGACGGAAATTGATGTTATCTTGAGCAAATCTGCTTTCCCTGCGTCTGATAGATAACTTTATCTGGGTCCTAGGTAACCCTGTCTGGGGTCGTTCGATGGTTCTGCTCACCCGATTCCGGATTCCGTCTGCAAAGCTGCGCAGCGCTTACTTTCTGGGCCTGGCAGCGCTGGCTCTCCTTCTGCTGCCGTCTTTGCGGGCGCAGCAGCTCGTCATGGCGAATGCCGGCGAGACTCTTCCCTCGTTTGAAGTCGCGGCCATCCGCCCCGACGATTCCGGTCCGTATCACACCGCGCTGGACGCCAGCAACGACAGTTACAAAATAGAGAACCTCACGCTCAGCGATCTGATCATGACCGCGTTCGGCGCTCGATCGCGAGCTCAGGTTGTGGGTGGGCCGGACAAGCGAATGGGGGAACGGTTCGATATCAACGCGCGTATCAGCCAGGATGACGTGGCGCGCCTGAAGAAGATGCCGCGACAGGATTCAGAGCGGATGGAACAGCTGATGCTGCAGGCTCTTCTCGCCGACCGATTTCAGCTGAAGGTCCACAACGAGAGCCGGGAATTGCCGGTATTTGCGCTGATTGTAGTGAAAGGAGGGCCGAAGTTTCACGCGTCCGATCCTCCGCCCGCGGAGATGGTTCAGCCGGACCAGGCGGCGCAGGATTCCGGCAAACCGAATCCGCACGGCGAGGGCACCTGGATGCGCAGTGACTCCAAACATGCAGAGCTGAAAGCATACCGGTCGACCATGGAATCCCTCGCCAGCATTTTGTCGAATCAATCGGAGACCGGCGGCCGATTCGTCATCGACAAGACCGGCCTGGCCGGTGTCTATGACTACAGCCTGCAGTGGGTGCCCGAGTATCTCGCTGCAAACGCGAAAGCGCTGAACAGCAGTGCCGATGCCGGACCGGCGGGACCGACGCTCTTCACCGCGCTCGAGGATCAACTGGGGCTGAAGCTCGAATCGCAAAAGGCGCCGGTGGAGATTGTGGTTGTTGACCATGTGGAAGAGCCGTCGGCGAATTAATGGCCGAGCGGGCTGAAGAAGACTGCCTATATGCCGAGACCGGTTCATCTCCAAGGGATGGTCCGCTGCGCCCGCAGCGGAGCTCGCCTGCCGTTCGGAATCCTGGCCGTCGTTATTTTCGCAGCCCTGGAGTGGCTGGCGCCGCAGGGCGCTTCCGCGCAGCTCGTCCAGCTCCAGTCCGGCGAATCTATGCCGTCCTTTGAAGTCGCTGCCATTCGCCCCAACCACTCCGGCAGCGGCCGCGAGCAGATCTGGCACAACGATAATTCCTGGCGCGTCGAAAACCTCTCGCTGCGCGAGCTGATTCGCGACGCCTGGGGAGCCGCTTCCAATTCCCAGGTCGTGGGAGGCGACGGCGCACTGCTCGCGGAACATTTCGACATCAACGCGAAGATCAGCGATGCCGACACAGCGCATCTGGCAAAGCTGTCGCGCGCCGATTCCAACCGCCAGGTCGATCTCATGCTGCAAGGTCTGCTCACCGACCGTTTCGGCCTCAAAGTACAAATCGAAACAAAGGATCTGCCGGTGTTTGCGCTGCGCATTGCGAAGTCAGGCGTCAAGTTCCATGCGTCCGTTCCGGTTCCGTCCGATAAGCCGGGCGCGCCGCCGGAGCTGCACACCACCTTCAATGTGCATTGGGGCAGAACGGGTGCGGAGATCAGCGTAACGAACCACACGCTGCAATCGTCGCTCATCAGGATACTGGGCTGGCAGCCGGAGACTGAGGGCCGGCCGCTGCTCGATGAAACGGGGCTGACCGGAACGTACGACTTCGATCTGCGGTGGACCCCGGAAATTCTGACAGCCACTGTGAAACCCGGCGACAATAGCACCATCGACCCTGGACCCGCAGGCCCATCGCTGCTCACCGCGCTCGAGGATCAGCTCGGCCTCAAACTGGACTCGGAAAGGTCACCGGTCGAAGTGCTGGTGATCGATCGCGTTGCGCCGCCTTCGGCCAACTAGTATGCGAAAGGGAAGACTGAGAATGGCACGGCGGCGCGGGTCCCCAATTCTTCTTCTGATGGCGTTGCTGCTGTTTGCAGTCCTGCCGGCCATGGCTTCCAGCTTTCACGGCCAGGTCACGTTCAACGGGGTTCCCGTTCCCGGCGTCACCATTACGGTGACCCACGGAACGACCGGTTACGCAACCATTACGGACGCACAGGGAAACTACACGTTTTCCAATCTCGCCGACGGCGCCTGGACGCTGGAGGTCGCGATGACCGGCTTTGCGACCGTCCGCCAGCCGATCACCGTCGCGCCCAATGCCGCCGCAGCATCGATCGAGTTGAAACTGCTGCCGCCTGGACAGCTCAAAGCGGACCTGGAAACAACGTCGTCGCCGCCCCCCTCCGCGCCGGTTCCCGTTGCTGAAGCCGGAGACCAGCCGTCGAAACCGGTAACAGCGCCGAGTCCCGCGCCTCCCAGCCCCAATGACGACGATCTTCGCCAGAAAGCAAGCGATGGCTTGCTGATTAACGGCAGCGTGAACAACAGCGCCTCTTCGCCTTTCGCCATGTCCCCTGCCTTCGGCAACAATCGCAATAGCAACGGCCTCTATTACGGCAGCCTCGGGACGATTGTCAGCAACTCCGCGCTCGACGCGCGGCCGTATTCCATTACAGGGTTGAATACCCCCAAACCGGAATTCAGCGACTGGACGGCGATGCTCAATTTTGGCGGCCCGCTCAGGATTCGCCATTCCATCCAGGACGATCCCCGCGTGTTTGCCGGCTACCAGTGGACACGCAATCACAGCGACGCCACGCAATCGACGGTCGTGCCCTCGTTGCTGGAGCGCACAGGCAACTTCTCGCAGTCTTTGAATGCGCAAGGCCAGCCCGTCGAGATTTACGATCCTTCGACGGGCCGGCCGTTCCAGAATGACACCCTCCCGCAGATCAGCGACCCGGCGCAGGCGCTGCTCGCGTTCTATCCTTTGCCGAATCTCCCCGCCGGCACGCTGTACAACTACCAGGTGCCTTTGCTGAGCGATTCGCACCAGGACGTCGTCCAGGCCCGGGTCGACCAGAGCTTCGGCTTCAGGAACCAGGTGAATGGCAAGTTCGCGCTGCAGAGCACGCGCAGCAGCAATCCCAACGTGTTCCGCTTTGTGGACACCACCGATCTGCTCGGTCTCAACACCAGCGTGCAGTGGTCCCATCGCTTTGGGCAGAGAGTGTTCCTCTATCCCAGCTATTCGTTCAGCCGCATGCGCACACGGGTGCGGCCTTGGTTTGAGGATCGCGAGAATGTTTCCGGCGCGGCGGGGATCACCGGCAACGATCAGGATGCCGTCGACTGGGGCCCTCCCGCGCTGAGCTTCGCCAACGGCCTTGCTGGCCTTTCTGACAGCAACCCTGAGAACACGCGCAATGAGACCAATGAGCCCTCGGTGTCCCTGCTGTGGATTCACGGACGCCACAACGTCACCTTCGGCAGCGATTTTCGCCGCGAAGAGTTCAATTATGATTCGCAGCAGAATCCGCGCGGCGCCTTTGTGTTCACCGGTTCCGCCACCGCGGCCAACAGCGACATTCCCGCGACAGGATCCGCGCTCGCCGACTTTCTGCTCGGCATCCCCGACACCAGCTCGATTGCCTACGGTAACGCGCAGAAATATTTTCGCGAGTCGGTTTACGACGAATACGTCACGGACGACTGGCGCCTCAGACCCGAATTGACGCTCAACATCGGCGTGCGCCGGGAATATGGGGCGCCCATCACGGAGCTCTTCGACCGCCTCGTCAACCTTGATGTGGCGCCAGGGTTCGCTGCCGTCGCTCCTGTACTGGGCACCGATCCGGTCGGTTCGCTCACCGGCCAGCATTATCCCCGCTCGATGGTGCGCCCGGACAAAAGCGGCATAGAACCGCGCATTGGCATTGCGTGGCGTCCCATCGGCGGTTCCTCGATTGTGGTGCGCGCCGGGTATGGCATTTACCAGGATACGGCGGTCTATCCCGGCATCGTCACATCGATGGCGCAGCAGGCCCCGCTTTCCCGCAGCCTCAGTGTCGAGAACAGCGCCGCGTGTCCGCTCACGCTGGCCAGCGGATTCAACACCTGCCCCACGACCACGGCCGACACCTTCGCGATTGATCCGAACTTCCGCATTGGCTACGCGCAAAACTGGCAGCTCAGCGTGCAGCGTGATCTACCCGCTTCGCTGCAGCTCAACGTCACGTACCTCGGAACGAGAGGCACGCATGGTATGCAGGAGTTCCTGCCGAACACCTGGCCGCCGGGGTACGTGAGTCCGTGCCCGTCCTGCCCGGTCGGATTCACCTATCTCACTTCCGGTGGAAATTTGTCGCGGGATGCAGGCCGCGTGCAGTTGCGGCGGCGTCTGCACAACGGTCTGGTGGCATCTTTGCAGTACACCTGGGCGAAGTCGATCGATGACGATTCGTCGGTCGGCGGCCAGGGCGCGGCGGCTTCGCAAAGCGCTGCGCCCTCTGAGTTCGCGTCGTCCTCGAATAGCGGGTCCGGCAGCGCGTCGGTTGCCCAGAACTGGCTCAATCTTCGAGGGGAGCGCGGCTTGTCCACCTTCGATCAGCGCAACCTGCTCACCGCGCAGGCGCAATACACGAGCGGCATGGGATTGAAGGGCGGCACGCTCCTCAGCGGGTGGCGTGGCGCACTCTACAAGGAATGGACCGTCCTGGCCCAGATCACCGCCGGCAGCGGCCTGCCGGAAACGCCGATCTATCTCGATGCCGTGCCGGGTACGGGCGTCACCGGTACCATCCGCCCCGACCGCACCGATGCATCGCTGTACGCCGCTTACTCAGGACGATTCCTCAACCAGGCGGCCTATTCTGCACCCGCCTCTGGTGCCTGGGGCACGGCTGGCAGGGATTCCATCATCGGTCCCGGCCAATTCAGCTTCGACGCTTCCATGGCTCGCACCTTTCGCCTCAGCGACCGGCTGAATCTCGACGCCCGCATTGATTCCACCAATGCCATCAACCACGTCAACTACTCTGCCTGGAACACAACCGTCACCAGTCCCCAGTTCGGACTGCCGACTTCGGCGAACGCCATGCGCAGCCTGCAAACAACCTTCCGGGTGAGGTTCTGACATGAAGCGCCCTCTGCTGGCTATCGCGCTGCTCGCATTTGTCTCCGCTGCCGCGCAACAAATCGGCCAAAACGCGCCCGACGCGAACAGCGTTCCCACGATCTCCGTCAGCTCGCAATTGGTGATCGAGACTGTCTCTGTGAAAGATAAGAACGGCAATCCTGTCGCTGGACTCACGGCAAAAGATTTCACGCTGACGGAGAATGGCGCTCCGCAGACCATCCGGTTTTGTGAGCATCAGAGCCTGCCTGCAGCGAGTGCGGTGGTTCCGGCTGCGCTGCCCACAGCAGCAAACCTCAAGATCTATTACCACCTCTCGGCTACGCAGATAACGCCGGAGAGGCCAGGCAGCACGCTCTACCACAATCGCCGGCTGCTGGCCCTGTATTTCGATATGACGGCTCTGCCGCCCGCGGATCAGGTCCGCGCGCTCACCGCGGCCCAGAACTTTATCCGCCTCCAGATGCAGCCCGATGATCTGGTGGCCATCCTGCGTTACTCCGGGGGTGGGGTCGATGTGCTCCAGGATTTCACCGCCGATCGCACGCGGCTGCTGAGCATCATCGAGACCATGATTGTTGGCGAAGGCCAGGCATTCGCGGAGGAAGCGGACGACGCGAGTTCATCCGACACCGGCGCAGCCTTCGGTCAGGATGACAGCGAATTCAACATCTTCAATACCGATCGGCAGCTCGCGGCCCTGCAAACGGCGGCCAAAATGCTCGGCGGACTGAGCGAGAAGAAATCGCTGGTGTACTTCGCCAGCGGCATGCGGCTCAATGGCCTCGATAATCAGGCGCAACTCCACGCCACCATCAACGACGCCATCCGCTCCGGCGTTTCCTTCTGGCCCATTGACGCGCGCGGCCTCGTCGCTGAAGCGCCGCTGGGCGATGCGACCAAAGGATCGCAGGGCAATCAGGGCATGTACTCCGGAAAGGCGGCGCTGGCTATGATGTCTAATTTCCAGCAATCGCAGGACACACTCTATACGCTCGCTTCCGATACCGGCGGAAAAGCGCTGTTCGATTACAACGATCTGACGAAGGGCATACGGCAGGCCGAAGATTCCGTTTCGAGCTACTACATCCTCGACTACTACACGAGCAATTCCGCGCAGGATGGCAAATTCCGCCGCATCCATATCGCCGTTGCCTCCAATCCCGAGGCGGCCCTCGATTACCGGCAGGGCTACTACGCCGGCAAAGTCTTTGCCAAATTCAACGCAGCGGACAAGGAGCGCCAGCTCGAAGACGCCCTGATGCTCACCGATCCCATCACCGAGTTGACCATCGCCATGGAGATCGATTACTTCCAGCTCAATCGCGCCGAGTATTTCGTTCCCATCATCGTCAAAATTCCCGGCCACGAACTGGCGCTGGCGCGGAGACGCGGCGCCGAACACACGCTCATCGACTTCATTGGTGAAATCAAGGACGACTACGGCGGCATGACAGTTACGAATCTCCGCGACAAAGTCGACGTCAAGCTGAGCAACACGACGGCGGAAGAGCTGTCGAAGCGCCCCATAGAATACGACACGGGGTTCACGCTGCTGCCCGGCAAGTACACGCTCAAGTTCCTCGCTCGCGATGACGAGACCGGACGGATTGGCACTTTTCAGACCAGCTTCGTGATTCCGAATCTGAATAAAGAAGTGCAGCGGCTGCCCATCAGCTCCGTCGTGCTCAGCAGCCAGCGCGTGCAGCTCAGGGACGCAATCTACAACGCCGAGAAGAGCAGGGAACAGCAGACGGAGGGAGCTGTCAATCCGTTGGTGCATGACGGGGCGAAACTGATCCCCAGCGTCACTCGCGTTTTTGCCCGCGACCAGAATCTCTACGTGTACCTGCAGGCCTACGAACAGGGCGCCCCGCAGCCGCAGCCGCTGCTTGCCTATGTGACGTTCTTCCGCGGCCCCAAAAAAGCATTCGAGACACGCCCCATCCAGATCGACAGCGGGTGGGACAACCGCGTGAAGACGATGCCGCTCGCCTTCAGCATTCCGCTGGGCCGGCTCGAGCCCGGCAGCTACGACTGCCAGGTTACGGTGCTCAACCCATCCGGCGAAAGGGCCGCGTTTTGGCAGGCTCCCGTGATGCTGTTGCCGTAAAACCAGCCGGTCGGGAAGGCTCTCAGCGTCCGTCGCGCAAACGGGCAGCGAGCCGGTCGGGCAGCCCGGCGAGCACGATGCGCTGCTGCGCTTCGCGCACGTCATAGGGCACGCGAAGCCAGGTGAGCAACCGCTGCGCGTCGTCGTAGAGAGCGAACGCCGCTCGCCAGTCGCCGTCGCGCGGCTGTCCAACGGAGCCGGGATTGAGCAGGTAGCGCGCCCCTTCCCGCAGCGGTAATTCGAACTCTTCCGGTTCGTCCCGGCTTGCATATCGAGGAGTCAGCCGAAACCATTCCTCCCCATTCGTTGCGAAGCCACCCTGAACGTGCGTGTGCCCGAAGAAAGTCAGTCGCGTGTTGGACTCCTTCAGCGACGGCCACGCGTCGCGAACGGTGACGATGTATTCATCCTCGTCGGCGGGCGATCCGTGAACGCAGCTCACCTGCGGCCCATCCGGCATGATGGGACCGGCTGCCAGTTGTTTGAGCCAGTCGCGGTGTTCCTCCGTGAGTATGCCTTCCGTCCAGCGAGCTGCCCGTTGCGCGACCGGATTGAAGTCCTCAATGCCGCCCATGCCGCAGCAGGCGCGATCGTGATTGCCGCGCACAAAGACCCTGCCGAGCCGCTGCGCTTCGTCAATGACCTCATTGGGGTTGGCCCCATACCCCACCAGATCGCCAAGATTCCAAACCACATCATGGGAGGGAGCGGCGGCCAGGACTGCTTCGAAGGCCTCGAGGTTGGCGTGAATATCGGACAGGATGAGGGCGCGCATGTAGGAATCGGGAGCCGTTTATCACTCTACATCAGGATTGGATGGGGCCAATGGCACGAAGGTCTATTCGGGCATGGTTCTGGCCCAGTGTCCGGGCGCCGCTTCCCGCATTGGAACTGAGCTCTCAGGCGGTTCTGTGCTCCTTTGCAGAACTGCCAGCGGCTGATCGAGCTTCGTGCGCATCGTGGGCACCGCGCCCAGCAGACTGAGGGTATAGGGGTGCAGCGGCTTCGTAAAGATTGCCTCGCGCGGCGCTGCCTCTACCAGCACTCCATGGCGCATGACGGCAACCCGGTCGGCGACCTGGGACACAACCGCGAGGTCGTGGGAAATGAACAGCATGGCCAGCCCGAAGCGCTCGCGCAGAGTGGCGAGCAGGTCAAGGATCTGCGCCTGAACCGTCACGTCCAGCGCCGTCGTCGGCTCATCGGCAATCAGCAGCCTCGGCCGATTCACGACCGCCATGGCGATCAGGATGCGCTGCCTCTGTCCCCCGGAGAATTGGTGAGGATAATCCTCGTATCGTTGCGCCGCGTTCGGCAGAGCTACGGCGTGCATCGCCTCGATCACCCGGTCGCGCACAGCACGGCGCGACAACTCTCGATGATGCGTCCGTACCGCCTCGGCCATCTGTTCCCCCACCGGCATCACTGGATTGAGCGCCGTCATCGGCTCCTGAAAGATCATCGCGATGTCACGCCCTCGCAGGCGACGCAGTTGCTCCTGTCGCAACGTCAGCAGATCGCGTCCATCAAACGCGATGCAGCCCCCGATGCTCGCGGCCTCCCCCAGCAGCCCCAGAATCGCCAGCGCCGTGACCGATTTTCCCGATCCCGATTCGCCCACCAGCCCCAGCGACTCACCTTCCCCAATGGAAAGCGAAACCCCGCACACGGCGGACGTCGCGCCGAAGCGAATGTGCAGATCGTCGATGCGGAGGAGCGACACGGAGGCAGGGAACCGGGGTCAGTAACAGGTTACAAGGGGCTGGGAACAACGGACAGCACGACCCGATCGTCTCGGTGTACTCAGAAATGAAAAGGAGCAGATGGCTCTGCTCCTTTCGTCTGCCTGAATTGAAAACTACTTTTTCGGGGGTGCAATCGAGTCCTTGGCCGACTTCGCCACGCGGAATTTCACCACAGTCTTGGCCTTGATCTTGATCTGCTCGCCGGTCTGCGGGTTGCGTCCCATGCGGGCTTTGCGCTCCGCCTTCACCAGGCGGCCGAGGCCGGGAATCACGAACACGCCGTTCTTCTTGGTCTCCTTGATCGCGGTTTCCGCGAGCAGGTCCAGGAACGCCGCCGACTGCTTGTTTGTCAGTTCCGTCTTCTCCGCCAATTGCCGCACCAGGGCGGTTTTCGTCATTGTTGCTGCCATTGAATCTTCCTCCTTTATGTTGCCTGTTTCGGGCCGCCCGAAGACGTCCCGCGTCGGAACTTCCGGATCTGAATTCGCGCCAGGACTGCGGAAACGCCAGTATTCACGCGGGTCCGAAAGAACCTGCCGCCGTTAACCATGCGGCTTTAGAAAGCGTTTGTCAATGGGAAAACCTCGGTTTCCACAGGTTTTTGCGGTTTTTTTCGGGTTTCTTCCCAGAATCCCTCGAAAATACGGCATTTTTGCCGATCAGAGCGCCCGTCGAATGCTTCGCGCCCGCTTCAGAACTGGTTTTTCGCATCGCGTGTTTTGCGTGGAGTGTAGTCCTGACGCTCCTTTGCGTAAAGCCGTTCACTTGCGTGGCAATGCGGAAATCAGCACTCGCCTCGGACGTTCCGGCCGGTTGAATGGCTCATTCAGGAAATTCACCAGTGGCGTAGCCAGGCGGAATCGTCTCTCTACAACCGCGGCGAGACCCGATTGCAGGGCTTCCTCCGCCGGCAGGTGTGCGGTCACTCCCCATTGCCTCCATTTGACCCATTCAATCGCGGGATGTTCCGGTGGGAATCCTTTGGGCGGCCGCGACAGAGCCATGGGGTCATGAACCGCAAAGGCGCGCAGCAGTCGCCGGTCTTCGATCAGGCGCTTCCACTCCGCGTGATCCGCGATCAGCCGGCGCCGGATCGCCAGCATCTGCTCCTTCTCCGGCATGTACGCCCCGGCCGCAATCACAAACTCGTCGGCGCCGAGGTGGATGTAATATCCGGCTCCCGACGTCTTTTCCATGCCGGCGCGCGCCCACCAGGCTCCCAGGTGCGATTTGTACGGCGACTTATCGGCCGAGAAACGTGTGTCGCGATAGATGCGAAACAGACACTTCGTCGCGGGACGCACATGCGCCGGCGCATAGTCTGCCATGCCGCAGGTCAACCGCTCGATCAGTGCCAGCATGGGCGCTTTCACTTCCTGCTCGAAAACCGAGCGGCGATCCTCAAACCACTCCCGACGATTGTTGCGCTTCAACCCGCGCAGGAAGCGCAGGACATCGTTGCTGAAATACGGGCCGCTTGCCATCCGCTCATTCTAATTAGCAGGGGAGACGCGCGGGGATTGCGTTTCGCTCGCAAAAGCCATCAAACTGGTGGCATGCGTTTGCTTCTCGCCGCCGGCGCTTCGCTGCTGATACTTCTCTGTCTGGCTCCGGCCGATTTTTCCGCCGCCCAGACTGCTCCGGCTTCAGGGCGCCGGCTCACGCTGCGCCAGACGCAGCAGATCGCACGGCTCGTCGCACGTCACGATCGCATCGATCTCACCGATACGCACGTCGAGCTGAACAGCATGGATCTTGGCGCCGATTTCATCCCTGGCTATTCCAGCTTCATCGTCATCCGCGAAAGCAGCACGCCGGGACCGGACGAGACGCTGCGGCGCTACGCCGTGAATCGCCGCACCGGTGATGTGTGGGAAATGACGCTGTGCACGCACTACGATTTTCCTGAACTAACGAGACTGCGCCGCACTCTTGCGCTGCGCACCGCGCCAGGGGCAGGCGATATTGCCTCGGAAGGAAAGGAACTGGGCTGCACCGATCAGAAAACGGCGCCAGCTTCGTAATCGCTAAACTCTTGGCCCGCGCTCCTCTACGCCTGAACGCCCGGCGATCCAATCTGCCGGATCACTCTCCACGCATAATGGAACCCTGACAGGATCGTGAGCGCAACGGTCGCTGAGAGCGACCAGTAGCGCAGCCACAGGACCCATCCCGGATGCCAGAACTGGCTCAGCAGCACACTGGCCAAAGCCAGAATTTGCGCGACGGTATTCGCTTTCCCCACGAAGCTCGGTTTGAAATTGCGAATCGACGTTGTGGCATGCAGCACAGCAGCGACCACCAGGATCCCGAGATCGCGCGCAAACACCAGCACGGTAACGCGCAGGGAAAGCAATCCTTCGTGATGCAGAACAAGAAATAGCGTGCTCAGCAGCAGCTTGTCGACCACCGGATCCAGATATTGTCCGACTAGGGTGCGCTGATGCAACAGCCGCGCCACCAGCCCATCCAGCGCATCCGTGATGCCCGCCGCGACGAACAGGCTAAACGCCATGGGAAAGTGGCCGTCCAGAATGGCCAGCACCAGAAAAGGCGCAATGCACAGACGGAGAAAAGTCAGCAGATTGGGTAACGCGCGAAGATCGTTCATGGGGTCGCGCCGCTCATTCAACCTCCGACCGGCGTGGACGTATTCACAGAGATTTCATAGTAATGCAGCAGGAGGTATACGGCAGAATCGCGCAAGGCGCCGGCATCAGTTTTCGGTTCGTTCCATGGTAGCCCGCGTGCGCGCAGGCCGCGGCGACTGCACAGCATCCTGTTATGATAAAAAAACAGAGACGTTACGCAGGCGCGTAGCTCAGTTGGTTAGAGCGCTTCCTTGACACGGAAGAGGTCGCTGGTTCGAGTCCAGTCGTGCCTACCATCTTTTCAGCCGGGCGACTGCCCATTCTCGGACTCGATCCGGCTTCACGCGTCGATCGCTCCCCGCGCATCATCGCTTGCACAAACCCCCCAAAGCTACGGCTTGCCCAGCCGGCACAAGAGAGAGCGCAGGTTACTTTTCGCGAACAAGGTAACCCGAAAGTGGAATAGCCCGGGCCAGCCTGCCGCCTATAATTCCGCACAGACTCGCACCCAGAAGCTAGAGAGCCACCCGCTCTTCAGTTTGTCTGAGGACGGTGATCGACTATGCAATTGCGGAAGACTGTGCCCACGTGTGTGCCTTCGCGCCGTGCCTCCCTCGGCATCGGACTGTCCCTCTTTTCCTGCCTTTTCTTTCTCACCGGCTGCCTTTCGCGATCGCTGACTGGCATTGAAATCAAGCCTGCGGCGGGCTCGGTGACCATCGCGCAAGGCGCGACGCAGCAATATCAAGCCATCGGAATCTACACCGAAGGCGGCCATCAGACGACAACCGAGGACGTTACCGACCAGGTCACGTGGTCCTCAACCATTCCGCTGGTGGCGACCATCAATGCCTCGACCGGCGTGGCCACGGGCGTTGGCGGCGGAACCGCTGTGATCACAGCCACCATCAAAGGCACGTACAACGTCCTGACCGCCAGTTCGGACATTACCGTCGCAGGCTCCGGCGGTACCGGGACCTCGGGAACACGCACGCTCACCAGCGTGACGGTAATTCCGGGCAGCCAGACCATCGCCACGACCGGCGAAACGTCGCAATTTCTTGCGATTGGGAATTACAGTGCGGCTCCCATCACTGAGAACCTCACGAATTCGGTCGCCTGGCAGACGAGCGACGGGAGCGTGGCGTCCGTAGGATCCGGTACCGGCCTGGTGACCGCCGTCGGAGTTGGCAGCGCGACCATTACCGCCCTCGCGACGGGTCCGGACAGCTCCGTCGTCACGGGAACCGGGTCGGTCACGGTTGTCTCTGGACAATCCACGCGTGAGCTGACGGCGCTGAACGTCACCCCGGGCTCGCAATCCATTACTTCCACCGGTCAAACGGCGCAACTCATCGCGATCGGCACTTACACCAGTTCGCCGATCACCGCCAACCTGACCAATCAGGTGCAATGGCAGACCAGCGATGCTCAGGTGGCAACGGTCAATGCCTCGGGACTCGTTACAGGCGTCGGGCTGGGCTCGGCCACGATTACCGCTCTGGGCACCTCACCGGACAACAGCGTGGTCACGGCATCGGCGGCCATCACCGTCACCAATTCTTCGTCGGGGCGCATCCTGACTTCGCTGTCCATCATTCCCCTGACGCAGGCGGTCGGACAGGTTGGGGAGACGGCACAGTTCCTTGCGATTGGGAACTATAGCGCCGCTCCGCTGACTGCCGATCTGACGGATCAAGTGACCTGGCTCTCCAGCGACACGGACGTGGGCACCATCGACGCCTCCGGCCTGGCCACCACGGTGGGTACGGGTGCATCGTCGATCACAGCTCTCATTACTCTGCCAGACACGAGTGTCGTGTCGGCCAGCGGTACCCTGACATGGCCGCCCAGCACAGCAAGCAGCGGCAGTCCGACAACGCCAACCCTGACCGTCATCAATCTGGGCAGCGGTGGCGGAACCGTTCTCGGCCCCAACGATGTAAGCTGCGTTTCGACGGCCGGAACCACAACAAGCTCCAGCACCTGCACGGGGACGTTCACGCTCGATCAGACGGTTACGCTGATCGCCACTCCTGACGGAAGCTCGCGGTTCGACGGATGGTCCAGCAATTGCACGCCGGTGCCCGGAACTCCGACCGAGTGCACCATTACGATGACCAACAACACGAATGTAGGAGCGATCTTCGATCCGCAGTAAGCGAACCCGAAGGTTCCTGAGCGCCTGCTAACCGGCAGGCGCTTTGCTTTGATTGCGCCCCTTCATGTCCTGGGAATCTCTCGCATCATTGGTCCCATGTGATTCCTGGCCTGTCCGCTTTTCCGCCGTTCATACAGCGAAAGGAAAAGGCTCGCGCCGGCAAAGGCAGATCCTACAAGTCCAAAAACCACCGGAAACGACCACAATTGCCAGAATGTGGCAATTTTTGCCGTGTGCGGGTCGTCCGCGAGATACCGCACCGGCACTCGGTCCCCCGTGCTGAATGCAGGCGGATTCGCCCAGGTGTCGGAGACGACCGCATAGTTGCGCCCGTCGCGTGCGGTAAACGCAAATACCGGAGCGTAGTTGGTCTCGCGATGCTGATCGTCGAAGTCAACCCGCAATTCCGTCACGGTGCCCACCGCCCGCGCGCTGCGGAGCAGAAATAGCCACGTATGGAGGGCAAAAACCGCTGAAAATCCAAGAAGCAGGGGGCCGAGTATGAGGAGGATGACGCGGGCCCTCCGCTGCCGCGCTTCGGCGGCCGGTCGCAAATTCATGCCCGCTAGCGTACATCCCTCGCCAGCCCATGGGAACAGGCATTTCGATACCCCATCGTTTCGTCAACCGGAGCTGGAGAATGACCCAGGAAACCATCCGGACTGGGGCGGACGCCGGCGCGAATTTCCTGTAAACTGAAGATTCGCAAATTTCTTTCAGGAAACAACTATGTCGATACATCCCGTGATGCAGCGCCTGGCCGAGAAATTGAACCGTACCGATCTGCCTCCTTTTGGGCCGGGTGACACCGTACGGGTCCAGGTCCGTATTAAAGAAGGCGACAAGGAACGCCTCCAGGCATTTGAAGGCGTGGTTATTGCCCGCAAAAACGGTGCCGAGGGCAGTTTTACCGTGCGCAAGATGAGCTTCGGACAGGGAGTCGAGCGCATTTTCCCGTTCAACAGCAAAGTCATCGATAAGGTCGAAAAGGTGCGGTCCTCGAAAGTGCGCCGCGCGCGGCTCTTCTACCTCCGCGGACTGCGCGGCAAGGCCGCTCGCCTGAAGGAAGTCGAGAAGGCCTAGTACTACTGTGTTATAAGAGTAGATACCTTTGGGTCGATTTTCCTGGCCCGCAGGAGCCGATGTGGCTAACCTGGGCGCATGAAGCACCGGCAGCCGAACTCGTTCGATCGGTCGCAGCGTTTTGAAGATTATCTGGAGCAGTTGACGCGCTGCTGCGGACACGCCGATCGCATTATCCCGATGGAAAACTACACGAAGGGGCTGCTGCTGCCCCTGGAGCGCAAGAGTGTTGAGCCCATGGCCGCGC
>JBARMS010000146.1:0-5105 GCA_049802575.1 Acidobacteriaceae bacterium | reverse complement strand
GAGTTAGTGTCCCGTCCCCGAAGCTCGCTCCATCAACCCACTCTTGACAATCCAGACAGTCGCTGAGCGAAGTTTGGCGCGCAGCGCCAAACGGAGTCGAAGAACCTCGGCGATCTTCCGTTTCGGGGGTGGTGAGCGAAGAATCCGCGGTTGCTTTCTCCTCAACGTCTGACCCGAATATCCGGCACCCTAAGCCGAGCGCGCTCCCTCCTCTCGCCTGTCCCTTATAGGACACGACGCCGCACGCCGACGGACATCAATCCCAATCTGGCCATCGTGAAGTTCCAGACCTTCCAGCAGCAGATCGCCGACCGATTTACTGAAGAACGCCTGATCGCGCGCCTCACCCAGCTCTTCGGTGCGCTCGCGCTCCTGCTCATCGCCATCGCCACGCTGGTCCTCGCCGCCGCCGTCGCCGGAATCATCCCCGCCCAGCGCGCCGCCTCCATCGATCCCGCCGAGGTGCTGAGAGTGGAATAGCGGCGCCCCCAGGGCTGAGTGGATTCGCAGCTAGTCGAGGGACGGCTGCTCGATCCGTTCGACGGTATACACCGGCAGGACTTCCTCTTGCCGATGCAGTTCGAGACCGAGTTTGCCGAGGACCGTAAAAATTGTCGGCAAGTCCCCGAAGTTCACGTGTCCGTTGCCGTTGGGCGGCGGCGGAGGCAGTCGCATGGGCATCCAGCCCTCCGTTTGCACGGTAAACAGTCCGCTGAGATGGGTGCGGTCCACGACCGGCAAATCGGCCCAGTTCTCGATGTAATGAGCCAGGTCCTCCATGCTGGTCGCGTTCGCGTCCAGAGGGTGTCCGAACCCAGCGGCGAAGGAATGGCAGCCTTCCGGCGCGGAATCGAGGATGCAGTCTTTCGTGGTGACTGCCGACTTGTGGAGCCTGGGTCCGGACCCGGATACGACGAGAGCATAGACCTGCATACGTTCCTGCTCCACGCGCATCACGAGGCCGAATCGATCGGCGAGCAATTGGCGGATCATTGTTTGCAGTCGGGCTTGTGCCTCGCTGCCCTCAGAACTCGCAGCGACCGCGTCTGGGTCCGCCTTCGCTTCAATGTCGTACCTCTCGTCGACAGCCCACCCCGGAAGAGCATTGAGGCGCGGCGAAGGATTCGACGGCACGCCGTAGGCGTAGCTCAATAGATCGATCACATCGACCGAGTGCGCCATCAAGTCGCCGTTCGGCAGCACCTGCAGCCGCATGGTTCGCGGGTCGGCGGAGCCCGCAGCCTGGATCGTTATTTTTTTGAATGTCTGGGAAACGGCCGTATTCACTCCGATTCCGAGCGTAATGAGAAGAATCGCAGTCCAGGCAAATCCTCGCGTTGGCAGCATCCAGTCCGCTTGCGGTGTACGTTCGGGAATCATAGGGCGGCCCTCCACTCGAATGTCTATGTGAACAATATTTATACTCCACTCGAATGGCTATGGGAAGAGATGTTTTTCAACTGATGCGTGCGCCCGCATTTGGCAAAAACCAACCCTGTCATCCTGAGCGTAGTCGAACGGACCTGCATTTCCTCTCCTCAATTCACCGCAACGCAAAACCAAATCTGTCATCCTGAGCGAAGCATCCGAATACGTTGCGCCGCAGGCGCAACAAGCAATCCAGGCGCAAGCCGAAGGCACCTGCATTTCCTCTCTCAGTTCGGGCTGGGTCTGCGAAGAATCTGCCGTAAAAACCCGTAAACCGTACCCCGGTGTCGTCCCGAAGCGCAGCGACGGAACCGCGGTTGCTCCTGTTTTCATCGGCTCCGCATGGCGCGAAGCGTCCATGACTGCGGATCGCTCTTCGGTTGATGCGAATACAGCACGACCCGCTATTCCCCCGCCAGCCGCCGCAGCCGATCCCGCACATTCCAAAACGCGCGGCTGTCGTGATACGCCGCCTTCCAGATCGACCCCTTATCCAGAACCACCGGCGTTCCATCCGCCGTCGTCAAATTCCACAACCCGTGGTTCTCCGCATCGATCGTGTGGTGCGAGAGAAACGCCCACTGCTCGAGGAATCGCTGAAAGTACACCGGGTTCTCGCGCCCATAGCGCTCGTGCATCAGCAGCAGCGCGTTGAGCCCCTCGCACTGCACCCACCACTCCTTGTGCGTGTCTTCCGGCGGTCCAAACGCCGCTCCATATTGATAGAACCCGCCGTGCTCGGCATCCCATCCATACGCCAGCGCGTGATCCACCAGTATCTTCGCCATGCGCTCCGTCTTCGCGCTCGCTTTGCCGTGCAGCAGCTCATCCGTCTCGAGCATCAGATACGCCGTTTCCACGTCGTGCCCGTACGAGTCGTGCCCCGGGATCGGCCGCCACGCATTCGTGAAGTACAGATTCATCGCCCCTGGCTCGACGGCAATCTTGTCGCGCACGATCGCCAGCAGCTCCTCCACCCGCGCCCGCACCGTCGCGTCCGGCCACACCCGGTACAGCTCCGTGAACGCCTCCAGCATATGAATATGCGTGTTCATCGACTTGTAGTTCTCCGGGCCCACACCCATCGGCGGCTCAACCATCGTGCCGTCGGGCGGGTGCGGAACCACCGGGGTGCCATCGCGCTCGAGCCATTCAAAATACCCGCCGTTCACCCGATCGTGCGCGTGCGCGTCGGCCCATTGAAATCCCTTTTGCGCCAGCGCCAGCGCTCGCTCGTCATGCGTCGCCTGATAAGCTGCAGCCGCTCCGTAGATGCAGAAGCCCACGCCGTACAGATCCTTGCCATCCGTAAACTGCGGCACCACGCGCCCGTCGTCATCGAGGCCCCAGTAGAAGCCGCCATCCTCCCGGTCCCACATCGTCTTCTCCAGAAAATCGAGCCCCTGCGTGATGGTCGGACGAAACTCGTCCCGCAGCGCCGGCTCGCGCATCACCACCTGCGCGGCCACCCACGTCATGCGTCCCTGAAAGACGGAAAATTTGCCGTCGCTCGGCAGCGCTTGCCAGTCGCGCCCGAAGTGCGAGTGAAACCCGCCATGCTCGCGATCAATCGAGCGTGGAAACCACACGTCGAGCACATCCTGGTGCAGAGCCCGATCCACCTCGCCCGCCAACCGCAGATACTCGGCGCGCGTTGGCTGTGCGATTCGCTCGCCCGACGCCAAAGCCGAGGGTTGAGCCGCCGGCGTCTGTCCCGCCGCAATCAGCGGCACAAAACTCAGCGCGACCAGAATCCGCAGCATGGACATCGTGGCAACTCTCCTGGACACTCCGGAAAGAATTCCTGGCTGTAGGGACATCTTAGGTCTGCAGAGAACCTGCACCCGAAAAATAGCGTGTCATCCCGAGCGCAGCGAGGGATCCGCGCTGGCTTCCGTCTTCACGGTCGTGGGGTGACGCGACGAGCCATCCGCCCCTGCCTTGGCCCCGCTTGGTCCAAATCTCCAGGACATCCCGCTACCCGCTACCCGCTGCACGCGCCTCCACGCTTGACATCCCTAAACGTCTAGGGCTATGCTCCGGTACACCAAGATGTCGAGGGGTCTTCACTCCGACACACCACGAGGCGCATGGCAAAAAACGATCTGCAGGGAACGCTCGATTTGCTCGTATTGAAAACGCTGGCGCAGATGGGCCGCCTGCATGGCTACGGCATCGTGCAGCACATTCAGCGCGTCAGCGATGAGCTGCTGCGCGTGGAAGAAGGCTCGCTCTATCCCGCGCTGCACCGCATGGAGCAGAGCCACTGGATCGCCTCAGAGTGGGCGCTCACCGAGACCGGGCGTCGGGCGAAGTACTACAAGCTCACCGCCCCAGGCCGCCGCCGCCTCGACGAGGCCGAGAGGGATTTCGAGGAACTGGTGAAGGGCGTGCGCGCGATTCTGCGCTACGCCTGAGAACTCGCCGTCCAGGCGGGACTGGCCGTCCAGGCGGAGCCGTTTCGCGGATTGCCCTCGATGCGGCTGGGAAGAACAGGAGGACCGGGCCATGAGTTTGTGGCAGCGAATTCGAAACCTCAGACGCCGCGACAGCGTCAACGCCGACATCGCCGACGAACTGCGCGCGCACATCGATCTCGCCGTCGAGGAAATGACCCGCCGCGGCATGAGTGAGGCAGCCGCTCGTCGCGAAGCGCGCCTGCGCTTCGGCAATCCGGTGGCTTTGCGTGAGAAGACGGTCCTTGCCGATGCTGCGTTAGGACTGGCCAGTATCGGGGCGGATCTCCGCTTCGGCCTGCGCCAATTGCGCCGCGCGCCCGGCTTTGCGCTCACCTCGATCGTCGTTCTCGCGCTCGGCATCGGCGCATGCACCGCCATCTTCAGCGCCGTGGACCCCATCCTCTTTGAGCCTCTGCCGTATCCGCATGCGAATCGCATTCTCACCCTCTGGAGCACCTTCGAGGGCGCGCGCAGCCGGCTCGCCTTCGGCAACGGTCGCGAACTGTCTGAGCGCAATCACTCCCTCGACGCGCTGGCCGCCTATGAGCCGTGGCAGCCGGTGCTGCTCGGCAGCGCCCAGCCGGAGCGCCTGAACGGGCAGCGCGTGAGCGCAAGCTTCCTCCGCGTGCTCGGCATCGCGCCATGGCTGGGCCGCGACTTTCTTCCCGCCGAGGACCGCTATCACGGGCCGAACGTGGCCATCGTCAGCGCTCGACTGTGGCGCCAGAAGCTCGGCGGCGATCGCGGCATCGTGGGCCGCGCCGTCACTCTCGATGGCGACCGCTACACCGTCATCGGCGTGATGCCCGCAAGCTTTGAAAACGTGTTATCTCCCGCCGCCGATATCTGGACCCCGCTCGACTACGACACGCAGACCCTCGCCTCCGACTTCGAAAGCCGGGAGTGGGGCAACCACCTCTATCTGGTGGGCCGTATGCGCCCCGGCATCAGCCGTGCGGCCGCCGCGCGCGATCTGGATGCGATCGCCGCCCATCCCATTGCGCAATACGTGCGGCCGCAATGGGCGTCTCTGCAACACGGGCTCATCGTCGATTCCCTGCAGGCCGACATCACGCGCGAAGTGCGTCCGGCGCTCGTGGCCATCATGGGCGCGGTGCTGCTGGTGCTGTTGATGGCCGCGGTGAACGTCACGAATCTGCAGCTCGCGCGCGGCGCGCAGCGCCAGGGCGAATTCGCCATGCGCGTCACGCTCGGCGC
>JBARMS010000145.1:0-13166 GCA_049802575.1 Acidobacteriaceae bacterium | reverse complement strand
GCGTTCGCGCGCCCAACGCCGATAGCACCGCGTCCTGCCCCGCAATCGCCAGCGCCACCGCCTTCGCATCGCGCGCATCGCCCACCACCACGCGCAGCCGTTCGCCGCCGGTTACCGACTTCGGATCGCGCACAAAGGCGGTGACCTCATGCCCCGCGGCGACTCCCTGCTTCAGCAGCTCCTGACCGGTCCCGCCCGACGCCCCGAAGACGACAATCTTCATCGCTCACCCCCGCCCGGGCATTGGATGATCCGCAGATTGCCGCAGGACGCAGTTTTTCGGCGCTTCTCAGCGTACGCCGGATGCCCCACAACCTGGCCTGAGCTTTTCGAAGGCTCTGCGCGCAGTTCGCAGATGTGGGATTTCGCGACACCAGCCCAACGCAGTGCCCGCTGACCAGCTGTCTTTCCCGGCCGCTTCACCCCCGGCCGCTTCATCCGGGCCGTTCCTGGCCTCAGCCTTCATTCCTCCCGCAGCAATACCGCGGGATCCACCCGCACCGCCCGTTGCGCCGGCACCATCGCCGCCAGCGCCCCAATGGCCACCATCAGGCTCAGTGCGCCGGCAATCACCGCGGGATCGTACACCGTCGCCTCATACACAATGTTCGCCAGCACCTTGCTGCCCAGAATGCCCAACCCCAGGCCCGCCAGCGATCCCACTCCCAGCAGCACCACCGTCCGCCCCACCGCCGCGCGCAGCACCTGCCTCCGCTGCGCGCCCAGCGCCACGCGAATCCCCAGTTCCCGCAGCCGCTGCGCCACCGTGTAGCTTGCCATCCCAAAGATGCCTGTCGCTGCCAGCATGGCCGCCAGCAGTCCCAGAATTCCCAGCGCCACCGTCGCCGCGCGCATCGGGAACAGCACCAGCGCCATCGCCACGGGCCAGCTCTCGATCGTCACCGGCAGCGTAGGATCGATCTTCGCGAGCATCGTCCCCACCGCAGCTGCCGTCTCCGCCGTCGACCGCTGCGAGCGCACCACCAGCGTGATCTCGTTTTCCGGGTTCTGCGCCAGCGGCCAGAACATCGCCGGTTTTGCGTCCTCGGTCAGTGAATCGTACTTCCCATCTTCCACCACCCCCACAACCTGATAGTCCGTGGGCCCCGGCATGGCGAAGTGCTGCCCCAACGCGCCCGGCACGCTGCCAAACATCGTTCGCGCCATCGTTTCATTGATCAGCACGACCTGCGGGCGCCCGTGATCATCGGCCCACGTGATATTGCGCCCCGCCACCAGCCGCATCCGCGCAGCCTGCAGATACCCGGGCGTAATAGTGAAGTATTTGGGAACGGCCACCGAGTTCGATCCGCGAAAATCCGTCGTTCCCGCTCGATACACCGGCGTCGTGCTGCCGCCGCCGTTCATCGGCTCCTCGTCGATCGAGCCCACCGCCGTCACTCCCGGAATCGCAGCTGCCGCTTCCAGCATTTTTTTCTCCACCGGCAGTGCGGAGTCGTCGCTGTAGCCCGACATTTTCATTTCCATCTCAGCCAGCAGCGCACCCTCCGGATCGAATCCCATCGGCGCGTGCAGCGACCGCTGCATCCCCCGCAGCCCTGCCAGCGCGCACGTCACCAGCAGAGCGCACAGCGCCACCTGCAATCCCAGCAGCAAGTCGCGGATGCTCAGCCGTCCCACCCGCCCCTGCGTCGATCCCGCCTTCATCGCCTGCATCGCGTCGGTCTTCCAGATCTGCCGCGCCGTCAGCAGCGCCGGAAGCACGCAGCTCGCCGCCGCCAGCAGCAGCGCCGACGCATACACCAGCGGGTCGGCTGCCATCGTCATGTGCACCGGATACTCCGCGATCGGCTGCCATGCGCTCAGCCACCCCAGCAGCCAGCTTGTCGCCAGCAGACCCGCCCCGCCACCGCCCACCGACAGTAAAGCAGCCTCCGCCAGCACCTGCCGCAGCACCCGCCAACGGCTCGATCCAATCGCGATCCGCACCGCCAGTTCCCGTCCCCGATCCGCCGCCCGCGCCGCAAAAATGCTCGCCAGGTTCACGCACGCGGCAGCCAGCGCCAGCAACGCCAGCAACAGCAGGCCAGCCAGAAAGCTCCGTCCCGCCGTGCCGAACTGATCTCCAAACAATCCCGGCCGGATCAGCCGTACGCCCATCCCGTCATCGGTCTGCGGATACTGTTTCGACAGCTGCGTGGCGATCGCGTTCAGATTCTCCAGCGCCCGCTCCCGCGTCACACCCGGCTTCAGCCGCCCGAGGACAGAAAGCGTGTGGTTGAAGCGCCGGTCCAGATAGCTGTATCCGTTCACATCCGGCGCGTTCACCATCGGATACCAAAAGTCCGGCCAGATCAGCAGCTCGGTTCCATGGAAGTTCGCCGACGCCACTCCGATGATCGTGAACGGATGCTTATCCAGCTCCATCGTCGTCCCAACCACACGCGGATCGGCTCCGAAGCGCGACCGCCAGAACGCATCGCTCAGCACCACATACGACGCTGAATTCGGTCCGCGCTCGTCGCTCGCGTGAAAGAACCGCCCCGCCTCCGGCCGCACGCCGAGCACATCGAAATAATTGCCCGATACCTCGTAGTCCCAGTTCTTTCGCGCCGTGCCGTCATGCGTGCGTGCGCCGGCCTCGCCAATCCGGTACGCCAGCATGTCGCTGAACACCGCATTGCGCGCCTTGAAGTCCTGATAGTCCGGATACGACTGGCTGATGTATCCCTGCGGCTTCTGCACCACCATCACCAGGCTGTCTCCGCCCACCATGCCCAGCGGCCCTGCCGCCATGGCTCGGAAGACCCCCAACACCGCCAGGTTCGCCGCAATTGCCATGGTCAGCGTCGCCACCACTGTCACAGCAAAACCCGGCGCCCGCCGCAGCCGCCTCGCCGCCACCTTCAAGTCCATCCATATCTCGTGCATGGAAACCTCGCCCCTTCCGGCCCCGGATGGGAGTCGTCTTGTCTCTGCATCACGGTCACCACTCGGCGGCTGCCTTCAAGTTATGGAGAGATCAGCACTTGAGAAAATCCGAAGAACCGCTCCGCTGTCGCATGATGTCCAACAGCCGACGTAGTCGTCCACGCCCGGACACCGAGCAGGCGCTTGCCTCACACCTCCAGGCAACCGACCGCGGCCATCGGGTAGCTCGCCGGCTGGAAGGAAAGGAATATTTTTCTATCCTAGCTAGGCTTTCTATCCTACTGGACGCCCCAGCCCCCGGCGCTAAGGATGGTCTCTTGAGCCCGCCGGGCGCCCCTCCCCTGCAGATTCCCATTGCGTCCTGTGGCCCACGAGTGCTACCGTCCTGCCGGTTTCCAGCGACTCCCGGCGGCGACGCGGAGCGGTGCGCCGGCCGCTGAACCGGAAAGTGAAAACCCATGACCAAGATCAGAACGTTCACCCTCGCCCTGGCGATCCTCGGCGCGCTCAGCGCATCCGCCCAACCGTTCCCCGGCGAGCCCTCCTCCCCTTCCGCCTGCATCGGTCTGCCCTCTCACGCCCAGCTCCAGATGGCCCTCGCCGCCGCCCGCAGCCAGGCGAACGGCGGCTTCAATCTCGACATGTGGGGCGTCGTCGTCAATCGCGATGGAGTCGTCTGCGCTGTCGCCTTCACGGGCGCCAATCGCGGCTCACAGTGGCCTGGCAGCCGCAACATCGCCGCCCAGAAAGCCAATACCGCCAACGCCTTCAGCCTTCCCGGCCTCGCCCTCTCTACCGCCGACCTCTACTCCGCCACGCAGCCTGGAGGAAGCCTCTTCGGTTTGCAGGCCAGCAATCCCATCGACCCCTTCGTCGCCTATCGGGGCGATCCCGTCGACTATGGGCAGGCAAACGACCCCATGATGGGGTTCCGCATCGGTGGGGTCAACGTCTTCGGCGGGGGGCTCGGGCTCTATAACGCGAAGAAGATCCTGGTTGGCGGCCTTGGGGTGAGTGGTGACGCGTCCTGCGCCGACCACAACATTGCCTGGCGCACGCGCCACACCCTCAACCTCGACTTCGTGCCCGGCGGCGTCGGCCCGGACAGCGCCCGGCCCGACAACATCGTGTACGACATCACCAACCCATCCGGCTTCCCGATCGGCGTGAGCGCCAGCGGATGGGGTCATCCCATCTGCAGCGCGGCGGCGCAACAAATCTCCCTGCAGCTGCCGGCCGTTCAATAGGACGTATCTCTCATAAAAAGACCCATCCGAGCGGGCATTGCTCGGATGGGTTCTCATCTGGGCGTCAAGGCGGCTCAGGACTCCGCCTCATCGCGCTGACTCGCCAACTGGCTGGCTTGCCAACTCGCTGCGCTACAGCGAATTCATATTCACCAGGAACTCCGCGTTGTTCCGCACCTTTTCGAGGCGGCTCACCAGCAGTTCCATGGCTTCCACCGGCGACAGCGGATTGAGCACCTTGCGCAGCACCCAGGTCCGCTGCAGTTCGTCCTTCGGGATCAGCAGCTCTTCCTTGCGGGTGCCGGAGCGCTGGATGTCGATGGCCGGGAAGACGCGCTTGTCCACGAGCTTCCGGTCGAGGATGATTTCCATGTTGCCGGTCCCCTTGAACTCTTCGAAGATCACTTCGTCCATGCGCGAGCCCGTGTCCACCAGCGCCGTCGCAATGATCGTCAGCGAACCGCCCTCTTCGATGTTGCGCGCCGCGCCGAAGAACCGCTTCGGCCGCTGCAGAGCGTTTGAATCGACGCCGCCCGAGAGCACCTTGCCCGACGGCGGCACGATGGTGTTGTAGGCGCGCGCCAGGCGCGTGATCGAGTCGAGCAGGATCACGACGTCGCGCTTGTGTTCCACCAGCCGCTTCGCCTTCTCGATCACCATCTCGGCCACCTGCACGTGGCGAGCCGCCGGTTCGTCGAAGGTCGAGGAGATCACTTCGCCCTTCACCGACCGCTGCATGTCCGTCACTTCTTCGGGACGCTCGTCGATGAGCAGCACGATCAGCACGACCTCGGGATGATTAGCCGTCACCGAGTTCGCGATCGACTGCAGCAGCATCGTCTTGCCGGTACGCGGGGGCGCGACGATCAGGCCGCGTTGTCCTTTGCCGATCGGCGTCAGCAGATCCATCACCCGCCCGCTGATGTTCTCGCGCACCGTTTCCATCTTGATGCGCTCCTGCGGATACAGCGGCGTCAGGTTGTCGAACAGGATCTTGTTGCGTGTTTCCTCGGGCGATTCGAAGTTGATCGCCTCGATCTTGACCAGCGCGAAATATTTCTCGCCTTCATGCGGAGGCCGCACGTTGCCGCTGATCGTGTCGCCCGTCTTCAGGTCGAATTTGCGGATCTGCGACGGCGAAACGTAAATATCGTCGGGGCCGGGCAGATAGTTGTAGTCCGGCGAGCGGAGAAAACCATAACCGTCTGGCAGAATTTCCAGCACGCCTTCAGCGAAAATGTGTCCTTCCTTTTCGCTCTGCGCCTGAAGAATCTTAAAGATCAGGTCCTGCTTGCGGAGCCCGCTGGCTCCGGGAATCTCGAGCGTGCGCGCGATGCGGCTCAGCTCGGTAATGTTTTTTTCTTTCAGTTCTGCGATGGTCATCGATCACCTGCGGTGAGTTTTCTTTTTTGGAGGGGATGGTGCGATGGGAGGGAAGAATCCAGGAAGGTTTCGACTTGCGGAATCTGCTATCCGGAAAAATCCGGGCACTACAACAAAGGGCCGTCCCTGAAACTAGGCGGCCCGGCGATGCTGCTGAGAAATCGCTACCGTCTGCCTGGTGGCTGGCGCGGTGGCCGCAACCGGGCTTGCATCCCGGAACCGGACCAGCACGTCATTCATCGTGTCCTGCAGCCGCGTGTTCGGCTTGTGCAGCTTGCGCGTGGCTTTCGAGGCGAGCTGGCACAGTTGGTACCGGTTGTTCACATGAGTCAAAGCGCCAAAAATCAGATCGGAACGCATATAGGGTGTCTCCTTGCTTTAGATGGTGTCCAGCCTTAGTCTCTTGTCACAGAACAACCGCTGTACCAGCTTGGGCCCAAAGCAGGTTGGGGAAATCTTTCCCGGAAGGCTATGTTCTTTTTTAGACGCGGAAACATGTCCATCCGGTCAACTTTTTCTTCTTTTTCTGAGAACCTCTCCACCGGCCAGCTTGTTTGTCTCTCCGACTCCCTCCGCCCGCTCATTTCTTCCACCGCACGCAGAAACCGACGTACCCTCCCGCTCGGGAGTCTTTCCGTTCAGCGTGGGTCGGGAAGTCTGACTCGGGACGGCGACAAAGCGCCGGGGGTCAATCGACATTCTCGAAAATAAACTCGCTTTCGTCGGAGGTCAACCTTTTTTTCATAGGGGAATTCAGGCTGGTTACTGAAAATGGAAGTCTCAGGTAACCAATTGAATACCTGTCGATTACAACCCCTCCTGGTGTCCGTTTCCGGACGCGGTTCATCGTCCGTTCATCCCGAAACTCATAGGCCGCCGGCCCTGTCTCCAAGGCGAAAGCGCTGAATCCTCCGGCTTTACCTCGGTCAGCGCTCATCGACCCGTTCCCCCGTTTTCTGGCGCAATTTGGCGTTTCCGGCTCCCCTGCCTCGCAAAATCCTCAACCACAGGCGGCTGGCCTCTTGCTTCCTGGCCGTTCCCCTCGCCTCGCCGCTTCATCCCCAGCCGATTCTGCTGACCGCTCGATCCCAAACCGCTCCGTCCCTGGCCGCTTTTCCCGTGCCCTCACTCGTACCGCAACGCCTCAATGGGGTCCAGATTCGCAGCCCGGACTGCCGGAATCATCCCGCTCACGATCCCCACGAACCCCAGAATCGTCGTCGCGACGATCACGATCAGCGGCGAGATGAGCAGGCGAATGTCCGCAGACTCGGCATGGCTGGCCAGCGCGCTGTAAAACGTGATCCGCCCCACCCCGAAGGCGACGGCGTAAGCGAATGCGATGCCGATCACCCCCCCGGCTCCCGCAATCACCAGCGCCTCTGACAAAAACTGCAGCAGAATATGTTTTTTGCGGGCGCCCAGGGCCTTTTCGATGCCGATCTCCTTCGTCCGCTGCTCGACCGCTACCAGCATGATGTTCATCAGGCCAATGCCGGCAATCCCCAGCGTCAACGCCCCAATGAACAGCAGCAACGCTTCCAGCAGCACGGTGATGATCTGGAATTGCCGGAGCTGATGCATCAGATTCGCCACAAAAATCGCATTGTGGTCCGACGGCAGAAAATTGTGCATCGCCGCCAGCGTGTTCCGCACCGCCTGCTCCACCACCTGGTTATCCCCGTGGTAGGTCAGCCAGATCCCGCTCAGATACTTCGTGCTCCCGAAATCATCGAAAGTGTTGAACGGGATATAAACCTGCCGGTTGATGTCGTCGTCCTGCTCCTGCATTTTCGGCTCGAGAACGCCGATCACGGTGAAGCTGATCCCGTTGAGGCGGACCCGCGCGCCGATCGGGTACTGCCCGCCAAAGAGCCGCGTCTTCGCCTCGGACCCCAGCACGGCGACGTGGGCGCGGTTGGCGTCGTCCGCATCGGTGAAGAACCGGCCCTCGTCGATGTCCAGCTTGAGGACACGCGCGATCTCCGCGCGATAGCCGTTCACCTCCCAGTTGTAGAGGTGTTCATCGTTGCCGACGTTGATCTGCTTGAACATGGCCGGCGAGATGTGCGTCACTCCCGGCACCGTCGCCCACAGCCGCTCCACGTCGTCCTCGGTCAGCCGCACTTCCACGCCGGCCTTCGATCCGCCCACCTGCTCCGACGTCTTGCCGGGGAACACGCCGATCAGGTAAGTCCCCCACTGCTCGAAGATGTTCTGGATGGCCCTGCCGAATCCCGCTCCATACGCCAGCAGCAACACCACGGTGGCGATGCCCCACGCCATGCCGAGCACGGTGATAAACGTGCGGCGGCGGTTGTAGATCATCGCCTCCCACGCCTGGCTCCAGATATCTGGCAACATAAAAAAGCAGCCTCTGGCTGTTAGCTACCAGCCGCTAGCTACAGCTGTTTCGTCATCGGCGCCGATCACGCCACTCGCGTTGCGTACCTTTACACCTTTCAACGCGAGTTCCTCATGCCAAACAGCACGGCTAGCAACTAAAAGCTAGCGGCTAAAGGCTGGCATCTATTCTCGCCGCAGCGCTTCCACCGGCTCCATCTTCGCTGCCTGCGCTGCCGGATAGAGCCCCGCTACGATCCCGCAGAGGCTCAGCGCCAGCAGCGCCACGGCCGCCGACCACGGCTGCAGCCGCGGCGGATCGAACCCCTCCATATTCGTCCCCAGCACCTTGTCGAGCAGGCCCATGAACAAGGCCGCGCCGCCGATGCCGATCAAGCCGCTCACCCCGGTCAGCGTCAGGCCCTCCAGAAAGAACTGCGACAGCACGCTGCGGTTGGTCGCCCCGATCGCCTTGCGCAGCCCGATTTCCCGCGTCCGCTCCGTGACCGACACCAGCATGATGTTCACGATCCCCACCGCGCCCAGCGCCAGCGTCACCAGGCCCACCCCGCCCAGAAAGATGTCCATCGCATTGAAGATCTTGCCCACCATCTGCTGCGACTGCACCGAGTCCCACTCCTCGAACGCGTCGCTCGCATTGGCATCGAAACCATGCCGCCGCGCGATAATCTCGTGCACTTCCTCGACCGCGTTCACGTGCTCGCTGGCGGTCACCGGCTGATACTGGATCGAGCTCACCGTATCCTGCGGATTGTTTCCCCAGTTCAGCGGGTACATATCCAGCATCACCGTCAGCGGAATATAGACCTGCTGGCTGCGGTCGTCGTTGTCGCCGTGCCCCACCTGGTCGGCCACCCCGATCACCGAAAACCGCGTGCCATTGAGCGTTACCCACTCGCCCACCGCCGGCCGCCCGGGAAAGAGCAGCTGCGCGCTCTTGTGTGCCAGCACGATCACCCGGCTCTTGTTCACCATATCGGCGTTCTGGATGAACCTGCCCTGGTGAATCGGCAGAAACCGGATGTTCTGGAAATTAGGATCGGTGCCCACCACCAGGCCTCCGGTGGTCTCATAGAGGCTCTGCTGCTTGATGTCGTTGCGGTTGACCACCGCGGTCGCGTCGCGCACATCCGGCGCCTGGGTGCGCACCGCTTCCAGATCCCCCGTAGTCAGATAATAGGGACGCATCGATGTGTGCTGGCCAGCCACGGCAGGAATATTGCCATTCCACATCATGATGACGTCGTTGCCTAACTCGGCGAACTCGCGCTTTTGCCCGGAGCGGAAGCCTTCGCCCACCCCCACCAGCAGCAGCAGCGATCCCACCCCCCACGCGATGCCGAACATGGTCAGAAACGAGCGCAGCTTATTGCCGCGGATGGCAAGGAAGACCTGTCCGAAGGTGTCGCCGAGGCTCTGCATGGCTGATGAGGAGTACGAGCAAGGCCTGCTCCATGTTCCCGGGACTGGCCTGTCAGGATTTAGACGCGGGCCGGGGGAAGAAGCAGTCAGGCGAGAATCGGCCAGGGGAGAAGCGGCCAGGAGCAATTTCCGCTGGCCGTCGATCCCGCAGGCAGCTGTATCCCTGGCCGTTTCTTCCCGGGCCGTTTCTTCCCGGGCCCCCTGCTTTTCTCACGCCGCCGACGTCGTCACGACAAACGAGCTGCCGTAGAGCGCCACGCCGATCAGCAGCACCAGTAGCCCGCACAGATAAACGGGCTCGTCCCGAACAATCGCGCGCAGAAACACCATCAGCCCCAGCCCGATCGCGACCATCACCATGCCGCCGATCTTCAGCCCCTGCCGCGTGCGGGTCGCCGCAATCCGGTCCTGCTCGCGCAGCAACTCCAGCGCCGACGTAGCGCCGGGCCCCTGCGACTCGGCGATCTTCTTCATCATGTCTGCCTTGTAATAGGCCTCGCGTTCCTTGCGCCGCGCATCGCTCCACACGGAGATCGAGATCATCGTAAACACGGCAATCGCGCCCACCGCCAAAAACCCGAACAGCGCCATCGCTTCCAAAGGTGTATCGCCCATCGCATCCTCCCGCGCGTTCGGGATTCCCTTTCCCGTTCGCTTCACCCGGTACGACCAGGCCCGACGCCGCGCGGTTGCAAATTCTTCGCCGTGAAACCCGCTCCTCGTGGCCGCCCCGGCGCCGAAGCGGCAACCCAAACAGCGCGTTCCTGCTCATCGCAGGTACGATTTCCCGGCGAAATTCTTTGCGCCCCCGCTCCTGTTGAAAACGATCCTGTGCCGCGGGTGCACAATCGAGGGACGCAGTGTTCGGGTCGCACGCCTGACCCCATATCCCCAAAGGAGAATCGTATGCGGAATGAAAAGGAAAACCGAGTGCTCGGCCGCCTGGGCGCCCGCGAATTGACGCCCGAAGAAATCGACCGGGCCGCCGGCAAGGAATCCGCCCATCACACCAACGTGATCACCGTGAATCCGTACACCGGCCATCTGGACGGCGACGGCGCTTAGTTCTGCCTGCGGGTGCGTCGCCGGCGCACCCGCCCCATCTCCAGTCAGTGCGTGATTCCGTCGTCGCTCCCGCGCGGCTCACTCCGCTGCAGTTTCCATTCCCGTGAAAATCATCATCCTCGCTCCGGAGCATGACAATCACACCGTCCCCGTGAAGTGGGCGCTCGAACGCGCCGGGTACGAAGTCGTCTGCTGGGCTGGCCTTGGCTGGTCGCCGCAACAGCAGGGCTCCATCGCGCTCCCTGAGCCGCCGCGATTACGCATCGGATCGACCGAACTCGCGGCCGGCGACGCTGTCTGGATGCGCCGCCCGCAGCCACCCACGCCGAACCCCGCCGTTGCCGAAGCGGACCGCAAATTTGCCCAGAGCGAATACCGCTGGTTCTCCGATTCGCTCCTTTACCTGCTCGACCTGCTCCCGGTCCGCTGCATCAACCGCTATTCGGCTTCGCGAACGATCCGGAACAAGGCCGTGCAGCTCGTTCTCGCGCAACGCTGCGGCATGAGCATTCCGGCCACGTTGCTGTCGAACGCGCCCGAGACCGTGCGCCATTTCCTCCACCAGCCGTCCGCGCCTTCCATCTGCAAAGCCTTTTTCCCGCATATCTGGCGCGGCCGGCAGGATCAGTCCGTCGCCGTGACCGAAACCTTTCCCGTCAGCGAAGACATGTTGCCGGACGACGAGGTGCTCACCTACGCCCCTGCCATTTATCAACAGAGGATCGCGAAGGAATTCGATGTGCGCTTCGTCCTGATGGGCGACGCGGTCTGTTCGGTCGCGCTCCACAACCCCAGAGGCTCCATCGACTGGCGCCAGGACGTCACCCAGGGTCAGGTCCGCGTCGAAAGCCTCGCCACACCGGAAGCGATCCGCCAGCAGGTCCTCGCATTCGCCCGAGCATCGGGCATCGTCTTCGGCAGTTTCGACTTTGCCGTCGATCGCGACGGGCAGTGGTGGTTTTTCGAGGTGAATGAGCAGGGGCAGTTCCTCTGGCTCGACGACTTCAATCCCGACCTGCACCTGATGGAGAAGTTCCTCTCCTTCCTCACTGCGCCGGAAGGATCCACGCAGGATAGGATCGATGCGGCCGCCGCGCAATTCCCGTCGTGGAAGGACTATCTCGCTTCCCCGGCAGCCAGCCAGCCCGAGCCTGAGCAGGCACCCAATCTTCCCGAATGCATGTCGCTCGAATAGAACCGCACCGGTCACCCTCCGCGCGAGGGACTGGATCAGCGATCCGGCGATACCCCAAATCGCAACTCCGCTATTTCCGATAGACCGGCTGCTTTTCCCTGCCGAGGCTGGCCAGCGCCGCTTTGCCCAGGGGCAGATGGGCCTGCCCGAGCTCGCGCGGCGTGAGCGCCATCCACTGCCTGAGCGAAACGTCGGCGTAATGGCCTGGCTGGAACAGAATCGGCGACGCTCATCCCCGCGCCTCCGCAAAACGCGGCCAGTATACAGGCGCCCGGGCAGCGGATTGTCACCGCGTTGCAACCGCCACTCGCGTGGCAGAAGGCCCTGCCGCTGGTCGCGAACTCGCCTTTTTGATCCCCGCCAAATTTCGCCTCGACACAAAAAACGAAACCGCGCATCCTTTTCCCAGGTCTTACCGGCCAGGAAGACGCATGTGAACCCTGCCGTCGCAGAAGATCGGACCGAGAACCAGGCCCAGGACCAGGCCGCCGTCGCGCGCGTGCTGGCCGGCGATACGGCGGCCTTCGCCGTTCTCGTGCGCCGCTGGCAGACCCCGCTGGTCAACCTCGCCTGGCGCTTCTGCCGCGACCGCGGCCGCGCCGAGGAGATGGCCCAGGAAGCTTTCCTGCGCGCCTATCGCAACCTCGCCCAGTGGCGCGGCGATGCGGCCTTCTCGACCTGGCTCTTCGCCCTCGCCGCCAACGTCTACCGCACCGAGTTGCGCCGCATTCCGGCCGCCTCGCTCTCGCTCGACCAAATCGCCGAGCCGCCCGACAACCGCCTTTCGCCCACCGCCTTCGACGACGCCGAGCGCGACGAGGCTTTGCGCCGCGCCGTTCTCGCGCTGCCGCCGAAATATCGCGATGCGGTGCTCCTCTTTTATTTCCACGATCAGGATGTGCCTGCCGCGGCGCGCACCCTGCGCGTCCCCGAAGGCACCATCAAGGCGCGCCTGTTCCGCGGCCGCGAGCTGCTCCGCAGCAAGTTTTCCCAGCCCCGCCGCGCCCCCCAGCCGGCCCAGCTCGCCGCGCATCCGAAGGAGGTTCGATGACCCAGCGCACACCCAACACGCCCGTGACCGAAGCAGAGCTCGACGCCGCGCTTGCCTCCCGCCACGATGACATTCTTC
Source organism: Acidobacteriaceae bacterium (assembly GCA_049802575.1). Classification (GTDB taxonomy): domain Bacteria; phylum Acidobacteriota; class Terriglobia; order Terriglobales; family Acidobacteriaceae; genus Palsa-343. Next base: position 469 of record JBARMS010000145.1, on the reverse strand, counting down.
CTTCCTCCGGATTCGCCGACTCCGTCATGGCCGCGGTCGCCGGCGACGGACCCGCGCCGATTCCCTTTCCGTGGAAGCGGATTGGTCCGCTCTTCGTCGCCGCCCCGCTGGTGCTGGCGTGGGCCGTCTTCGCCCTCGTCACCATCGGTCGCCTGGCATTGAATCCCGCGGCCTGGCGGGCTGCCGCAACAACCCATGCTGCGCCCCTCTTTGGAAGCCGGCTCAATCTCTCAACGCTCGCGCGCAGCCCCACAGCCCTCAGCGTCTCCGTCGTCCTGCTCTCGCTGGGCCTTGCGTTCCTCTCCTTCGCGGTCACGCGCCGGTTGCTCTTCAGCCGCTAGTGTCCCGAGTCTAAAGTTCGCGTACAAAATCGGGCGACGGAATCGAGGATCTGGTCTGCGGTTTTGTGCCATACGAATGGCTTTGGGTTTTGGTTGTGATGGCGGATGAAGTTCCCGATTGCAGATTC
>JBARMS010000144.1:0-2938 GCA_049802575.1 Acidobacteriaceae bacterium | reverse complement strand
TATGAATACTTGGGGGCTTGGGCGATCGCGGCCGATCAGGGCCCGGGATCGAAGCAGCTCCATTCGGTCTATGCCTCACCCGGCGCCGTCACCGCATTTCGGACGAATGGCCACTTCCCAGACGGAGCCATTCTGGTGAAGGAGGTTTATAACACCGCCACAAGTCCGATGACGACTGGCACGGTCAGTCACGCGGAGACGCTGGCGGGCTGGTTCGTGATGGTCAAAGACAGCAAGAACAGCCATCCGCAAAACAAGCTATGGGGCAGCGGATGGGCATGGTCGTGGTTCGACGCCGCCAATCCCTTGAAGACGACATCCACTGATTACACGACGGATTGCCAGCCTTGCCACATTCCCGCGCAGTCGACGGACTGGATTTATACACAAGGGTACCCGGTTCTGCACAAGTGAGTTTGCCCTACCGGACGATGTGCGCGGTGAGACGAACGGCATGTCAGCCTAATCGCGGCAATCGGCGCTGACGCGTCCCGTGATCGCATTCGAGCTTTTCTCGAGATGGAAGGCGTCGCCCTACGAAACGCGTGTGCTGCCCTTTGGGACGGCCTCGTCTGCCCTTGTGAGCCGGCCCAGGAGAGCCACGGCTTGTGTTCCACTACCCGTGTGAAGCCGGGTGGCCGCATTCGATTGTCGCGGTCGCGCGAGGGGTTCGGGGCCGCGAATAAGGACACACCGGGCCGATCTCGAAGCGTGCCGACGAACAGAAGCAACGCCGCGCAAGACTCCACCTAGCGTTCCCATCATCACGGCGGCATCGAGCAGGTCGGACCGTCGTCGGAGGTAGGCCAGCCTCAGCCGTAGTTTGCGTCTATCGATTGGTCCACCCGCTTCTAATTGCTCAGCTAGCGCGTTGACGCGGTCGGCCACACGTGCGAGGCGTGTTGAAAGGACGCCAAGTAGAGACGCGACTCCGGAAAGCAGGAAGACCGGTGTGAGTGCGACCTGGATGACCTGTGCAACGCTTTCGACTGTGTCCAGGCCGAGCATTAAGATGCCCGCCCAATAGGTCGCGTTCGGAGCGACACTGTCTCTTTGATGATGTTCTTGTCCATCGTTACGTCCTTGAGGGCCCTCGTTCCTTTCAATGCGTTTGAAGGTCTATTTGATGGGTGTGGTCAGAGGGTTATCATTAGTGTCGAGGACGAAGACAGCGAGCAGCTTTGCCGGCTCCGCATTGCTGGCGTTGCGGCTGACCGAATGGATCGCGCCCGGCGGTTCGGACCAGCTCTCGCCTGCCCGATAGACGCGCGTCTCGCCGTCATTCACCTTCGACTCGATCGCGCCCGAGATCACATAGGCGTAGATGAAAGCCGATTTTGCGTGGGTGTGCGACGGAGAGGCCGCGCCCGGCGCGTACTCGACCTCCACGGCAACCAGCGACTTACCAGGGATATTGGGAATGGTCGCCTCGAAGTTCTTCGTGACGGTTTCCGCTTCGCTATCATGGGCGTAGATCGGGCCGGCCTTCGAGACGGCGAGGGCGGCGCAGGTGGCGGCGATAATGGTTCCGATCTTCATGGGCTTTCTCCTTCTGCCTTTAGGTTGGTCTTCGTTCTTCATTGTTTCCTCCCGGCCTTGCTGGCCCGATGATTACGGACACCGAACGGAACTCCGTCCATGCCCAGGTTCACAACCATTTTAATCAGGAGCGCCATCTCGTCACCCGCCAGGTTTACAAACAAAGGCGAGCTGGCGCGTTGGCCGAGTGGCGCGCCCTCGCGGCCTAATCACCGCTTGGATCTGCGCTTGTTGCGCCCAACTCAGACGACCTGCCGTTGCTCTGATAGAGCCCGTCTGGATGTTTGCCGAGTCGATCACCGCGATCCAAAAGGCGACGATGATCCGCGGCGAAGAAGAACCACCCGCCCTCTCCGAGTCCTCATGGACGAACGCGAATGATTGTCTTCCCCGGGCGTCGCTCGGTCGGGTTGAAGGCGGCGACGGCATTGTTGAGGCTCGAAGAGCTGTCGCAGGTGCTGTTCCCGGTCGCGTCAGTGTGCGGATTGCGTGCACCAAGGACAGTGAACAGGGTGGCGACGACGGCAAGTACCCCGTATCCGAAGGCAATCTGGGGTAACGAGAAGGTGTTGGAAAGTTGGCCAGAGATGAGACTGGGGAGGGTGGCGCCGCTGTAGCAGAGGAGGTAGATCGCGCTGAATATCGGTGCCCGGTCGGCTAGGGTGCTGCCGTGCAGCAGCCCACGGGTGGAGGCGCTGATGGCGATGCCTTGGCCGGCGCCTGCGACGATGGTTGCGATGATGAACAACACCAGTGTGCCGGCGGCGATCGCCGTGATGATGCTAATCATTCCGGCCAGGAAGGCGATCATGCCGACGCGTTGGGCTACCCCGGATGTGAACCGGCCGCCGATGGGAGCGCCGAGAACGCTGGGGGTCATATAGGCGGCGAACGCCAGTCCGAGGATGAGCGGGCTGCGGGTGTGGAGTTGATCTTCGACCAGCGCAGGCACGAACGCTTGGTAGAAGGCTCCGGTCGCCCAGGTGGCTAGGAACACAGCCGCCGCGACAGGGAGCAGATGCTTGACCCGGGCCGGTACGCGGACCCGAGGTAGCAGCGATCGCCAAGCACCCGGCGTCGGAGTTGCTGTTTCTGGGCTGATGGCGATGAGTGCGGCAGACAGTAACTGGAAGCCGACGCAAACCAGGTAGATGAGGTCGCGTGGCCAGGGGCCGAACTGGACCAGGGCGCCGGAGGCGATGGCACCGACGGTGAGGCCGAGCATCGGTCCCTGGCTAGAGGCGACGGAGGCCAACCATTCTGGCCTGCTGGGCGCGGCGTCGACGATGTAGGAGGTCAGGCTGCTGCTGGCCAACCCGGTACCGACGCCCACCACAAGCCGACCGGCCAGCAGGGTGCCGATGTCGTGCACGTTCAGCAACAGCAGACAGCCCAGCAG
>JBARMS010000143.1:0-10078 GCA_049802575.1 Acidobacteriaceae bacterium | reverse complement strand
CCGCCCCAGGGCAAAGCTGCGCAGAGCCGCATTCCGCTGCGACTGCGAGCGATCGCCGTGAATCGGTGTCGCCGCGTGGCCGGAGCGCACCAGGCGCCGGGCTACGCGATCGGCGCCATGCTTCGTCCGCACAAACACCAGGAAACTGCCGTCGTGCGCGCTCAGCAGATGCTCGAGCAGCTCCTGCTTCTTGTCGGTGGGCACCTCGAAGCTGCGCAGCTCGACGTTCGGAGACGGCTTGAGCACCGAGCCGATCTCGATACGGACCGGGTTCTTCAGATAATCGCGCGTCACCTCGCGAATCTCCGGGCTGAGCGTGGCGGAGTAGGCGAGTGTCTGGCGGTCGGTCGGCAGGACGGAGGCGATGCGCCGGATCGACGGCTTAAAGCCCATGTCGAGCATGCGGTCCACTTCGTCGAGAACGAGGATTTTGATGCCGCTCAGGTTGACGAGCCTGCGGTCGAGATAGTCCTCGAGCCGGCCCGGCGTGGCCACGATGAGCCGCGCGCCGCGGCGGATCGCCTCAAGCTGGGGACCTTCCGCGAGGCCGCCGCAGACCAGCGCTGCCGTGCCCTGGCTGCGCGTCAGTTGCCGATACGCTTCCAGAACCTGCATGGCCAGCTCGCGCGTCGGCAGCAGAACCAGGGCGCTGGCTCCGCGTCCGTCTTTCGGCATGCGCTCGATCAGAGGGATGAGAAAGCTGAGGGTTTTGCCCGTGCCGGTCTGGGCGGTCGCGAGTACGTCGCGGCCCTCGAGGGCGGGCGGGATGGCTCCGGCCTGCACCGGGGTCGGGGTGATGAAGTTGGCGTCGGCGATCTGCTTTTGCAGGGCCGGCGAAAGAGGGATTTCAGAGAAAAGTTTCAAGGGGTTCCTGTGCTCCGGTTCGCCGGCGACTCCATCACGGGGAGATCGACTCCCCACTCATCCATGGAGTCCAGCACGGCGCTAGAGCGGCTGTGATTCTGGCCTGCGGCTCTGCCATGGCAGGGCTGCGGCGAGAACTTTCTTCTTTCTATGCAGGGAAACCTGGGAAGCGCTGACAACGCGCCGATACAAGATCCGACCCACACACTCACGTCTTCGGCTGCGATGCGGCTCAACCGAGGCGCGGCAGCCTGGCCCGGTGTCCCTCAGGACACAAACACGACAAGGGGCCATTACGCTGAGGAATCTGGAAAGATTACGGGAGGGCGGTCTGGCGGATGAAGGCGAGAACGGCTCACGACCAAACAACTGAGCGTATGTAGAGAATAACACAGGCCGGGATAGAATCCGAGTCCGCCGCATTGCTGAAAGCCTTCTCCGGGGAAAAGAAACATGTGCAAACGCCTGGCATATGTGCATTTGCGGGAACAACCCCACCGCCGCGCCTGAAGTCCTACCGTCAGGGCCTGGAGCGCCGTGCGACATGCGCGGCAGCCTGTGCGGCCCGCGGTTCTATCCGATCAACGCTCAAACCCAAGAAGAAGGAGCACGAGTATGAAAAGATCACTTGCCCTGTTTGCCGCCGGAGCGCTTGCCGCGGCCGTGTCGCTTCCCGCCCTTGCCCAGAACCGGGCGGATACGGAGCTGCAGAACGCCACCCAGTTGATGACACAACTGACCGGGCCGCAGTCTCAGGCCGGGATCCCGGATGATGTTCTGCGCGGCGCCAAATGCGTCGCGGTGATTCCGAAGATGGTCAAGGGCGGCTTCATCGTTGGCGCACAGCATGGCGCCGGCGTGGCCACCTGCAAGACGTCGGATGGACGGTGGAGTCCGCCGGCTCCGTTCGACCTGACCGGTGCGACCTGGGGCGCCCAGATCGGCGGCGAAGTCGAAGGCTACGTGATGATGATCATGAATGATTCCGGCATGCAGGCGCTGATGTCTGGCCACTTTAAGGTTGGCGCGGGCGTTGATGCGGCTGCCGGCCCGGTGGGCCGCGAAGGTTCCGGCTCGGTGGGCAACAATGCTGCGATCCTGAGCTACGCGCGCTCCAAAGGCGCTTACATCGGGGCGACCCTGAACGGCGCCGAGCTGAACCAGGACCACGGCGAAACGAAAGAGCTGTACGGACAGGAAGTTTCGTTCAGCGGGATCCTTAACGGACAGACGCACATGCCCGATCAGAGCGCGGCGCGTGAGTTCGTCGACACGATCAATCATGCCGTGGAGCGTGCCAGCAACGACCAGCACTAAAAGGAGCGTCACTTCATCACTGCGGCGGGATCGGTGGGGATTCCGGCCACGAAAAGAGGCAGGCGCGAGCCTGCCTCTTTTTCTGGATTCGGGCGCTTGCGGTGAAGAATGAACGTTCAAACGTCTGTCCAAAAAAAACGTATCGGTAAGAATTCTGCTAAGTACCTTGTTTGCCGGTAAGTGCAATTTTTGTTTGAGGCCGCATGGGTGGAACTGCGAGAAAACAGGGTAAGTTCAGGAGCCTCCCAAGGGAGGATTTTCCGCGAAACGGCGGATTCAGGGTAGTTGCTGAGGGCCTCAGGACGGCGATCGAGTAGCCGCGCAGGACTGCGGTGGCATTTCTCGTGACGCCAAGGCGCGGGATTCAGCATGGGAGTGCCTTCCGTGGATGAGACCGGATGACTCCACCGCAGATTCGCGCAACGCGCGCGAAACGAGGCGAAGAGATCCTGAGAAGAAAATGAAAAGCCTCCCGGTGGAGGCTTTTTCTTTTTCTACCCTAATAAGTTCAGAATACCAAGTTTCGCGGCAAAGCATGCCAACTTTCTTTGCCAGTTTTGGCGGGGAAGTCGTTTGTTTTGTTGGGTCATTACCTTGGTGCGGAGGGTTGGGGCTTGACATCGGTGTGGGGTCGGTCCTCGTGGTGCCGATCGATTCCTGCCATAACCAGGTCTTTTAGGAGGATTCGCATGCCGGTGGAAAGATATTTCCCCGCGTGTTTCAATCGCTGTGTGCGCCGCAATGCAACAAAGGCCGAAGTCGCCGGCCTGATTGATCGTTTCCTGGAGAACCGCCTGGCCTATCCACAAGAGTGGAATGACTTCGTAGCGTGCAGCCAAAAAGATCCGGATGTCGAACTCTACCGGAAGAGGTGTGACAAACTCGATCCGGTTGTGAATCGGCCCGACCCGGTCGATCGGGACGCCCTTGGAGAGCTACGGCTCATGGTCCAGGAATTGATACCGACAACCCGCACACAACACCCTTCCCAGTGACTCTCTTCATTTTTCAACAGCTGGTGTGGTGTCGCAGAGGTTCGTGCCTGATCGGGAGGGAAAAGCAACCGCGGATCCTTCGCCGGGCTTCGGGATGACAGGCGCTGGACGGATTCGGAATCTTCGCCGCGGATCCTTCGCTTACCACCCTCGAACTGAAATACGTTTGGGAGCCTGCCGGAGGGAAATGCAGGTCCTTCGGCTCGCCTTCTGCACTTCGGCTGCGCAGTAGACGCGCAGCGAAGCAGCGAATTTGGCGCGCGCGCTCAGGATAGCCGTGCGTTCCTGATCCGTACGAGCGGGTATGTGGATTCGGCCTAGAAACTCCAGGCGAGGCCTGCGCCGACGCGACCGAAGAAATTCGGCAGGTGGTGTACCGGGGACGGATAGATCGGGGTGGTGGATGGGACGGAAAGAATGTCCGCGTTGAAGTTCATGTATTGGAAGTCGGCCAGCACGCGCAGCGAGAGGCGTCTGCGCAGGGGAGTGTCGAAGCCGCCGCCGACCAGGGTCGCGAACGAAGCGGTCTGTCCGGTTGCCTGATTGTCACCCCAGTGATGATTGAGGCTGGCATCGCCCATCAATCCCTCGACGAAGGCATACTCCGGGCCGAATTTCCGTCCGTATTGGCCCCCGGCGGTGATGACCATCAGGTGCTGCCCGGCGCCGAGGTTTGTTCCGGAGTAGCCATCCGCATCGATCTTGAACCGCAAATGATGCCAATCCAGCATGGCCAGTGAGCCGTTCCATCCGTTGAGGGCGTGGCGAGCTCCTGGCGTGCCGTTCGGGCAGTTCGAGAGGAAGCTGTATCCGCCATAGAACTGATAGAGCTGTTGCTGGGTCTGTGTCTCTGTCTGGGCGCAGAGAGTGGCGGCCAGGCTCAGAAAGAGAGCGGCCATCGAGAGGCGGCGGAATGATCGGAGAGGGCAAGGAAACATCGGCTTGTGCTCTATCGTAAATGGTCGGTTTGCGGAGGTGCGAATCCATGCAAGGCGCGCGTGGCTGGCCGGCGGAGACGGCGCACCGACTCTTTGTGGATTGCCTGGGTGGGCAGCATCCGGAGCCTGGGTGGGCAGTATCCGGAGTTTGACAGCCCCATTTTGCCAGCGTAGGGTCCATCGCAAAGACCGATCGAGCAGGCCGGCGTGGCCAGGACGCTCGCGGAAGCGGTCTGGCCGGTTTCGCGGGAAGAGCCAGGCGGTCAGAGGGGCAAAACGGATATGACGGATATCACACGCGACGGGTGTCCATCGTCCCTATGATGGGGCTACGGCAGCGATCGTAGTTTTGCCGCGTTGAAGGCAGGAGTGCAAGCCAATGTGTCTGGCGATTCCGGGCAAAGTGGTCGAGACCTACTCGCATGAGGGCATGCACATGGCGCGCGTGCAGTTTGGCGGCGTGACGCGCGAAGCGTGCCTGGAGTATGTGCCGGAGACGCAGGTGGGCGAATACGTGCTGGTGCACGTGGGATTCGCGATCAGTCGCGTCGACGAAGAGGAAGCACGCCGGACCTATGAAGCATTAGCCGAACTGGACCAGCTGTCGGAGCTGGAGATTCCCGAGATCGAGGAAAGCCGCAGGAGAGAATCGTGAAGTACCTCGACGAGTATCGCGATGGGGACATTGCGGCAAAGCTGGTGGAGCGCATTCGCAGGGTGCAGACCCAACCGTGGGTCATCATGGAGGTCTGCGGCGGCCAGACCCACTCCATTGTGAAGAACGGGATCGACCAGCTGCTGCCGAGGGGCGTGGAACTGGTGCACGGGCCGGGATGCCCGGTGTGCGTGACGCCGCTGGAGATGATTGACAAGGCGCACGCGATTGCGCGGCGGCCGGAGGTCATCTTCTGCTCGTTTGGCGACATGCTGCGCGTGCCGGGATCGGACGGGGACCTGTTCAGCATCAAGTCACTGGGCGGCGACGTGCGCGTCGTGTATTCGCCCATCGACTGCCTGAAGATTGCGCGAGCGAATCCGGAGAAGCAGGTGGTCTTCTTCGCGATCGGCTTTGAGACCACGGCTCCCGCGAACGCGATGCTTGCGTGGCAGGCTCGGCAGACGGAGATGAAGAACGTGTCTCTGCTGGTCTCGCATGTGCTTGTGCCTCCGGCGATTGAAGCGATCCTGAGTTCGCCACAAAACCGCGTGCAGGGATTTCTGGGGCCAGGTCACGTTTGCGCCGTGGTTGGCTACGCGGAATACGAGCCGCTGGCGGCACGCTTCCATGTTCCGATTGTGGTCACCGGTTTCGAGCCGCTGGACATTCTGGAAGGCGTGCTGATGGTGATTGAGCAGCTCGAACAGGGACGCGGGGAAGTGGAGAACCAGTATTCGCGCGTGCTGGCGCGGGGCGGCAATGGTCCGGCGCAGGAGCTCATCGCCAAAGTCTTCGAGGTGAGCGATCGGAAGTGGCGCGGCGTGGGCAATATCCCAGGCAGCGGCTTTCGGCTGCGGGACGAGTTCCGGGAGTTCGATGCCGAAGAGCGGTTCAGCGTGACGGCCATCGACACCCAGGAACCCGCTGTTTGCATCGCCGGGCTCATCCTGCAGGGCATCAAAAAGCCGCATGATTGCCCGGCGTTTGGAACGGAATGCACGCCGCAGCGTCCGCTGGGCGCGACCATGGTTTCTGCCGAAGGCGCGTGCGCGGCGTATTACGCCTACGGACGGCACCTGAAGGACTCCGATCTGGTGAGCCTTGGAGACGGGCGTCGATGAGCGCGAGCAAAGTAGACGATCGCGCAGAGGCGCCGGCATCCGAGGCCGTATCGGGCGCGACGCTGGGACCGTTCGGCTCCTGCCCGCTGCCAATTTTCGACCATCCTCAGATCGTGCTGGGCCATGGCAGCGGCGGCAAACTTTCGGCCGAGCTGATCGGCAAAGTATTCGTCAGCCGCTTCCGCAATCCCACGCTCGATCGGATGGACGATCAGGCGGTCCTCGAGATTGGCGGCACGCGGCTGGCTTTCACCACGGATTCCTTCGTTGTCACACCGATCTTTTTCCCCGGCGGCGACATTGGGACGCTGGCCATCAATGGCACGGTCAACGACCTGGCCGTGGGCGGGGCGAAGCCGCTGTATCTGGCCGCGGCGTTCATTCTGGAAGAAGGCCTGCCTGCGAATGAGCTGACGCGTGTGGCCGATTCCATGGCGCTGGCCGCGCAGAATGCCGGCGTGCAGCTGGTGACCGGCGACACGAAGGTGGTGAATCGCGGCAAGGGCGACAAGGTTTTCATCACGACGACGGGCATTGGGCTGGTGGATCGACGGACGCAGCTCTCGGCGGATCGCGCCCGCCCCGGCGACAAGATTCTGCTGAGCGGGACCATCGGCGACCACGGCATCACGATTCTGTCGCAGCGCGAGGGGCTGGAATTCGAGAGCGCGCTGGCCAGCGACTGCGCTCCGTTGCACGATTTGGTGCGGGTGATGCTGGATGCAGCGGAGGAGGCCGGCGGGCTCGCCGGCGTCCGGGTGATGCGCGATCCAACGCGCGGCGGCGTAGCGACGGTGCTGAACGAAATTGCGGTGCGATCCCATGCCGGCATGGTGATGCGTGAGAATCAGATTCCTGTGCGCGACGCAGTGCGCGGGGCCTGCGAAATGCTCGGCCTCGATCCGCTCTACGTGGCGAACGAAGGCAAACTGATCGCCATTGTCGCGCCGGAGATTGCCGACCGCGTGCTGGCCGCGATGAAGAGTCACCCGCTCGGTGCGGACGCCTGCATCCTGGGCGAAGTGGTGGAGCAGCCGGTAGGGATGGTGCTGATGAAGACTCCCGTCGGCGGCACGCGCGTGGTCGACGTCCTGTTCGGCGAGCAGCTTCCGCGCATCTGCTGATCGGACGCAAGGCGAAAGGATGGAATGCACGAGTTGTCGATTGCGCTCAGCATGATCGAACAAATCGAGGAAGCAGCCGCGCGGCATCCGGGAACGGTAATCGCCGCGCAAGTGAGGATTGGCGTTCTCTCCGGAGTGGAATGCGAAGCGCTGCGGTTTGCGTGGGAGATCGCGCGCGAAGGGACGGCATTCTCGAAGACGCAACTGGAGATTGAGAGAGTGCCGTTGCTGGTCCGGTGCCCCTCGTGCGGGCGCACGCGCTCGCCGCAGATTCAGGACATCCTTTGCCCGGATTGCGTCACGGCGGAACAGGATATTTTGAGCGGCAGGGAACTGGAACTCGCCTCGCTGGAGATTGACTCGTGACAACGCAACCCAGGCTGGTGGAAGTGCGCGCGCGCATTCTGAAAGAGAACGACGTGCTGGCGCGCGAGCTGCGGGAGCGGTTCCGGACGGCGGGCGTTTGCGTCATCAGCTTTGTCTCCAGCCCGGGCTCGGGCAAGACGACGTTTCTCGAAAACCTGATGGTCCGGCTCCGCGGGAACTACCGGCTGGCCGCGCTGGTGGGCGATCTGGCTACGGACAACGATGCGGAGCGTCTGGCGCGCGCGTGCCCGCAGGTGCGGCAGATCACGACGGGAACCGTGTGCCATCTGGACGCGAAGATGGTGGCGGCCGCGCTCGAGGGATGGAAGCTCGACGAGCTGGATTTTCTTTTCATCGAGAATGTCGGCAATTTAGTCTGCCCGTCGAGTTACGATCTGGGCGAACAGGCGCGGGTGGTGCTGCTGTCAGCGACTGAAGGCGAAGACAAGCCGCTCAAGTATCCGACGATCTTTAACACCTCCGACGTGGCGCTGATTACAAAGATGGACATGGCGGAAGCCGCAGAGTTCGATCTGGCTGCAGCCATGGCGAATATCCATCGCGTGCGGCCGGGTATGGGGATTCTGGCGGTCTCCGCGAAGAAGGGCATGGGCATGGACGAGTCAGTCGCGTGGTGCGAGCGCCAGGCGAAGCTGCGGACGGCCGGCGGTGAAGCGGCCAGCGGAACGGCGGTCGGTGAAGAGCGGTGAGCGGGAGACGGCTGGCGGAAAGACGCGTGCGATGAAGGACTCACCGGGCGAACCGTCTATGGCCTGGCGCGATTGGTTCCGGTCTCTGTGCCCAGGTCCGGCATGACTTCGACCTGCTGCACAAGGTTCTCCACCGTGGCGAGGGAGTACCCCGACGACTGATCCGTGCCGCAGGCATCGGACGCAGAAAGGCCCGCGGTTGCACGCGGGCCTCTGTCACTGAGAATCAGGTTGCAGCGCCCAGCGCTACTGATTCGTGGGTTTTGGCTCGTCTTTGGGAGCAGCTTTTGGTGCGGGCTTGGCGGCCGGTTTCGGGGCCGCCTTGGCGATCGGCCTGGCGTCGGCCTTCGGCGCCGTTTTGGTGCCTGCCTTTGGCGCAGCGTTTGCGACCGGCTTCGCCTCAGCTTTCGGCTCGGTCCTCGCCGCCGGCGCGGCATCGTTTTTTGCTGCCGGTTTGGCATCGTCTTTCGCGGCCGGCGCAGCCTCGTCTGGTTTGGCCTGCGGCCTGGCTACAGCCAGCGTCGCCGGGTGCCCGCCATTGGCCTTTGCAAACGATGTCTTGTCGGCCCTGGCCGCCGCTGTGTGCCCGGTCTGGACCTCGGTGGGAGGTGTATGCGGCTGCGTGGCGGCCTCCTTTTCAGCCCGGGTGGGGGTGTGCTGTATGCCTCCGGGACCCCCGTTGAAAGCGACGTGCCTTGGGTTGGCGACGGTACCCGTCTCCACGATGGTTCGGTTCACGTAAGTAGTGTGGATGACGGTGACATCGACCTGCGTGACCGCCGTGTTATAGGCAAAGGATCCGCCCCGCCACTCGCCGCCCGCAAAGCCAATGCCCCCAAATCCGTATCCGTAGTTGACGCCGCCGTAGAAGCCCACGGTGCGGCCCCAATAGCCTGCATTGAACCCATAATTGCCGTTAGCCCACCCCCAGTAGGGCGGTGTCCACAGCGCACCGCTGTAGGGAGCGGGCACCCAGGCGCCGGGCACCCAGTAATAGTCCCCTGCGTCCGCGGCATAGGCCCAGTAGCCGGGAGTCCACATCAGATTGGCCTCCGGACACGGTGGCTGCACGTACACGGGCAGGGCAGGCGGGGCGAACCCCGCGCTGATACTGAGAACCAATTGCGCGTGCATCGACGCTCCGGCCAGCAAGACCACCAAAGCAAGCATGGAAAAACGTATTGTGCGTAACAGTCGCATGAGAAGAACCTCCCGGTTCCTCAGGCCTGCTCCGCTAAGATTCGCTCCGGGCAGAGCAAGAGCCTGGGAACGTACGCAGCCAGACTAGCCGGAGAAACATTCCCGGGTCTGGTCAAAACAGCACGTAAGGTCTTCTTCGCTGCAATCTCCTCATGGATCCGAAGCGCAGCGCGGTTTACATTCTGCTGCGTTCCGCGATGGGGATGCGGACTTCGGCCAGGCAGCCTGGTTTGCCGGGCCGGTTGCGCAGGGTGATGGCGCCCCCGTGGGCTTCGACAATTTGACGAGCGAGGGCGAGGCCGACGCCGGATCCGGACTTCTTCGTAGTGTAGAGAGGAACGAACAGGTTTTCCGGATTGGCAAGGCCAGGGCCGTTGTCCTCGATCTGAATGGAGACGAGGTCGCCCTCTTCGATGGCATGCAGGGTGACTTCCGGGGCGCAGGGCGCAAAGATTTCGGCGACGTCGGAGTTTTCGCCGGCGCAGGCGGTCGCTGCTTCCACAGCGTTACGCAGGAGGTTGATGAAGAGCTGCTCGATTTGGTCGGGATCGGCGAGCAGATCGACCTCCGGCGCGGCCAGAATGCGGACGTCGAGGCGAATTTCGAGCGAGACCACGCGCTCGAGGAGCGGCAAGAGCGGCACGCGCCTGAGAACCGGGGCGGGGAGCTGAGCGAGCTGGCGATAGGCCTGGACGAAGCGGTTCAGCGAGTCGGCGCGGTTCTCAATGACGGAAAGGCCGCGCTGGAGGTCGCGATCGAAGCCGGGCGCGGGCGACGGCCCGCGG
>JBARMS010000142.1:0-6559 GCA_049802575.1 Acidobacteriaceae bacterium | reverse complement strand
GTCCAGAGCGGAACGCGGCTCGGGGAATAGCCTCGATGATCGCTCCGGCGCGGCGCGTTGCTTATGCAATCCTCTTGCGGATGGATTCGACCGATGCGCACAGTGATGAGCTGCTGCGCTCGCCGGAGGTCGACGGGCTTTCTGCGCAGGATCGCGCTCTGGCGACCACGCTGGTACTGGGTACGCTGCGCTGGCAGTTGTCGCTCGACGAGCAGATTCGTCCCCTGCTGGTGCGACCGGGTGCCCGGCTTAAGCCCGAAGTCGCCACGGCGCTGCGCATGAGTGTCTATCAGCTTCGATATCTGGATCGCGTGCCGGCCCACGCTGTGATTCACGACGGCGTCGAACTGGTGAAGGAGAGCCGCGAGCGCGGCGCGGCGGGCCTGGTGAATGCAGTTCTGCGGAAAATTGCTGCATCGCGGCCGGCGAAATCTCCGGCCCAGTTCACCACGCCGCAGGAGATCGCCGCGGCCTTCGCCCATCCCCAATGGATGGTTGAGCGCTGGGCTCACCACTACGGGCTGGCGATCACCGAAGCGATCTGCCGATGGGATCAGGAGCCGGCGGGTGCCACGTTGCGCCTTGGCGGACCCGAGGCTGCAGTGCCTGGTGTGGAGCTTGCGCCGGGCACCTTCCTGACTCATGCCCGGCGCGTGATGAGCGGCGATGCTGGACGCAGCGAAGCGGTGCGCGGTGGCCGCGTCCGCATCCAGGACGAAGCCTCGCAATTGGTGGCGGAGATTGCGGTCGCGGCAGCGGCTGGTGCGCAAAGGGTTCTCGACACGTGCGCGGCTCCCGGAGGCAAAATGGCGATTCTCGCCGATCAGCTGCCGCATGCTGCAATCACGGCCGTGGATGTGAGCCGCAAACGTCTCGACTCCATGAAGCGCCTGCTGTCTGCACAGAAATACCAGCGCCTGCGGTTCGAGATCGCTGATGCGGCGAAGCTGCAACTCAAGCCCGAGTTCGGACTGATTCTCTGTGACGTCCCCTGCAGCGGGACAGGAACGATGCAGCGCAATCCGGAGATCCGGGTGAGGCTCAGCGAGCTCGATCTGGCGCGCCAGCAGAAGCGCCAGGCAGCGATTCTTCAAGCGGCGCTGGCTGGGCTCGCCCCCGGTGGTGTGCTCGTATACTCCACCTGCTCGCTGGAGCCGGAAGAGAACGAAACGGTGATCGAGAGGGTCATTAACAAAGTCGACGGATTTACGCTGCAGCCGGTTCGTCCCGTTCTCGATCAGCTCACGCAGCGAGGCGTTGTGACCGCTGCGGGAAGGGTACTGCTGGAAAGCGCGGTGAAGGGGCTATTCCTGCACACCATCCCCGGCGTGCATCCCTGCGATGGTTTCTTTGCGGCAATTCTCGCGCGGGTCTGAGCGCCAGCCGCTTCAGCAGTCCAGCTGGCCGCGCGTGAGCCGCAGCCCGTCGAGGCGCCCCAGCAGCGTCACCGCGACGCGTTCGGGCTGGAACAGCTGTGTCGCCATGGCCATGACCTGCTCTTCGCTCACGCCCTCGACCTTCTCGAGGATTTCCTCGAGGTCGAAGAAGCGCTCGAAATACATCTGCTGGCGCGCCAGGTTCGACATGCGCGACATCGAGCTTTCAAGCGAAAGCAGCAAATTGCCCTTGAGCTGGTCCTTTGCGCGGCGCAATTCGCCCGGCTGCAGGGGCTCGGACTTCAACCGCCGGAATTCTTCCATGATGAGGTCGATTACCTGCAGCGCGCGATCCGACGAGGTTCCCGCGTAGACACAGAGCGAACCGGTATCGCGATACGGGTTGAGATCGCTGTAGATTGCGTAGACGAGCCCGCGCTCTTCGCGAACGGTCTGGAAGAGCCGCGAGCTCATCCCTCCACCGAGCAGCGTGTTGAGCAAAAGGGTGGTGTAGCGGGAAGAGTCGGCAACGGGCGGGGCGGGAACGCCGAGGCACAACTGAACCTGCTCGAGCGATTTCTTGTTGCGCAGGTTGATGCGCGGAGTCACCGTGGGCGCGACGGTATCACTCGTCGTCACCCCGGAAGCCAGCGAGCTGAAATGGCGGGCGACAAGTTCCACAAAACTGTCGTGCTCCAGGTTTCCGGCCGCGGAAAAAACCATGTTGCCCGCCAGGAAACTCCGTTCGAAAAAGCGCATCAGCGTGTTCTGCTCAAAGCTGCGGACGGTTTCCCGGGTTCCCAGGATCGGCTTGCCCAGCGGGTGATCTTTCCAGAAGCTCTGGGTGAAGATTTCGTGCACCAGCGTGTCGGGATTGTCCTCATCCATCTTGATCTCTTCGAGGATCACGCCGCGCTCGCGCGAGATTTCCTCCGTCGCGAATACCGGGTTCAGCACCAGGTCGGAAAGCACGTCGAGGGCCGTGGGCACATGCTCGTCGAGGACTTTCACGTTGAAGCAGACGGTTTCTTTCCCGGTGAAGGCGTCGAGGTTGCCGCCGATCGCGTCCACCTCGCGGGCAATGCGCTGCGCGGACCGCGACTTGGTGCCCTTGAAGACCATGTGCTCCACGAAATGCGAAATGCCGTTCAGCTCGGGAACTTCGTGGCGCGAACCGGCGCGCATCCACACACCCATCGCGACTGAGCGGACGTGTTCCATGCGCTCCGTCAGGACGATCAGGCCGGAGGGAAGAATCGTCCGGCGAATATTGCGTTCGTTGGTCATCGTATCGTGAGGACTCTGGTTGAAGGGGCCGACTCGGTTTAGATGCGCTATGCTCGGACCAGACAATGTCGACCGGCAGGAAACTTCGTACCTCCATCTTAGACGCTGCCGGACCGCCAGCGGATAAGACACTTTTTGGCCTTTCAAATCAGCAACTTACAGAGGCTCTTGCCGCCTTTGTGTTGCCTTCGTACCGGATGCGGCAGCTGGAAACCGCGCTTTACAGGCAGCGCGTGACGGGTCTCGACCAGGTGACTACGTGGCCCAAGGAACTGCGGGACCGGGTCGCTGCCGCGGGCTTTCAAGTCCGGCTGCCGCAGATTGTCGAGACTTTCCGCTCCGTGGACGGCACCGAACGCTACCTGATCTCAGGCGAGGACGGGCAGACTGTGGAGACGGTGTGGATGCCTGAGGGTGACGATTCACCGGAGGACGATACCTTCAGGCGTGCCGCGGATTTGGAATGGGGCGAAGCCGATTCCTCTCAGTCGAGTGAATTGAAGGATACCTCGGGTGGTTGGTCGCGTGCGACGATCTGCGTATCAAGCCAAATCGGCTGCGCGGTGAACTGTCAGTTTTGCCTCACGGCGCGGCTGGGGATCATTCGCAACCTGACCACGGGCGAAATTGCCGGGCAGGTGGCGGCGGTGCTGAACCGTCACAACGCCGAGCCCGGGCGCGATCGCATCAACCTCGTCTTTATGGGGATGGGTGAGCCTTTCCTGAACTTCGACGCCTTTATCGGCGCCGTGCGGCTGCTGGTGACCGAGATGGGCATCCCCGAGTCACGCATGACAGTGTCTACTTCCGGAATCGTGCCGGGTATTCTCCGCTTTGCCGAAGAGCCGGTGCGGCCGAGGCTGGCGATTTCGCTGAACGCCTCCAATGACAGGGTCCGTGAATCTGTCATGCCGGTGACGCGCAAATGGAATATCGCTGAGGTCATGGAGGCGGTCAGCAAAGTGCCGTTGCGTCCGCGCGAGCGGGTCACGTTTGAGTATGTGCTGCTGGGCGGCATCAACGATCAGCCTCAGCACGCCGACGAGGTCGTGAAGCTGGTCCGGCGGGTCAACTTTCCCGCGAAGGTGAACCTCATCGCATGGAATCCGGGGCCGGATGTGCCTTTCACCATGCCGCGCGCGGAGGATGTCGCCCGGTTTCAGCAGCGTTTGCGCGATGCCGGCGTTCCTGCTTTCATCCGCCGCCCGCGCGGCCGCGATATCTACGCAGCCTGCGGGCAGCTGAAAAAAACTGTCGCCTCAGCGCGGCCAGGAGGAGTAAAACAATCCTCGCCATGAGCGATCAGGAACCGGAAGCCGCTAACCTGAATCCTCCCCCTGAACCAGAAACCGCCAATTCAACGCCCCTCCCTCCGCCCGATCCGCAATACATTCCGGAGACATACGGCCAGGCGTACGCCAATGAGGAAGCGCCGCTGCCGCTGCCGGCGATTCCAAAGCGCGGCCTTCATCCTGCTGCGAGCCTCGCCATTGATTTCGCTATCGGCTTCGGCGCCCTGATCCCGCTCTTTCTGATTCTGGGTTTTGCCGTCATTCTCCTCCGGATTGCCGGGCATAAACCTCTGACCTCTCTCTTGCCCGTCGCCGCGGTCTTCTTTGCCGGCATTGGCATGATCCCAGCTTTCTGGTCGCGGATGAATCCGTGGCTCGATGGGCTTTTTGTCAGCCTCGGCGCGTCGAGTCCCCTGATCGTTTTCGCGCTCCTGGCACACGCCCGACCGCTGAGAATGGCAGGCTTCTTCGTCGTTTTGTCTTTGGTGTGCGGCTTCAGCGCCCAGGCCGCGCGCCTCCTTAGGACCGGGCGCGCGCCTCTGGCTGGCGCCATGGCCGTCGCGTTTCTAGTCGTCGTCGCCGTCGCCACAAAGTACACGCCCCTGACATCGTTCTCGAGCCCCGGGTTGCAGACCATGGATAAGCCCGCGCCCGCAGCTCAATTCGTTATGCTCGACGGCTCTGGTCCGGTCAGCCTCGATTCGCTGCGCGGTCGCGTCGTCGTTCTCGATTTCTGGGGAAGCTGGTGCGAGCCCTGCATGGCGGAAATGCCTTCTGTCCTCAAGGTTCACCGGCAATTCCAGGCTGACAAAGAGGTTGCCTTCCTCGCCGTCAATTCCGGCTGGCACCATGACACGCCGGACGCGATCCGCTCCGCGGTCGCGAAGCGCCACATGGACATCCCCGTCGCTCTCGACAACTCCGGCGCCTCCCGGAACCTTGCCGTTTCTATGCTTCCGACCTCATCGTGATCGATCGCCGCGGCAACATCCGCATGGAGAACGTGGGTTACAGTCCCGAGGAAGATCTCGCCGGCGAATTATCGGGGCAGATTCACAAGCTGGAGAGCGCCGCCCCTTAACTGGCGGGCACTTTCGCCTCGCCTAATTCGGCAAACTTTGCTAAGCTAGCTTCACTCTCATCCCCGAGAGCACTTTACCGGGAGGACGGCGCACCATGATCAATCAGATCAGCGATATCGCTCAGTTTGTCGCTGTCGCCGATCCCGGAACCCCTCGATCGTAGGTCCCGAGTAGCCGGAATCGCAGAGTCCGAGGCCCTCCACGGCTTCAAGCGACCTGTCGGCGCAGCTCCCTCCTTTTCCATCGGCATTGCCTCCCGAGCCCGGGCGCAAACCCCGGCCTTCACTCGCTGAGGACGCTATGAATCGATCTCGCAATACTGTCCGCGAAGTCCTTGTCTTCCTCTTTCGCCATTGGCGGCGTGAGCCGTGGTGCGTTGCCGGAGTGGCCGCCAGCATGACCGCTGCTACGCTGGCCGACCTGCTCCTGCCGATCTACTCGGGCCGCCTCGTCGACGCCGTAGCCAGTCCCAGCATTGCGCGGCAGCACGCCCTCGCGTCAGCGGTGCTGGCCATCGCCGCCATGGCGGTGCTCGGCGGCATTCTGATGATCGCTCGCTACTTTGCGCTCATCGCCATCATCCGTCTCACGCTGCGCCTGATGACGCGCATGGCGAGCGATGCCTTCTGGCGCGTGCAGCGCTTCTCGACCGACTGGCACGCCAACAACTTCGCCGGCTCCATCGTGCGCCGCATCACGCGCGGCATGTGGGCCGTCGATCTGGCAGACGACACGCTGCTGCTGGCGCTCCTGCCGGCACTCCTCGTCCTGTGCGGCGCACCGCTCATCCTCGGCCTCCGCTGGCCGGGCATGGGCCTCGTGGTCGCGCTGGGAGCCATCGTGTACGTGGCTCTCTCGGTGTCGCTTTCGCTGGGCTGCGTCGCTCCGGCCGCGCGTCTCTCGAACGCCCAGGACACAAAGGTGGGTGGCGCGCTCGCCGACTCCATCACCTGCAACACGGTGGTGAAGTCGTTTGGCGCCGAAGACCGGGAGGACGCGCGCCTGCACCTGGTGCTCTCCAAATGGAGCCGTCGCACAGAACGAACGTGGATCTTCGGGACGCGCAGTAATGGCTGGCAGCTCTTGGTGTTGCTTGGGCTGCGGACCGCGGTGGTCGGCTGCGCCGTGTGGCTGTGGTGGGCCGGCCGCGCCACGCCGGGTGACGTCACGTTTGTCCTTACCAGTTACTTCATTGTGCACGGTTATTTGCGCGACGTAGGGCAGCACTTTGCCAACCTGCAACGCTCCGTCAATGAGATGGAAGAGATGGTCGGTTTCCAGGCGTTGCCGCTCGGCGTGGCCGATCGCGCCGGCGCGCGGCCTATTCGTGTCCATGCCGGCGAGATCGTCTTCGACAGGGTCACGTTCGGGTACGGTGGGCAGGCAAAGCCGCTCTTTCACGATTTCAACCTGCGCGTTCAAGCGGGTGAGCGCGTGGGACTGGTGGGGCACTCCGGCTCCGGCAAGTCGACGTTTGTGAAGCTGCTGCACCGGCTCTACGACGTCTCCGGCGGCCGTATCC
>JBARMS010000141.1:0-2900 GCA_049802575.1 Acidobacteriaceae bacterium | reverse complement strand
TCCTCGGCCGATGTCGTCCGTCCCGAGGGCCGTGTGCTGGACAGCGACCGCGTGCAATACCTCCGCAGCTATCTTGAAAATCTGCAGCGTGCCACCACCGACGGCGTCCCTGTCGCCGGATATTTCCTCTGGAGCATGCTCGACAACTACGAGTGGAGCCAGGGATTCAGCAAACGCTTCGGCATCACCTACGTCGATTACCAGAACCAAAAGCGCACCCCCAAACTTTCGTACGACTTCTACCAAAAGGTAATTGCGGCCAACGCGGTCGTCTGAAAACGCGCGCATGCTCGGTTCGCCGCACATGGATTCGATCCCCGGGCTACAGAGAACAAAATTCACGGCCCTCTGTTACCTTGTGGTCACCCGACAGGAGGACCCCGCAATGCCGCTGCCTCAGGACGAACGCACCGTTGCCCTCGCCAACGACCTGCTGCAACAGTTCGATCAGCTTTTTGGTCTCCATCCCGGCTTCCGGCCGGCCCATGCCAAAGGCCTCATGCTGACGGGAACTTTTCACCCCGCGCCAGGCGCGCAGTCGCTGACCAAAGCGCCTCATGTTCTGCGCGACTCCACGCCCGTCACCGTCCGCTTCTCCAACTCCACCGGCCTTCCGCTGATCCCCGACAATGCGCCCGACGCAAATCCACGCGGTCTCGCCATTCGATTCAACCTCGCCGAGCATGTGCACACCGATATCGTGAGCCACTCCACAGATGGGTTTCCCACCCGTGACGGTTACGAATTTCTCGAGTTCCTGCGCGCCGTCGCAGCCAGCGGCCCCGATGTGCCCTCCCCGAAACCCGTTGAGCAGTTTCTCGGCTCCCATCCTGCGGCTCTGGCCTTTGTCCAGACTCCCAAGCCGTTTCCCTCGAGCCTTGCTCGTGAAACGTATTACGCCGTGACCGCCTTCGCCTTCACCAATGCGGACGGAACAACGAAGTTCGGCCGCTATCGCATCGTTCCTGCGTTGGGCAACGACTTCCTCACCGAGGAACAGGTGTCCGGGCTTTCTCCGAACTACCACTACGACGAAATTGCGGAACGTGTCGCGAAAAAGCCAGTTCGCTTCCGCATCGACGTGCAGGTCGCCGGCTCCAACGATACCGTGGACGACGCGACCATTCACTGGCCAGAGAGTCGCGAACTGGTGGAGTTCGGCACCGTCGAACTCACTTCGGTGGTGCCCGATACTCTCGCGGAACAAA
Organism: Acidobacteriaceae bacterium; assembly: GCA_049802575.1. Classification (GTDB taxonomy): domain Bacteria; phylum Acidobacteriota; class Terriglobia; order Terriglobales; family Acidobacteriaceae; genus Palsa-343. Next base: position 1,692 of record JBARMS010000141.1, on the reverse strand, counting down.
GGCACATTATTTTCGATCCCATTCCGCGCGTGGAGGGCATCGCACCCTCCGCCGATCCGCTCCTCGAACTGCGAGCCGCTATCTATCTCCTCAGCGGCAGGCGGCGGCGCTCCGCTACGTCATAACCGCGCTCCGTTTGCCTGTACCCTGCACCCTGTACGCTGTACCCTGCTGTCATGGGCTTTCGCGACTTCCTCGGCAATGAACCAACGGTTCGTCATCTGCGCGAATCCATCGCCGCGGCCCGTCTGCCCCATTCGCTCATCCTTGCCGGGCCGCGCGGTTCAGGAAAATACACGCTCGCTATTATGCTGGCGCAAACCGCCAATTGCCTGGACCTCCGCGAGACCGACGGCCTTCCCGACTTCTGTGGCGTCTGTTCCAACTGCGAGAAAATTGGGCAGGCCGCCGATCTCGACACGCGCGTTGCCGAAGCCGTCGCCGCCCGCGACGATCTCCGCGAAACCGACAAGCGCGAGACCCGCATCCTCATCCAGACCCACCCCGACGTCCTCGTCATCCCGCCCGATCCGCCGCAACTGCTCATCAAAGTCGGCCAGGTTCGCCAGCTGATCCACGAAATCTATCGCATGCCCGCGGAAGGTCGCCGCGCCGTTTACATCTTCACCAGTTCCGCGTTCATGAAGGAGGCGGCCAATTCCCTGCTCAAAGTTCTTGAGGAACCGCCCGCGCACGCGACCATCATTTTGCTCGCGGAAAACACCGGAGAATTACTGCCCACCATCCGCTCGCGCGCCGGCATTGCGCGCCTGGGCGCCATTCCCGTTGATCAAATCGAAAAACTTCTTGCTCAGCGCCGTCCGGCGACCAAACCTGCTGAGCGCGGCCTCATCGCACGGCTTTCGGAAGGCGCCATCGGCCGTGCCCTCGGCTTCGACCTCCCCACGTGGCTCGCCAGCCGCGCCGACGCCCTGCTCCTGTTGCGCACCGCAACCGTGGAGCCGGACTATTCTGCGCTTTTCCGTACGACGGAGACTTATCGTGCCGGCGCCGACGGACAGCAGAAAACCGAAGGCTTGCTCCGTGCCGCCGCTTCGCTGCTCGAAGACCTGCTGTTGCTCAAAGCCGGCACTCCGCAGCTCATCCGCAACATTGATCTCGCCCGCGAACTCGAAGCTATGGCCAATACCGTCACCGTCGACTGGATCGAATCCGCCGCGCGCGGCTTACGGCAAGTGGAATCCGGTATGCGTCGCAACCTGCTCCGGTCGCTGGCGCTGGACAGCTTCACCGCACAGCTTTCCGGTGCCTGATTTCGGGCATTATGATCGTGTCGTGTACGGCGTCGCGGTCTGTGCGGGTCTCGTCCTGCTTGTCTATGCGCTCTACCTCCTGCTGGTGATTGTCCACGAAGCAGGACATCTCACTGCGGGCTTGATCTGTCGATTTACTCCTCAAAGTGTTCGAGTCGGCCCGGTTGAGTGGAAACGCGCTGAGGACAACAAGTGGACATGGAAATTCGATTTTCGTTGGGGTTTGCTCACTTCAGGGCATACAAGAATGGCCACGCGTCCGTTTCGCCTTTCCGGAATTTGTGGACGTTATTTGTTTCGGGTCCTGGCCGGTCCGTTCGCAAACCTGCTTGCCGCTTTGGCGACAGTCCCATTTGCCTTTGATGAAACTGCGTTCGGCGCATTCTGCAAGTTCTTCATTCTCGGATCGGTTCTGGTC